>CANBNK010000047.1 GCA_947371015.1 Acetobacteraceae bacterium | reverse complement strand
CCGCCGTCAGCTCACCCCGCAGCGCCTCCAGCGCCACCTTCGCCTTGAAGTCCGCCGAATATCGCGTCCGCTTGCCCACCATCCGGGGCTGTCCTTCTCATAGCGAACCAAGCTTAGCCTTCTGTCCACCAAACCGGGACCACCTCAGTCGCTATGAGGACCTGGTGGTCGCCACGCCGGAGGGGCTGCGCTTCAAGTGCCGCCGCGTGGTGCTGGACAGCACGGCGATCGATACCCTGCTGGTGATACCCGTCTGATGCAGGGCCTAGCTCCCGCTGCCTGTCCTCAGCTGGCGGCCGCCTTCAGGATGTGATCTGGAGTGGAAAGCACCACCTGGACGTAGCGCGGCTTGAACGCCGCGGCGCCGCCTTCGATGTACTTGATGAACTCCGGCTGCATCGCCTTCAGGACCGGCAGGATGCGCGCGTGTTCCTCAACGCTGGCCCATTCGGCGATGAGGAAGAACCGCTGCGGGTCGGTTTCGTCGCGGCATAGCACGCCGTCCTTCACCTGCGCCGGTGACTTGTGCATCGGGTTGTCGGCACCGTAGTCGAAGGCCTCGAACAGGCGGATGAACTCCGCCTCATGCCCCGCCTGCACGCGGAAGTCGTAGATGTGGAGGTAGTTGCCTGCGGTCGCCAGAGGTTCCTGCGCCATGGTATCCTCGGTGTCCGATTGCAGCGGCTCAAACAACAGCCAGCGCCTGCCAGACTCTAGGATGGCGGCGCTGCGCAGCGCAATGCTAGGCGGCCGCCATGCGGTGGCCGTTGCGCTCCAACAGCAGCGGGCGCACCAGGCGGCCGAAGCGCTCGGCCTCGGCGTCATGGGTGTAGCCGCTGAGGCAGAACGAGGTGCAGCCGAGGTCGATGTAGCGTTGCAGTGTCTCGGCGCATTGCGCGGGGTTGCCGACCACGACGATGCCGGCACCGGCGCGCACCTTGGAAACCCCGGTCCACATATGCGGCGCGATCAGGTCGCCATGGGTCGCGCGCAGTTCCTGCACGCGCTGGTTGGCGGCGCTGTTGGCGATGTTCCGTTGCAGCCGCGTGGTCTGCTCGTCGGTGGCGCCGCGCAGCAGTTCATGCGCGGCGGCCCAGGCTGCGTCCTCGGTCTCGCGGCACATCATCTGCAGGCGCATGCCGAATTGCAGATGCTCCCCGCGACCATGGCGGGCAGCCATGCTGCGAAGTTCCACCATGTTCGCGGCAATGCGGTCCGGCGTGTCGCCCCAGAACAGGTGCACGTCTGAATGTCGCGCGGAGACCTCCCAGGCATCGCGTGAACCACCGCCGAGGTAGAAGCGCGGCCCGCCCGGTTGCAGCGGCTTCGGGTGCACCTGCGCGTTGGTCAGCTGGGTGAAGCGGCCGTCGAAGTCGATCGGGCCGGTCGCGCTCCACAGCGCCTTCATCACCCGCACGTCTTCCTCCATCTGCGCGTAGCGGTCCTCCTTCGCGGTCATGATGCCGTCGGCGCGCAACTCCGCCTCGCTCTGCCCGGCGATGAGGTTGACGCAGACGCGGCCGCCGGAGAGCTGGTCGAAGGTGCTGATCATCTTCGCCATCATGGTCGGCTTGATGAAGCCGGGCTTGGCGGCAACGAGGGAGCGGATGCGGCTGTGGCGGGCCAGCATCATGGCGCTGGTGATCCAGGCTTCCCAGCAGGCGGCGGTCACCGGGATGAGGAAGTATTCGAAGCCCGCGGCCTCGGCGGCGCCGATCACGCGGTCGAACATCTCCAGCGAGGGCGGTACCTGGCAGGCGGGGTCGCCATAGCAGGTGGTGTCGCCGCTGGTCGGCAGGTACCAACCGAATTCGAGCCGTTGCATGCTGAGGGTCTCCGCGCCTCGGCGCAGGGTAGGCGGAGCCGCAGCGCTGCGCTATGGCGGCGGCAGGCGACCGCGCGTGGCGGCCCAGGCCTCCGCCATCTGGGCCAGCGGGTCTCTGCGGGGGGCTTGCCGGAGCGCGCTGGCCTCTCCCCAATGGCGCGGCGGGCCGCTGTCCAGGTGGACGAAGCCGCGGCGTGGATAGCTGCCGACGCCGCCGCGCCCCAGCAGCATTGCGGCGTCAAGGACCGAAGCGAATCTGGCAGTCGGCAGCATCACGTCCACGGCCGCCGCGCGCAGATGCTGGCTGTCGCCGGCACCGTCAACCAGGGCGTTGGTGGCCGGGGTGCGGTAGCCGGAGAGGATGGCGACCTCCCCCGCCAGGCCGGCCCGCCGGGTGACCAGCCAGAGCACGTCCAGTGCCGCCGGATCGAAGCCGCGTATGGCGCCAGTGTGGTGGTCCGCCAGGACGGCAGAGATCTCGGCGAGCGCGCCGGGGTCAGGCACCAGGCCATTATGATAGGGCCCACCAAAGCGCGCCCCGGTTGCCTCATGGCGCAAATGCAGCCGTCGGGCGCCGAGTCGGTCCGACACGGGCGCGGGCGTGGCACCCCAGGCGGGGCGGCCAGCCATGGCCAAGGCGGCGAGGAGCCAGGTTCTGCGCTGCATGCCCATGGGGGTAGGGCATGCTCGCCGGCGCTGGAACCCGGCCTCCCGCGGTTGCGCGCGGCGGCGCCATCACGTGTGGGTCAGCCCGGCGGCAGGTCGTCCAGCACCTCGCGCAGCAGCGCGAGCAGATAGGGCGCGAAGGAACGGCCGACGAGGATGCGCCATTCGTTGGCTGCGGGTCGCCACAGGATGATCTCCGCCTTGCCGAACAGGGTGCGGGTGCAGCTGGAAGGGGGGAAGGCGGCGTCGGCCAGGTCCAGCGGGCAGCCCTCGTTCAGCGCTTCAGCCGCGCCGGCGCCGTGCAGCACAAGTCCGCGGTAGCGGTCGGAGACATCGACCAGGCTGGCGGGGCCTTGCGGCACGCCGGGTTCGTCCAGCAGCAGCCACTCCTCCGGCCCAAGCCACAGCATGGTACCGGTCGCTGTCAGGGGCGCCGGCAGCGCATGGCCGAGGGTCGCCGCCACCTCCGCCGCAGCCTGCAGAAGCGTACAGCGCAACGGTGGCATTTCGCGGAGCTCAACCACGCAGGCGGTCTCCCTTCGGGTCGAGGAACACGGGCGCGACGACTTCCAGCGGGATCGGTGGGCCGGTCAGGCTGGTGGCGAGAACCGTCTCGCCGAGGCGCGCACGGCCACTCGCCAGCAACCCCAGCGCGATCGGGTGGCCTAGCGCGGCGCTGCGATAGGCAGAGGTGACATGGCCCTCCGCCACGCGGGACCCGGCGCTGGCGATGAGCTGGGCGCCTTCGTCGGGCAGTGTCGTGCCATCGCGCGGCACCAGGCCGACCAGTTGGCGGCGGTCGGCGCGCTGCATCTCCGGGCGCGAGAGGCTGCGCTTGCCGATGAAGTCAGGCTTCGCCTTGCCGATCAGCCAGGTCAGCCCGGCATCATCCGGCGTCACCGTGCCATCGGTTTCCTGGCCGACGATGATGAAGCCCTTTTCGGCCCGCAGCACGTGCATCGCCTCGGTGCCGTAGGGGGTGATGCCGTGCGCGGCGCCGGCATGCAGCAAGGCCTGCCAGACCGCGGGCGCCTGGCTGGCAGGGATGTTCACCTCGAAGCCGAGTTCGCCGCTGAAGCTGACGCGGAACAGCCGCGCGGCAACGCCGGCAACCCGGCATTCTGCCACGGCCATATGCGGGAAAGCGGTCCAGTCGAGGCCTTCGACCAGTGGCGCCAATACATCCCGCGCGCGCGGGCCTTGCAGCGCGATGACGCCCCAGTGTTCGGTAGTGCTGGTGAGCCAGACGCGCAGTTCGGGGAACTCGGTCTGGCGGTAGTCCTCCAGCATGTGCAGCACGCGCGCCGCGCCGCCGGTGGTGGTGGTGACGTGGAAGCGGTCCGCGGCGATGCGGCCGACCACGCCGTCGTCCAGGATGAAGCCGTCCTCGCGCAGCAGCAGCCCGTAGCGGCAGCGGCCGATGCCGAGCTTCTGCCAGGCATTGACGTAGCAGCGTTCCAGGAACAGCGCGGCATCGGGGCCGGTGACCTCGATCTTGCCGAGGGTGGAGGCGTCGAAGATGCCGACGGCGTTGCGCACCGCCAGGCATTCGCGGGTGACTGCGGCGTGCATGTCCTCGCCAGCTTGTGGGAAGTAGCGCGCGCGTTGCCACTGGCCCACAGGCTCGAACACCGCACCCTGCTGCGTGGCCCATTCGTGCAGCGGCGCGCTGCGTATGGGGTCGAACAGCAGGCCGCGATGCCGGCCGGCAAAGGCGCCGAAGCTGATGGGCGTATAGGGCGCGCGGAAGGTGGTCAGCCCCACCTCCGGTACGCTGCGACCGAGTTCACCGGCGACGACGGCGAGGCCAAGCATGTTGCTGGTCTTGCCCTGGTCGGTCGCCATGCCATTGGTGGTGTAGCGCTTCACATGCTCGATGCTGCGGAAGCCCTCCTGCACCGCCAGGGCAATGTCGCGCGTGGTGACGTCGTTCTGCTGATCGACGAAGGCCTTTCGCGCCCGCGCGCTGCCTGCCGCGAGTTGCGTGACCGGTAGGCCGGGCGTCAGTCCCTCGCCGGCACAGGCGCCGACGCAGGTGACGGCCTCGCGCGCCGCGTCGGGCAGGAAGGCGTCCAGCCCGGCGTCCCAACGCAACTGGCCACGGGCCTGGCTGAACAGATGGACGCTGGGGGTCCAGCCGCCAGCCATCAGCAGCAGGTCGCAGGCAATGGGCGTGGCGCGTGTTGCGTCCGGCGCGCCATCCGCGCCGCGTGGTGCGGCGAGCAGGCCGGTGATGCGCTGCCTACCGCGCGTGGCGGCGATGCCGTGGCCGGGCAACACGCGGATGCCGCGTTGCGCCGCTTCCGCCAGCAGGTCGTCCGGCGCGGTGGCGCGCATGTCCAGCACCGTGGCGATGGCGGCACCCGCGTCCTGCAGTGCGAAGGCGGCGGCGTAGCCGGTGTCGTGCGCCACCAGCGCCGCGACGTTGCGGCCGGGCAGCACGCCCCAGCGCCGCGCGTAGTGGCGTGCGGCGTCGGCGAGCATGACGCCCGGACGGTCATTGCCGCTGAATGGGATGGGCCGTTCCAGCGCGCCGGTGGCCAGTACTACGCGCCCCGCCCGCACCTGCCATAACCGTTCGCGCAGGCCGCCCGCGGCCTCCACTACCTGCGTCAGCGCGACGAAGTTCTGCAAGCCGTAGGAGAAGGCCGTGGTGCGGGGCAGCAGCGTGACGCGCGGGTTGGCGCGGAGCGTGGCAAGGTCTGCGGCCAGCTGCGGCCAGGCAACGGGCTCGGCCAGCAGGCTGCCGCCCATCTCGGCCTGCTCGTCGCACAGCATGACGCGCCCACCACTGGCGGCGGCCTGCAACGCGGCGGCGATGCCGGCAGGACCCGCGCCCACCACCAGTACCTCGGCATGGGTGTAGCGGTTGGCGTAGCGATCTGGGTCCGGCGCTTCCGGTGCGCGGCCGAGGCCCGCCATGCGACGGATCAGCGGTTCCCACCGCTTGTGCCAGGCGTCCCGGCCAGGGCCGAGGAAGGTCTTGTAGTAGAAGCCGGCGCCAAGGATGGCGCTGGCAAGGCCGTTCACCGCCGCAAGGTCGAAGCGCAGCGATGGCCAGCGGTTCTGGCTGCGCGCCACCAGCCCTTCCACCAGCGGCACCACGGTGGCGCGCACATTCGGCTCGCGTCGCCCGGCGCCGCGGTCGATCTCCACCAGCGCGTTGGGTTCCTCGACGCCAGCCGAGAGAATGCCGCGCGGCCGATGATACTTGAAGCTGCGGCCGACCAGGTGCACGCCGTTGGCGAGCAAGGCGGAAGCCAGCGTGTCGCCGGCGAAACCGGTATAGCCGCGGCCGTCGAAGCTGAAGCGCAGCGGGCGCGTGCGGTCGATGCGGCCACCGGAAACGAGACGGGTCATGCCGGCGGCTCCGGCCAGGCTTCGCCCGTTTTGTAGCTGGCGGCAAAGCGGTCAGTCAGCGTGTGGCGCAGCGCGTTGAAGAAGCGGCCACAGCCATGCACATGGCGCCAGCGTTCCCGCACCCAGCCACGATGGTTGTCGCGGAAGGCCAGGTACTCGGCCCACTCGGCGTCGGTGAGCGTGGCGGGGTTGGTGGGCCGCGCCAGATGCGCTTCGCCGCAATGGCGGAATTCCAGTTCGGCGCGCTCGCCGCACCATGGGCAATGGATCAGGAGCATGGATCAATGCCTCCGGCGGGGCCGACCGATTCAGACCTCCGCGCCTGCGTCGCTGCGATCATCGGGCGGCTCAATGCGCCACCGCCGCAGCGGCGGCCTCATCGATGAGCCGGCCGGTGGTGAAGCGGCCCAGCGAGAAGGGCGCGGCGATGGGGTGTGGTTCGGCCCGCGCGATGGTGGCGGCGAAGACATGCCCGCTGCCGGGCGTTGCCTTGAAGCCGCCGGTGCCCCAGCCGCAGTTGACGAACAAGCCGGGCACCGGAGTCAGTCCGATGATCGGTGAGCGGTCGGATGTCGTGTCCACGATACCGCCCCAGCTGCGCAGCATCCGCATGCGACGGAACATCGGGAACAGCTCACATATCGCTTCCAGCGTATGGCTAAGGATATGTACGCCGCCGGCCTGCGAATAGCTGGGATATTGGTCGGTGCCGGCGCCGATCACCAGTTCGCCCTTGTCGGATTGGCTGATGTAGGCGTGCACGGTGTTGCTCATGACGACGCAAGGGAAGACAGGCTTCACCGGCTCGCTGACCAGCGCCTGCAACGGAAAGCTTTCCAGCGGCATCCGCACCCCCGCCATGGCCATGACCAGGCTGGTGCTGCCGGCGGCGACAACGCCGACCTTGCCGGCACGGATTTGGCCCTTGCTGGTACTGAGGCCGGTAACAGCGCCGTCATTGGCACGGGTAATGCCGGTGACTTCGCAGTTCTGGATGATATCGACGCCGAGCGCCGAGGCCGCGCGCGCGTAGCCCCAGGCGACGGCATCGTGCCGCGCCACACCGCCGCGCCGTTGCAGCGCGCCGCCCAGCACGGGGTAGCGCCGCTGATGGATATCGAGTGGCGGGCAGAAGGCGCGGCACGCCTCGGCATCCAGCCATTCATTGTCCACGCCTGCCAGCCTGTTGGCATGGACGTGGCGACGGAAGCTTTGTTCGTCGTGGACATTGTGCGCCAGCATCAGCACGCCCCGTGGGCTGAACATGACATTGTAGTTCAGCTCCTGGCTCAGGCCTTCCCACAACTGCACGGCGTGGTCGTACAGCGCGGCGCTTTCGGGAAACAGGTAGTTGCTGCGGATGATCGTAGTGTTGCGCCCGGTATTGCCGCCGCCGATCCAGCCCTTTTCGAGCACTGCGATCCGGCCGACGCGATGCCCCTTCGCCAGATAATAGGCGGTGGCCAAGCCATGCCCACCGCCGCCGATGATGACGACATCGTAGGCCGCCTGTGGCTGGTCCGGACTGCGCCATTGCTGGCCCCAGCCGGTCTGCCCGCGCAGTGCTTCGCGCAGCAGGCGGACGGCGCTGAAACCGCTCATGTGCGCACCTTGCCGTCGGCGATATCCTCGGCTGCACGCGCAGCATCCCGGGACGCCGGCAGTCCCCAGCCGCCGCCGCCGGCGGTCTCGATCAGGATACGGTCACCGCGGTTCATCCGGGTGACGCGCTTGGACGGAATACTTTCGTGCGTGCCGTCGGCGCGGATCAGCACACTCTGCGCCAGGGCGCCAGGCTCGCCACCTGCGGCGCCCTGGGGCGCGAAGAAATGGCGTTCACCCCGATGCGTCAGGACGCACTCGGCGGCCAGCAACTCGTACTCCTTCACCAGGCCCAGCCCGCCGCGATGCTGGCCATTGCCGCCGCTATCCTCCCGGAGGGCGACGCGATGCACGCGGAACGGCGTCTCCATTTCCATCGCTTCGGCCGGCAGGTTCATGCAGTTGGTCGCATCCGTCTCGATCACATCCACCCCGTCCAGCAGCATGGAGGCGCCGCTGCCGCCGGTGACCAATTCGCCGGTCACATAGGGCCGGTTGGCGTCGTCCATGCCACCAAAGGCCAGCGCCAGCAATTCCCCGGCGGGGTCGGCCGGCACGCGGTCCGGAACGGCCTCTCGCAGCGCGCCGAGAATGGTGCCGGCTATGCGCTTGATGGTCGCGGTACGGGCATTCACCGGCCCTGGCGCGCGCGGGTTGACGATGCTGCCTTCCGGCAGGTCCAGCGTGACCATGCGGTAGCAGCCGCCATTGTTCATGATGCCAGGGTCGGTGATGGCGCGCAGCGCGAAGTACACGCCGGCCAGCACCGACGATCGCACCGCATTGAACGGCCCACGCGTCTGCGGGGAAGATCCGGTGAAATCGCAATGGAAGCGCCCGGCCGCAACCGTCACCGCCACCTCGATCCGCACCGGCGTCTCCAGGTCGATGCCGTCATTGTCCAGGTAATCCGCGTGGCGGTAGGTGCCGGCGGGCAGGTCGTTCAGCGCTGCCAGGGTCTGTCGCTCGCTCCGTTGCAGCAACTCGCCGAAGATGGACAGCGCCTGGTTCTGGCCCAGCGCATCGGCCACTTCCCGCACCCGCCGCGCGCCCACCAGGCAGCAGGAAAGCTGCGCGCGCAGATCGCCCATCACCGTATCCGGGATGCGCACATTCAGCCGCAGGATGGCGACCAGCGTCTCGTTCTCGACACCCGCATCCAGGTACTTCAGCGGCGGCAGGCGCAGGCCTTCCTGAAAGATCTCGGTGGCGTTGGTCGGCACCGAGCCGGGCGAGAGCCCGCCCATGTCCTGGTGGTGCGTCATCGCCGCGGAATAGGCGATGAGCCGGCCATGATGGAACACCGGCATCACCAGCGCGATATCCGGCAGGTGCGTGCCGCCGAGATACGGTTCGTTCATCAGATATGCATCGCCGTCGCGCATCTTCTCCGGCGGGAAATAGCGTTTCATGGCATGCAGCACCGGCACCAGCGTGGCCAGGTGGATCGGGATGGCGCAGGCCTGCGCCAGCGTCTCGCCCTCGGCGGTGAACAACGCGGCGGAAGCATCCAGCCCTTCCTTTACAATGGGCGAGAAGCTGGCGCGCAGCAGGGTCTGCTGCATCTCGTCGGCGATACCGTCCAGCTTATGGCGGCTCACTTCCAGGGTGATTGGGTCCAGGCTCATCGCGTCAGCACCAGGTTCATGGCGGCATCCACTTCGGCGTTCCAGCCGGCTTCCACCAGCGTTGTCGTATCGGCCTGCTCGACGATGGCGGGGCCTTGGAAGCGATGGCCGACGGGCATCGCCGCGCGGTCCAGCACCGTGGCGAGTACGCCATCCGGCGTGGCTTCGGTGACGATGTGGCGGCGCGACTTCTCAACCGGGCCAGGCACCGGCGCCAGTGCCATTTCCGGCAGCGTCGCGGCGCCGCCTGCACCGTGCACGACTCGCAGGTTCACCAGCTTGGCCGGTACGCGCGCAGCGTAGCCATAGGCGCGTTCATGCGCGGCCAGGAAGCCTTCGTAGAGTCGCTCGGCCATGTCCGGCCAAGCGGGGTCCAGGCTGACTTCCAGCGTGTAGCTCTGGCCGATGTAGCAAAGGTCCGCGCTGCACAGGATGGTGCTGGCCTGCACGCCATCGGCCTGCATCAGCACGGCAGCGCGCAGGTTCAGCGCATCCAGCGTGGCACGCACCGCGGCGACATCCAGTGCGGCGAGCGGTGCCGGTGCCGCCGTTGAGACCTCATGTTCGGTCGCGGCGGCCAGCAGGCCGGCGGCGGCAAGCAGGCCAGGCAGGCGTGGCACGACCACGGTGGTCATGCCCAACTCGCGTGCCAGCGCCGTGGCGTGCAGGCCGCCGGCGCCGCCCAGCGGCAGCAGGGCGAAGCCACGGGGGTCCAGGCCCTGGCGTACCGAAACGCGGCGGATGCCCTCGGCCATCTGCGCGTTCAATACCCGATGAATACCGAGCGCCGCCTGCTCCAGCGAAAGCCCCAGCGGCGTGGCGATGGTGCGTTGCATCACCTCCCGCGCCAAGTCTTCGCGCAGCCGCAATGCGCCACCCGCGAAGAAGCCGGGGTCGAGCCAGCCGAGCAGCAGCGATGCATCAGTGACGGTGGCCAGTTCACCGCCGCGCGCATAGCAGGCCGGGCCTGGCTCGCTGCCGGCGGAATCGGGGCCGACGCGCAGCGCGCCGCCGGTATCGACACGCGCGATGCTGCCACCACCGGCGCCGATGGTGTTCACATCCACCATCGCCACGCGCACCTCGTGGCCGGCGATCAGCGCTTCCGGGCGGATCATCGGGCGCCCGGCGGCGATCAGCGCGATGTCGGCGCTGGTGCCCCCGACATCGATGGTGATGATGTCAGGCATCTGCGCCGATGCGCCGACGATGCGGCCGCCGATGACGCCGGCGGCGGGGCCGGACAGGAACAGCCGCACGGGCCGCAGCCGCGCCGTGGCGGTGCCGGCCAGCCCGCCGCGCGACTGCATCACCTGCAACGGCGCCGGCACGCCAGCCTGGTGCAACCCCGCTTCCAGCCGCCCGAGGTAGCGGTCCACCACCGGCTTCACATAGCCATCGAAGGCGGTGACGACGGTTCGCTCGTATTCGCGGAAGGCGGGGTCAACCGCATGCGAGAGTGACAGGGCCAGGCTGGGATGACGCGCGGCGATGATGGCCTGCGCGCGGAGCTCATGCGACGGGTTGAGGAAGCTGAACAGGAAGCAGATGGCGATGCTGGTGCAGCCCTGGGCCACCAGCGCATCCGTCGCGGCGGCAAGCGCGGCTTCGTCCAGCGGCAGCAGCACGCTGCCATCGGCGGCCATGCGCTCCGGCACCTCCATCCGGCGGCGGCGCGGCGCCAGGAACACCGGCGTCCCGGCGCCGGGCGTGGCGGAATAGAGCTCCCGCCGCAGCTGCCGGCCAATCTCCAGCACGTCGCGGAAGCCCTGCGTGGTGATGAGGCCGAGCGTGGCGCCCTTGCGTTCCAGCACCGCATTCGTCGCCACCGTGGTGCCATGGCTGAAGCGCGTGACGCTGCCTGGCGCCACGCCGTGGTCGCGCTGCAACCGCGCCAGCGCCTGCAGGATGGCGACGGAAGGGTCCTGCCGCGTGGATGGCGTCTTCAGCACGTGCAGGCGGCCATCGGGCAGGCGGCACACCACGTCGGTGAAGGTGCCGCCAGTATCGACACCGATTTCAGCCATGGGCGTCCTCCAGCAGCAACGGCGCGGCCAGGCAGCAGCCTATAGCCTGATCGCCCGGGGCGAAATCGCCGAAAAGGGTGAATCGGCGTCTCGGACAACAATGCGAGCCCGGTCCGGCGTGACAGTGGCGTCTGGGCATCGGTAAGGTTGTCTGCCCACGCGAATGCCATGGGCTTTCGCGCGCCAAGCAGCACAATAGACGTCCGAAAAATCCGGCTGCCGGGTAAGCCCATCGCCTTGGTGCGCGTTACGCTGTTGCGCCGCAGGCCCACGACGCCCGCTGGGAGACACCGCCATGCACCCGAGCCTTTTCCTGAGCCACGGCTCCCCCATGCTGCCGTTGCTGCCGGTCCCGGCCAGCGAATTCCTGGCCGGCCTGGGCACCGCGGTCACCAGCCTCTACGGGCGGCCCAAGGCCATCCTGGTCGCCTCGGCCCATTGGGATACCCAACGACCCACAGTGAACGCCGTGGCGGTGAATGCCACGATCCACGATTTCAGCGGCTTTCCGCGGCCACTCTACGACCTGCGCTACCACGCGCCCGGTGCGCCGATGCTGGCGGAACGGGTTGGCGACCTGCTGGACGCGGCCGGGATGGCCTGCCGCATCGACCACCAGCGCGGCCTGGACCACGGCGCCTGGTGCCCGCTCATCCTGGCCTGGCCGGAAGCGGACATCCCGGTGCTGCAACTCTCGGTGCAGAGCGCGCTCGGCACCGCGCATCATGCCCGCCTGGGCGCTGCATTGCGGCCGCTGCGGGGGGAGGGCGTGCTGGTTATTGGCTCCGGCAGTTGGACACATGACCTCCGGCGTTTTCGTGGCCAGGCGATCGATGCGCCGGAGACGCCGGATGTGACGGCGTTCAGCGACTGGATGGACCAGGCGGTGATGCAGGGGCGCCGCGCCGACCTGCTGGCCTACCGGGACCAGGCACCTTTCGCGGCGCAGCAGCACCCCACCGAGGAGCATCTGCTGCCATTCTACGTGGCACTGGGCGCGGGCAGCGAGGCCATGCAGGCCCAGCGGCTGCACAGCAGCAGCACCTACGGCATGCTGCGCATGGACGCCTACGCCTTCCATTGAGTGCAGCGGGCGGCACCGACCGGCACCGCCCACCACCATCCTCAGCCGCCTGCGGCCAGCTTGTCCTGCGTGCGGGTGTCGAAGTCGCTGGCGTCGTGGCGCTCGTGCAACTGGCTCGCCGGGTCGCCCTGCATCCGGTTGACCATGCGGCCGCGCTTCACCGCCGGCCGTGCGCCGATGGCATCGGCCCAGCGCAGCACGTTCTTGTATTCATGCACCGAGAGGAACTCGGCGGCGCCATACAGCAGCCCCTTCGCCAGCCCACCATACCACGGCCATACCGCCATGTCGGCGATGCTGTAGTCGCTGCCGCCGAGGTACTCGCTCTCGGCCAGGCGGCGGTCCAGCACGTCCATCTGCCGCTTCGTCTCCATGGCGAAGCGGTCGATCGGATATTCCATCTTGAACGGCGCATAGGCGTAGAAGTGCCCAAAGCCGCCGCCGAGATAGGGCGCGCTGCCCATCTGCCAGAACAGCCACGAAAGACATTCGGCGCGCGCCGCGGTTTCCGTTGGCAGGAAGGCGCCGAACTTTTCCGCCAGATGCACCAGGATGGCGCCGCTCTCGAACACCCGGATCGGCTTGGGGCCGCTGTGGTCCACCAGCGCCGGAATCTTCGAGTTCGGATTGGCGGCGACGAACCCGCTGCCGAATTGGTCGCCGTCGCCGATCTTGATGAGCCAGGCGTCGTATTCCGCCCCGGCATGGCCGAGCGCCAGCAACTCCTCCAGCATGATCGTCACCTTCTGGCCGTTCGGCGTGGCCAGCGAGTACAACTGCAACGGATGCTTGCCGACCGGCAGGTCCTTGTCATGCGTCGCGCCGGCAATGGGGCGGTTGATGTTGGCGAAGCGGCCGCCATTGGCCTTTTCCCACACCCAGACCTTGGGCGGCGTGTAGTCGGTGGTGCTGCTCATCGCCGTTCTCCGTTTCGGTTGCCTCAAGCGTGGTGGCGCCGAGGGCGCAGTGCAAGACTCAGTCCTGTTTCAGCCGGCGCGCCAGGGCTTCCAGCCGCGGTTCGGCGGCGCGCTGTGCGGCGCGCTCAATGGCGCGGTAATCCGCCACCAACCGGCGCCCGGCATCGGTCAGCGTGGCGCCGCCGCCGCGATAGCCGCCGGTCGCCGCCTCCACCACCGGCTCGTCCAACAGCTTGTTCAGCGTATCCACCAGGTCCCAGGCGCGGCGGTAGCTCATGGCCAGCGCGCGGCCGGCGGCGCTGATCGAGCCTTCACGGTCGATCGCTTCCATCAGCGCGATCTTGCCTGGCCCGATGCGGCCCTGCGGGAAGTCGATGCGCAGGCTGAGGCTGCCGGCCTCGATGGGGGCGGCGCGCTTCATGCGGCACCCAGGGCGCGGTCGATGGTCACCGCCTTCAGCACCGCCCAAACGGCCAGGCCCGGCGCCAGCCCCAACCGCTCCGCGCTGTCCCGGGTGATGCGGGACAGCAACTCGGTCGGCCCGATGCGCAGCCGCACGAAGGCCTCGTGCGGGGTGGGTGCCGGGCCGAGGCCGACGACCTCGGCGGCCAGGATATTCTGGGTGGAAAGCCCCTGCGGCGGCTGCGTCGCCACCGCGACGTCGCGGGCGCGCAGCCGGATGCGGATGCGGCTGTCCACGGGTTCCGCCCGCAGCGGCACCAGCAGCGTGCCGCCGGGGAAACTCAGCCGCGTCAGCCCACGTGCGGTATCATGCGCCGCCACGGTGCAGGCCAGCACGGCGCCGGCGTCGCGCCGCGCGGCCAAGGGCAGGTCGGTCCGCAGCGCCAGCGCCTCGACGCTGCCCTCGGCCAGCACCCGGCCGGCCTGCAACAGCACCAGGTGGTCGGCCAGGGCATCCACCTCATCCAGGGCATGCGTCACGTAGAGGATCGGCAGCCGCGCCGCGTCGCACAGCCGCGCCAGAAAGGGCAGGACCTCGGCGCGGCGGCCGGCGTCCAGCGCCGCCAAGGGCTCGTCCATCAACAGCAGTTGCGGGCGGGACAGCAGGGCGCGGCCGAGCGCGACGCGTTGCTTCTCGCCACCGGAAAGCCGCGCCGGGCGCCGGTCCAGCAAGGCGCCCAGGCCGAGCAGCGCGACCACTTCCTCGAAGCCCGGCCCGGTCGCGCCTGGCGGCGCGCGGTTCAGGCCGTAGCGCAGGTTGCTCGCCACGCTGAGATGCGGGAACAGCCGGGCCTCCTGGAACACCAGCCCGCAGCGGCGCTGCTCCGGCGGCAGGCATATGCCGGCGGCGGTATCCAGCAGCACCCGGCCGCTCAGTGAAACGCGACCCGACAGCGGTCGCAGCAGCCCGGCCACAGCGCCAAGAATGGTGGTCTTGCCGCAGCCGGAGGGGCCGAACAGCGCGGTCACGCCAGCCTCGGCCGCGCTGAAGCCGACATCCAGGCCGAAGCCCTGGAACCCATGGCGCAACGCCACCTGCAGCATCAGCCGCGCCCCAGCCAGCGGTTCATCCGCCGCGCCAGCAGGTCCGCCGACAGCAGGCCGCCGATGGCCAGCACGAAGGAGACCAGGGCCAGCCGCGCCGCCACCACCTCGCCGCCCGGCGACTGCGTGGCGCTGTAGATCGCCAGCGGCAGCGTCTGCGTCTCGCCGGGGATGTTGGAGGCGAAGGTGATGACGGCGCCGAACTCGCCCAAGCCCGCGGCAAAGGCGGTGACCGCGCCGGCCAGGATGCCCGGCGACATCAGTGGCAGGGTGATGGTCAGGAAGCTGTCCAGCGGCCGGGCGCCCAGGCTGCGCGCGGCGGCTTCCAGCCCGGTATCGACACTCTCCAGGCTCAGCCGCACGGCGCGGACGATCAGCGGGAAGGACATCACCGCCGTGGCCAGGGCCGCGCCTTCGGTGGTGAAGACCAGGCGGATGCCGAACCAGGCGTATAGCGGCCCGCCCAGTGGCCCCTGGATGCCGAACAGCAACAGCAGGCACCAGCCGGTGACCACGGGCGGCACCACCAGCGGCAGATGCACGCAGGCATCCAGCAGGAAGCGCCCGGGGAAGCGCCCACGCGCCAGCATCCAGGCAACGGCGATGGCCGGCAGCAGCGAAAGCAGCACGCTGCGCCCAGCCACTGCCAGGCTCAACTCCACCGCCTGCCATTCCTCCGGGCTCAGCATCAGCGGGTGCTGAAGCCGAAGCGCTGCCAGGTCGGCCGTGCCTCGCTGCCGGTGATGAAGCCGAGGAAGGCGCGGGCCTCGGCATTGATTTCAGCGGCGCGGGCCAGGGCGAAGGGGTAGGTGATGGCCGGGTGGCTCTCGGGCGGGAAGCTGCCGATGATGCGGACGCCGGGCGCGGCGGCGGCATCGGTCGCATAGACGATACCGAGTGGCGCCTCGCCGCGTTCCACCAGCAGCAGCGCGGCGCGCACGTTCTCGGCGCGCGCCAGCCGCGGTTGCAGCGCCTGCCACTGGCCCATCCAACTCAAGGCCGCCTGGGCGTAGATGCCCACCGGCACATGCGCCGGGTCGCCTGTGGAAAGCCGCCCGCCGGGGCCGAGCATGGCCGCCAGGTTGGTATCCCGCCCCAGCGTGATCGGCTGCGCGGTAGCCAGCGGCGCGACCAGCACCAGCGTATTGCCCAGCACGCTGGTGCGGCTTCCCGGCACCACCAGATGGCGCTGCTGCGCCCAGTCCATCCATTGTTCGTCCGCGCTGACGAACAGGTCTGCCGGCGCGCCCTGCTCCAACTGCCGCGCCAGGGTTGAGGAGGCGGCGAAGGCGAAGCGCGGCGCCGGGTGACCCTTGCCAGCCCATTGCCGGCCCAGCTCGCGCAGCGCATCGGTAAGGCTGGCGGCGGCGAAGACGGTCAGCGGCGAGGTCGCTCTGGCCGGCAGGCTGGCAAGCCCGAGCAGCGCGGGCAGGGCACGTCGGCGCATGGCGGCCTCCCGGCTTCGTTATGTCCAGCCGAGCCTAACGGTCGGGGCCGGGCAGGTAAACCCGTCAGCCCTTCGCCAGGCCATGCTCGGGCTTCAGGTCCAGCAGCGGCGTGCCGTCGATGCAGTCCAGCCCGCGCACGGTCAGCGTGCAGCCGGCGATGCCGACGAGTTCCACCACCGAGGAGGCGATCGGGTTGGGCCGCACCGGGGACCGCAGCGCGAAGCTGCCGAGGGGCTGGCCCCGGCTGGCGGGCACCTGCAGCACGAGGTCCCGGCGCGACTGGTGCATCCAGTAAAGCACCTGGACGCGGCTTGGAATCTCCAGCCCTTGCAGCGCCTGCTGCCAGCGCGGGTCCAGTTCGATCCTGCAGTCCGGGCCGTCGGCGCTGCCGCGGCGGGGACAGTCCCGCCGCTGCTGCCAGGGCGTGCGGATGACACCGATGAAATGGAGGCTGGCGTCGAAGCCTTGCGGCGGCGGCACCGCCACTTCGCCAGGGCGCAGGTCGCTGTCGTTCATCAGGGGACCATGGCAGCCGGCGCGGCCCGGCACCAGCGCTGTATAGCATGGTAAATAACAGGCGGCGCTACAGCGGCACCGTCAGGGTGAAGCGCACCGCCACCGGCTCCACCGGGTGGAAATGCCGGTCCGCCACCGGCGCCGCCTCACCGCGCAGCTGCGACGCATAGAAGTAGTCCACCTGGCTCGCCCGGGCGCCGAACAGGTTTAGCGCGTCCAGCCGCGCGGTGATGCCGCTCTCGAACCGGTAGCCGCCGCGGGCATTCACCAGGGCGGTCGGGCGGGACCGCACGCTGTTGTCCTCCACCAGCGGCCGTGGGCCGAAGTAGCGCAGCCTGGCGCCGCCGAACCAGCCCGGCCCCGCTTGCCCCAGCACCACCCCGGCTGCGGCGATCATGTTCGGCGCGCCGGGAATGCGGTTGCCGACGGGGTCGGGGCTGGTGAACCGCGCCTGGGTCGCCGCCACGTCGGCATCCAGCGCCAGCCATGGCAGCACCTGCCAGCGGTTGGTCCATTCCACGCCCACCCGGCGCGACGGCCGGCTGGCCTCGGTGGTGCCGGCATCGCCGATGAAGCGGATTTCGGAGCCCAGCGTCAGCGCAAACAGTGCCAGGCTACTCTCCAGCCCCTCCAGCCAGCGGGTCCGCACGCCGATCTCGGCGCCCTTCGCGCGGATCAGCAGCGGCACCGCCGAGAGCCGGGAAAGGGTCTCATTCTGCGGGCCGGCGATGGTGGTGCCGCGCAGGTCGTTGCTGTGGAAGCCGGTGCCGGCGTTGAGGAACAACTCCGTCGCCCGCCATGGCCCCAGCACCAGCCCGGCCTTGGGACTGGCGATGAACTCCTGCGTCCGGCCGGAATTCACTGCCAGGTCGCTGCGGACGCTGCCGCCCGCGACGTCGCCGCGCAGGCCGATGCTGGTCCGCAGCCAATCGGTCACCCGCAGCGTGGCGTCGCCCCACAGGCCAAGGCTGGCTTCGCGCAGCTGGTCCGCCCGCACGGTGGACAGCAGGCTGCGCGCCTGGGTGCGGTACAGCCCCAGCTGGATGTCGTCGTAGCGGCTTTGCACGCCCAGGCGGGTTTGCAGCGGCCGGCCGAACACCTCGCCCTGCATGGTGTGGCTGGCGTTCAGGCCCAGCAGCCAGCGCTGGTCGCGCTGATGCGCCTGGTCGCCACGCAGCGGGTCGTCGAGGAAGTAGGTGAAGTTGTTGAACAGGTCGAGCGTCGAGCGAACCACAAAGGCGTTGACCCGGGTGACGCCATGGGCGCCCTCACGGTGCCAGTTGCCCGAAAGGCTGTAGCGCTGCGCCTGGCCGCCATCGGTCGGGTCCAGCGTGCCGTAGCGGCTGATCAGGCCGTTGGCCAGGGCGCGGGCGGGGATCTGGTCCGTGGCGTTCCAGTGGCCGGAATAGGCCATGGCGGTCAGGCTGAAACCCTCGGCGGCGGTGCCCTGGCTGTAGCGGGCGACACCACTCAGGCGGCGCAGATGGTCGCCGCGTTGCCATGCGCCTTCATAGGTGGTGGCCTCCCCGGCCAGCAGCAGGTTGCCCGGCCCAAGCGCGAAGCTGCCCGCCGCCACGCCGCGCCAATAACCGAAGCTACCGATTGTGGCCTGGGCGAAGGGCCGCACGGTGTCGAGCAGGGATATGTCCAATTGCCCGGCGGTGGCGAAGTCGCCCTGGTCGGCGCCGTAGGGGCCCTTGCGCACCAGCATGCCGCCCAGCAATTCCGGCATCATGAAGTTCAGGTCGGCATAGCCCTGGCCATGGGCGTGGCTGCGCATGTTCAGCGGCATGCCGTCCAGCGTCAGCGCCAGGTCGGTGCCGTGGTCCAGGTTGAAGCCGCGCAGGAAGTACTGGTTGGCCTTGCCCTCGCCGCTGTGCTGGGTGGCGATCAGCCCGGGCGCTGCTTCGACGATCTCGCCGGGGCGGGAGATCGGGCGCGTCGCCAGTTCCTCGGTGGAGATGCGACGTTCACTGGCACTGCCGAGCAGCGCCGCCGCCGGCGCGGTGACGAGGATGTCCGGCAATACCGCGCTCGGCGAAACTTCCTGCGCGAAGCTGCCGGTCGTCAGCGCGCAGGCCAACAGCGAAGCTGTGCGCCAGCCGACCATTCCTACCAATCCACTCAGTCTTCCGAGCCAACTTGTCACGCAGGCGGCAGCCCGACAAGTTGCCGGTGGCTCCGGCTGGCGTGGCGTGGCCGCTGCCGAGGAAGCGCCGATTGGGAGGATAGCAGCATGGACCATCTGATCGGCGGCGCGGACGAGATAGGCTGGGTCGCGCTCAAGGCAGCGCTGCTCTACCTCACCGTCATCGTCGGCTTTCGGCTGGGCCAGCGGCGCAGCCTGGCGGATATGTCGGCCTTTGATTTCGTCGCGGCCGTTGCCGTCGGCTCCATCGTTGGGCGGGTGCCGAATGCGCATGACGCCAGCTACCTCGCCGGCTTCGCCACGCTGGTCGCGGTGCTGTCCTGCCATTGGGCGCTGACCCACCTGCGCCATTTCCCGGCGGTGGGCCGCCTGCTCGACCAGTCGCCTCGGCTGGTGGTGGCGGATGGCCAGGCGCTGCCGGCGGAACTGCGCCGTTGCGGGCTGACCCTGGCCGACCTGCAGGGGCTGCTGCGCCGCCAGGGCATCGCTGACCTGGGGGAGGTGCGCTACGCCATCCTGGAGCCGCGCGGGCAACTATCGATCATCCGCCGCCACGCCGGCGCCGAGCCGCCCGAACTGGTGCGGGCAGCCCTGTCGCGCGCCTGAACTCGCTGCCCAGGGCGCCGCTCAGAAAGCGTTTGCCCGGCCCCTGCGCCTGTGGTGACCTCGGCCCGATTGTCGGTGAGAATGCATGACCCTGTCTCCGGTTCCCGCCATCGATGCGGTGGTCAATCTCTGGACCGAGGAGGCGCTGGCCGCCCGCCCGCAATGGCGCGACGCCTTCTTTGGCGACAAGATGCGGGTGAAGCAGGAGACCGTGCAGGGCGTTTCCCTGGAAGCGATGCTGGCGCGGATGGACGCGGCGGGCATCGAGCAGGGGCTGCTGGTGGCGACCAAGGCGGGTCGCCTCGGCCACCCCAGCTGCTACCATCTGCCGTATGAGATGGTCGCCGATGCGGTGCAGAAATACCCGCACCGCTTCCGTGCCCTGGCCGGCATCGACCCGACCGAGGGCATGAAGGGCGTCCGCGCCTTCGAGCATGCTGTGCGCGAATACGGCTTCGTCGGTGCGCATTTCTACCCGCACTGGTTCGAGATGGCGCCCGACCATGCGCGCATGTACCCGTTCTACGCCAAGTGCTGCGAGCTGGACGTGCCGATCCAGATGCAGGTCGGCCAGTCCATGCTCTACGCACCGGACTATCCGGTCCGCAGCACCGGCCGGCCGATCACGCTGGATGGCGTCGCCTGCGATTTTCCGGAACTGGTGCTGGTTGGCATCCATATCGGCATCCCCTGGCATGACGAGATGATCGCCATGGCCTGGAAGCACCCCAACATCTACATCGGCACCGACGCGCATTCGCCGCGCTACTGGCCCACCAGCTTCATCCAGTACGCCAATACCTTCGGCCGTTCGAAGGTGATCTTCGGTACGGATTTCCCGGTGCTGGACTTCGAGCGGACGATGCGCGAACTGCTGGCGCTGGGCTTCCGCGACGAAAGCCTGCGCGCGATGCTGCGCGACAACGCCGCGCGGATCTACAAGCTGTGACGCTGGACGGCGTCTTCCGGCTGCACGCCCGAACCAGACCGGACAAGATGGCGCTGATCGACGGCGATCGCCGCTTCGGCTTTGCCACGCTGGACCGGATGATCGACGGCGCCGCGCATCACCTGGCCGCGCGCGGCATCAGGCGCGGCGAGATCGTCGGCGTGGCCCTGCACGACAGCGCCGAGCACCTGGTAACTCTGCTGGCGCTGGCGCGGCTGGGCGGCGTGGTGCTGCCGATGGATTGCCGCTGGCAGCCGGCGGAAAAACAGAACCTGGCCAGCCAGTTCGGCGCCGCGCATGTGCTGCTGGAAGCCGGGGACAGCGCCGCCGGCGCGCCCGGCTGGCACGCCCTGCCGCCGGGTTGGGCGGCCGAGAGCAGCAAGCCCTACCACGACGCCGAGGTGACGGCGGAAAGCCCCTTCGTGCTGTCGCTGTCGTCGGGCACCACCGGCATGCCGAAGGGGCCGCTGGCCAGCCACCAGCGCTTCGAGAACCGCTTCATGGTCTATTGGATCAACCTGGGGCTGAACGCGCACGACACCTATGTGAATGCGACACCGCTGTATTTCGGCGGTGGCCGCGGCTTCTCCCTGGCCATGCTGCATTGTGGCGGCACTGTCTCGCTGATCTCGCCCCGCGCCGGCATGCGCGAGCTGGCCGAACACGTCGCCGACGTGGGCGGCACGGCGCTGTTCCTGGTGCCGACGCAGATCCGGCGTGCCCTGCAGGAAGACCTGCCGGCGCCGGCCTTCCCCTCGCTGCGGGTGCTGATTTCTTCCGGCTCGGCGCTGCATCCGGATGAACGCCTGGCGATCCAGCAGCGGCTGACGCCGAACCTGTTCGAGATGTATTCCTCCACCGAGGGTGGTGGCATCTCCGTGCTCTCCCCGGCCGATTGCGCGTTGCACGGCGACAGTGTCGGTCGTCCAGCTTTCCGCGTGCAGGTGGAGATCGTGGACGAGCAGCACGCGCCGCTGCCGCCGGGCGAAGTGGGCCGGCTGCGCTATCGCAGCCCGGCCTCCGCCACCGAGTACTATCGCGCGGAAGGGGGAGACGCCTTCCGCGACGGCTGGTTCTACCCCGGCGATCTCGCACGCATGGGCCCTGACGGCTTCCTGTTCCTGGCCGGGCGGGCCAAGGACATGGTCATTCGCGGCGGCATCAACATCTACCCGCAGGATATCGAGCGCGTGCTGTTGGACCTGCCGGGCGTGCGCGATGCCTGCGTCGCCGGCATCCCCGCCGCTGAGATGGGCGAGGAAGTCGCCGCCTTCATCGTCGGCGAGATTACCGAGCAGGCGGTGCGCGACGCCTGCCGCGCCCGGCTGGCGCCCTACAAGGTGCCGAAGCTGATCAGCTTCGTGCCGGAGATACCGCGCAACGGCGCCGGCAAGGCGCTGAAGCCGCAGCTGGTGGCGACGCTGGCCGCAGGCTGACGCCCGGGCTGCCTATTGGCAGCTCAGGCATTCCTCGTAATTCGTGCTCTCGGCGGCAATCGCCACCATCGGCAGCGGCAGTTGCGCGTCATTCGCCACCGACGGCGCCGTGGCGATGCCCATATCGCCGCCGACCACCTTGGCGCTGACCGTATCGGCGCGCTGGATGCTCAGGCTGCGGCAGTAGTAGAGCGACTTCACGCCCTTCTTCCACGCCTGCATGTGGATCTGGTGCAGGTCGCGCTTATGGACATTGGCCGGCAGGAACAGGTTGACCGACTGGCTCTGGCAGATATGCGGGGCACGGTCGGCGGCGTGCTCGATGATCCAGCGCTGGTCCAGTTCGAACGCCGTGCGGAACACCATCTTTTCCTGGTCGCTCAGGAAATCCAGGTGCTGCACGCTGCCCTTGGTGACGGTGATGCTGGTCCAGGTGTCGTCGTCGTCGCGGTCGTGCTTGGCCAGCGCCTTCTTCAGGTACGGGTTGCGCACGATGTAGGAACCGCTGAGCGTCTTGTGGTTATAGACGTTCGCCGCGATCGGCTCGATCCCCGGGGACGCGCCACCGCAGATGATGCTGATCGACGCGGTCGGCGCGATCGCCATCTTGTTCGAGAACCGCTCCATGAAGCCGTATTCCGCGGCATCCGGGCAGGCGCCGCGTTCCTCGGCCAGCACCCGGCTGGCGGTGTCGGCTTGCTCGCGGATGTGGCGGAACATCTTCATGTTCCACACCTTGGCGACAACGCTCTCAAAGGGAACATTGAGCATCTGCAGGAAACTATGAAAACCCATGACGCCGAGGCCGACGCTGCGTTCCCGCATGGCGCTGTACTTCGCCTTCGCCATGCTGTCCGGCGCACGGTCGATGAAGTCCTGCAGCACGTTGTCCAGGAAGCGCATGACATCCGGGATGAACTGCTTGTCGTCCTTCCAGTCGAACCAGGTCTCGCAGTTCAGCGAGGACAGGCAGCACACCGCGGTGCGTTCGCGGCCATGCTGGTCCAGCCCGGTCGGCAGGGTGATCTCGCTGCAGAGGTTGGAGGTCTTGACCTCCAGGCCCGCGAGCTTGTGGTGCGCCGGCATCTGCCGGTTCACGTGGTCCGAATAGATCAGGTACGGCTCGCCGGTCTCGATGCGGGCCGTCAGGATGCGGATCCACAGGCTGCGCGCAGAGATCTTGCGCACCACGGCACCGTCCTTCGGGCTGGTCAGCGCCCATTCCTCATCGGCTTCAACGGCGCGCATGAAGGCATCCGGAATCAGGATGCCGTGATGCAGGTTCAGCGCCTTGCGATTGGGGTCACCGCCGGTCGGGCGGCGGATTTCGATGAACTCCTCAATCTCCGGATGGCTGGCCGGCAGGTAGCAGGCCGCCGAGCCGCGCCGCAGCGAGCCCTGGGAAATCGCCAGCGTAAGGCTGTCCATCACGCGGATGAAGGGCACCACGCCGGAGGTCTTGCCGTTCTGGCCGACCTTCTCGCCGATCGAGCGCAGGTTGCCCCAGTAGCTGCCGATGCCGCCGCCCTTGGAGGCCAGCCAGACATTCTCGTTCCACAGGCCGACAATGCCATCCAGGCTGTCGCTGGCCTCATTCAGGAAGCAGGAGATCGGCAGGCCGCGCTGGGTGCCGCCGTTGGACAGCACCGGCGTGGCCGGCATGAACCAGAGCTTGCTGATGTAGTCATAGATGCGCTGGGCGTGCGCCGCGTCATCGCCGAAGGCGCTGGCGACGCGGGCGAACAGGTCCTGATAGCTCTCGCCCGGCATCAGGTAGCGGTCGGTGAGCGTCGCCTTGCCGAAATCGGTCAGCAGCGCATCACGCGAACGGTCGATCTGGACCTGCGAATGTCCCTCGATCTGAATGGCATCAAACACGACCGCTTCCCCTTCAAGCCCGCGAACCCGAGCATGCATCGCTGAACCCTCTGGGACAAGATGGCAGACACAAGATATTGGCGCGGCAGAGACAGTTTAACACCAGATCGGGTAAACGGTTCCGAAATTCCACCGCCAGTGAAGCCGTGGATAACTGCCGATGTTCACTCTACGTTCGCGTCACTCTTGGCCCATATGGCAACAGGGTCAAGCGCCGTTGTGGCGGGCAGGAAAGGCATCCCCGCTATCCCCGTTATCCACAGGGGTGGGGTGCGAATCGCCTTTCCGACGATTCGCAGTCACTTGCCGGCGCCACTTCACAGCCGGACTCAGCACGCGCCTACCGCAGTGCAGCAATTGCCTCGGCAGGGGCGGTCAGCGCGGCCCACAGCACCGCGCCGGCGGTCAGCGTCGCCGCCTTCAACTCCTGCGGCGCCACCAGGGCGCGGGTGTCGGCGCCGGTCAGCAGGTAGCGCAGCGCACTGCCCGGCTGATCGAACCCGGCCACCAGGCGCAGCGCCGGCACCCCGGCGGCGGCGAAGTTGGCGTGGTCCGAATTCGTCATCAGCGGCAGGTGGACACCAACGGGCACCCCGATTCGCCCCGCCGCCGCCTGGACGAAGCCGCCCAACCGGCCGAAGCCGCTGGTCAGCGCCGTTAACCCCGGCCCGCCGGTGATGGAATCCAGGTTCAGGTTCAGCGCCATGCGCGCGAGGTCCCCAGCCGACCGCGCCGCCAGCCAGGCTCGGCTGCCGGCCAGCGCCCATTCCTCGGCGCCGAACACACACAGCGTCAGCCCGCGTTCGCAGCCGGCCACCAGCGGCGCCGCGGCCCGCGCCAGCGCCATGGCGCCGGCCAGGCCGGTGGCGTTGTCGATGGCGCTTTCGCCCAAGGGGTGGCCATCCAGATGGGCGGAGAGCACCACGCGGTCCGGTCCGCGCCCGGGCAGGTCCAGCACCAGGGTCGGCGTGGTGGCCTGGGGCCGGTCCTCGCCAAGCACGGTCAGCCGGACCCGGCGCCCCGCCCGCAGCAGCGCGCCGGCCTCGGCCGAGACGCCGACCGCCGGGATGCCGTGGCCGCCCGCCCGGCCGGAACTGCCGGAGACCGGGCCGACCCCTGGTTCCGGCTGCACGATCAGGAAGGCCGCCGCACCGGCCGCCGCCGCCGCATGCAACTTCACCCGCCGATGCACGGTCCAGGCGGCGAAGGGGTATTCATGTGCCGCCAGCACCGCACGGCCGCGCACATCGGCGGCGGCCACCTGCTCCGGTGCACCACGGCCCAGGTCCAGCGTCTCCAGCACCAGCCCCGCCGGCGGGGTGCTGGCGGTGCCCAGCAGCGGCGCGCAGCCGAGCAACCGGCCGGTCGCCATGTCCTCCAGCCGGGTTTCCAGCGGGCGCCAGCCGGCATAGCCCGCCGGCTCATCCCGCACCGCGCCAAGCTGCGCCAACCGCTCGGCCACGAAGCTGAAGCCCGCGGCCTCACTCGGGCTGCCGGCCAGCCGGCCGCCGCAGTCGCACAGGCCGGTGAAGTCGGCCCATAGCCCCGCATCGGCGGCCAGCGCGCCGAGGAACTGCTCCAGGCTCATGGCGTGATCCCCGCGGCGGTCACCACCGCTTTCCAGCGCGCGACATCGGCGACGATGCGCTGCCGCGTCGCCGCCGGGCTTTCCGGCTTCGGCGTCACCCCCAGCATGGCCAGTCGCGGCGCCACCTCCGCCGAGGCGACCACCCTGGCCAGCGCTGCCGCCAGCCGTTGCAGCGCGGCGGCTGGTGCCCGGGCCGGCGCCAGCACCGCCCACCAATGCTCCACCACCAGGTCGATGCCCTGGGCGCGCATGGTCGCTACGCCCGGCAGTTCCGGCACCTCCGCCTCGGCGAAGACGCCGACCGCGCGGATCAGGCCGGACTGCATCTGGGCGCTGGCGGTCGCCAGGGTGGAAAAGCTGCACTGCACCTGGCCGGCCGCCAGGTCCTGCATCGCCGGCCCGGCGCCGCGGTACGGCACATGGGTCAGCTTGCACCGCGCCGCGTGCTGGAACAGCTCCGCCACCAGGTGGCTGGCACTACCGCTGCCACCAGAGGACACCGCCAGCGCCTCCGGCCGTGCCCGCGCCTGGGCGGCGAAGTCGGCGGCGTCCTTCGCCGCGAACCGCGCGTTGGCGAACATGGCAAATGGCGCCACGCCCAGCAGCGCCACCGGCGTGAAATCGGTCACCGGGTCGTAGGGCATGTTCGGCTGCATCGCCGGCACGATGGTATGCGGCATGTCCGAGAGGATGACGGTGTTGCCATCCGCCGTGGCGCGGGCGGCCGCCTCGGTGCCCAGCATGCTGCCGGCGCCGGCGCGGTTCTCTACCACCACGGTCTGGCCCAGCGCCGTGCCCAGGTTGGGCGCCAACAGCCGCGCCAGCGTGTCGGAGGAGCCGCCGGGCGCATAGGGCACGATGACGCGCAGCACGCCGCCGCCTTCGGCCCGGACCAGCGCCGGGGCGCCCAGCGGCAGCAGCGCAGCGGCGGCCAGCGCGCGCCGGCGCATCATACCTCCCGCACCCCGCACCAGTCGGCGATGAAGGCGGCGATGCTGAGCGTCGTCGTCTCCAACTGCGCCAGGTTGGTGCGCTCGTCGAAGGCGTGCGCGCCCTCGCCCTTGGGGCCGTAACACAGGCCGGGAATGTCGTAGTACAGGCCGTAGAAGCGGGTGTCGTTCACCGCCGTGGTGATACGCGCCTCCATCTCCTTGCCGAAGGCCTGGGTATGCGCCGCGGCCAGTACGCGCTCCGCCTCGGTGCCCGGCTCCAGCACATAGCCATCGGCCATGAAGCCGTGCCACTCCACTTCTGGCGGGTTGTTGGACAGGAAGTTGTCGGTCCGCGCTGCCGCGGCCACCGCCTGTTCCACGCCGCGCTGCGCCTCGGCCACGTCGGTGCCCGGCAGCAGGCCGATGCGGCAATCCACCTCGCACCAGGCCGGCGTGCTGCTGGCCCAGTCGCCGCCGCGGATGATGCCGGGGTTGAACTTCAGCGGCCGGTCGATGCCGTTGTACCAGGGGTGGGTCTTCGCCGCTTCGTTCAGCTTTTCGGTGTGCTGCTGCAAGGCCAGCACCAGGTGATAGGCCGACATGATGGCGTTGGAGCCGGACTGCGCCACCGCCACATGCACCGGCACGCCGCGCACCTTCACGCGGAACCACAGCGTGCCGGTATGCGCGCGGGTGATGGTGCCGCCGGTCGGCTCCGGGATCAGCGCCGCTTCGGCCCGATAGCCGCGCAGCAGCGTGGCCAGGGCGCCGTTGCCAGTGCTCTCCTCCTCGGTCACGGTCTGCACATGCACATCGGCGGCGGGCGCCAGGCCGGCGGTGCGCAGCGCATCCATGGCGAAGACCATGGCCGAGACGCCGGACTTCATGTCGTGCGCGCCGCGGCCATACATCCAACCATCATGGATATGGGCGCTGTAGGGCGGGTAGGTCCACATCTCCAGCGGGCCTTCCGGCACCACGTCGATATGGCCTTGCAGGATCAGGCTGCGGCCGGTGGGGTTCGCCGTCCGATCGTCGGAAGGCGAAGCCTGGAGACGTGAATCGGCCGGCCCAAGCTTCGCCCGGTGCGTGGCGACAACCTGCACGCTGCGGGCCGGGTCGGCCTCCACCATCGGGCTGGCCTTGGGGTGGGCGGGCAGCGGCACGTCGGCCAGGGTGAAGCGGTCCACGCTGTAACCGCGCTGGGCGAATTGCCGCGCCATCCAGTCCTGCAATGGCGCCTCGTTCCCGCGCGTGCTGGGGAAGCGCACCAGTTGCTGCAGGAATTCCGTCTGCGCGGCGAAGTTGGCGGACACGGCGGCGCGCAGGCGCGCCAGCAAGGCGGCATCAGGCATTGATGGGCTCCCGGGGTTCGGCGGAAGCGTCGTCCGCCGAGGCGCCCGGCGTCAAGGCACCGGCTTGGCCAGGGTCGGTTGGGTGTAGTTGGACGGGCTGGGGTCATAGACCACGCGGTCGCGCCGGCCGGCCCAGCTGTTGCGCAGGTTGATCACCGGGATCACCCCCATGTCGTCGTACAGGGAGCGCGCCGCCTGCTGGGTCAGCGTCTTGCGGCGAGCCTCGTCCATCGTGGTCAGCGCCAGGTTCAGCGGACCATCCACCGCCGGGTTGGAATAGCGCTGGCGGTTGAACGGCCCATGCCCGACCACGGGGTCGCGCGTCATCACCACTTGGCGCATGCCGCTGGCGGTCAGCGCGGAGGTGAAATAGGTCATGAACAGGCTGAAATCGCGGTTGGTCGCCCGGGTGAACAGGTTGGCCGGCGGCAGCGCCTCTACCCGGGTTTCCACGCCGATGCGGGTGAAGGCCTGGGCCAGCGCCTGCAACAGGTTGTCGTCCGAGACGAAATGCCCGTTGGGCCCATGGATGGTCAGCCGGAACCCATTGGGATAGCCGGCCTGGGCCAGCAACTCCCGCGCCCGGGCGGGGTCGTGCGGCAGTTCCACCCCTTCCAGCCGATGCTCCGCCGCCGGCGAGGCGAACTGGTCGGCCGGCGAGGCCATGCCGCTGTACAGCCGCTCGGAGATCGGCCCGCGTGGGATGGCCAGGGCGAGCGCCCAGCGCACCCTGGCGTCGGCCAGCGGGTTGCGGTCCAGCGGCCGGCCCTGCTTGTCGGTCACGAAGGGCGTCGTCTCGCGCATCGAGTCGGGGAACAGATAGACCCAGGTGATGCTGTCCACCTGGAACAGCGCGAAGCGACGGTCCTGTCCCAGCCGCGCCACGTCCTGCACCGGCACGTAGTCGATCAGGTCCACCTCGCCGGCCAGCAGCGCGGCGGTACGCGCGCCGGGATTGGGGATGTACCGATACACCACGCGGTCCCACGGCTCGGCCGGGCCATGCCAGGCCCCATTGCGCGCCAGCTCGATCCGTTCGCCATGTTGCCAGCCGGTGAAGCGGTAGGGCCCGGTGCCGACCATCAGCCGGCCGCTGTTGAAGTCCGCCGTGGTCGGGCTGTCGCCATGGATCCGCTTGGAGAGGATGACCGGGGAGGCCATGTCGAAGCGCATCAGCGGGTTCGGCTCCCGCGTGCGGATCAGGATGGTCTCGCGGTCCACCACCTCGATGGCGCTGATGGTCCGCACCGCCGGGGTGAACAGCGCCGGCGAGTTCGGCACCGTCGGCACCCGGGCGAAGGTATAGGCCACGTCCTCGGGCACGAAGGGCGTGCCGTCATGGAAGCGCGCCGCGGTATTGAGCTTCACTTCCCAGGTGGTGTCGTCCACCAGGCGCATGCTGCGCGCCAGCCGCGGCAGGAAGCGCAGCTGGGTGTCCAGCTCGAACAGCGGCTCGAACACCAGGCGGGCGATCTGCGAGTTCTGCTGGGTGTTGTGGTAATGCGGGTCCAGCGCGCTCGGCGGCGTCTGCGCGCCGATGGTGAGGGTGCGCTCGGCCCGCACCGGGCCGGCCAGCAGCAGCGCAAGGGCGATGGGCAGCAGGTGACGCATTGAAGCCTCCCGTAGCGGCCGGTGGTCCGGTTCTGCGGGAAGCCTCCGCCCGTGGGTCGCTTCAGGTCAACGGGAAACCGCGGGGGGCACGACGCCAGCTCAGCCGGCGGTCGTCACGGCCGGGTGACCGAACCGCGCCGCATAGGCTTCCGGCTTGAAGCCGACCAGCAACGCGCCCTCCACCTCCAACACCGGCCGCTTGATCATGGAAGGCTGCGCCAGCATGAGGCGGATCGCCTTGGCCTCGTCGAGGTTCTCGCGTTCGGCGTCGGGCAGATTGCGGAAGGTGGTGCCGCTGCGGTTCAGCAGCGTTTCCCAGCTGACCTGCTGCGCCCAAGCACGCAGCGTGGCTTCGGCGATGCCCTGGGTCTTGTAGTCGTGGAAGCCATACACCACGCCGGCCCCGTCCAGCCAGGCGCGCGCCTTCTTCATGGTGTCGCAGGCCTTGATGCCGTGCAGGGTGATGCTCATCGGCTGCTCCCTCACTCCGTCTGAACCGTGGCGTTGAACGCCAGCGACCGCCGCTCGCCAAGCCCCTTGAATGGCTCCGCGCCATGCAGCAGCCAGCCGGGGAAGATGTAGAACTCACCGACAACCGGCTTGAAGCTGACCACCGAGCGGGCAAAGGCCTGCCGCCCACCGATCATGAAGTTGATGAACCCGGCCTGACGATTGGAGATGTAGGTCTTCTCCTCCTCGCGCGCGGGGTCCTGGATGTCCGGCACCTTCAAGTACAGCACGCCCGAGATGTCGCTGGAATGGAAATGCACCGGGCTTGGCGATCCCGCCGGCTGGCTCACCGACCAGAACACCTCCACCTGCACGCTGCGCGGCGGCATGCCATGCAGGCTGGCGACGTAGCGGCGGATCAGCGCCTCGGTCACCCGCAGCAGGGAAGCGTCGCCGCCCTCCAGCACCACCGGCCCGGGCAGATGGAACTCACCGGCAACGCCGGGCGTCACCCGCGTGTCAACGTAGCGGTTCAGCTGCGCCACCAGGCCGGGCGCCACCGTCGTGCGGGCGATCATCGGCCCGAAGGGCGAGAACAGCGCCATGTCCGGGCTGCCCGGCAGGGTCAGCAGCGGCGTCGGCTCCGCCTCGAAGCGGCGCAACTCCCGCGCCTTCGCCCGCCTGGCCTCCCGCTCGTCCACCTGGTCTCGACTCCGTGAGGCGCGGCCTATTCCCACTCCATAGAAACTCCGATTTTTTTAGCTGCGTTTTCAATGAGATACATGGTCCTTCTGGTTGTGCGCAACTTTTGTGCAAGTGCCTTTATCGCTCACACTGGTCACGAGAGACCCATTCATGTTGCGATCCAGACCCAAACCTGCACGTTGTGCGGCCGCTAACCGACATGGCAGCCAGACCCCAATATGCCAGTTCAACCGCGGCGCGCATCATGGTGTCGATAACGTCGATACTGACCGACATTTTGAAGCGGTCAACGATGGCAGCAAGCACACCGGCCCCTAAGCCCTGGATGGCAAGTGCACCAGTTAGTAGGATGGTAGGGATCGCCAATACCGCGCGATGCCAGCGGCGAGGGTCGAAAAAACCTCGTTCGAAATCAGTAGCGTTGATGTGGTAGGGATAAGGTCGATGCCATCAATCGGTGGATAAAACATCTCCGGATGAAGATGATAAAGGCAATCCAGTGATGAACCATCGCCATGTTTGGAGATGTGGGCGATGAGGCTTGCCGTTATTATCTCAGCGCGATGCTTTATCATATCGGGATGAAGCCCGTAGGCGAACGCAACCATTTCCAACAACTGGGGAAGTCGCGCGTACTTTTCCTTTCCTTTGGTCGGGTCACTTAGCTTACGCCGCGCAAGGCCTCCCAAAAGTCGGCGCGTCGCTTTCTCCCAAGAGTGATACAGCCCAGCTGAGGCCAGCAACATCATCTCTTCACTGAGCTCGGTCGCATGCCAAGCTGCTTCTGCCTCCTCGTCCTGAACGGCCTCGGCGATCTGATAATCGTCCATCCCGGCGCGCCTCATTTCCTCAGCAAGCTGCTCCATTCGGCTATCGTGATGGTCTGGCGCCCGCATAAGAGCCTGACTCAAAAGCCTACCCCCTGGCCAGGCGGCGGACGCCGAGTTGGATGGCTGCGAGCATGACGAAGCTGGCGAGAGTTGCGGCGAGGCTTTCGTAGTCCGTAGCCATCCGGTGACGGCCGCCTAGCGGCGCCGTGCTGGATCTGTCGTGTGCTTCGATCGAGGCTGGCAGGAGCGTCGACGACAGGATCCAGTGGGGTATTGGGCGGGGAGATGATCAGCGGTGTAGAGCGGCGGCGGCTCTTGCGG
>CANBNK010000046.1 GCA_947371015.1 Acetobacteraceae bacterium | reverse complement strand
TGACCGGCGAGCGCCGCATCCCCGCCTCACGCCAGGCGGTGTGGGAAGCCTTGAACGACCCGGAGGCCCTGAAGCTGGCCATACCCGGCTGCGAATCGGTCACCCGCACCGCGCCCGACGCGTTCGAAGCCAAGGTCGGCATCAAGCTCGGTCCGATGGCGGCCAAGTTCAGCGGCAAGGTGAAGCTGGAAAACCTCAACCCGCCGGCCAGCTACACCATCTCCGGTGAGGGTTCGGGCGGCGCCATGGGTTTTGCGAAAGGCGGCGCCGACGTGGCACTGGAGGAAGTCGGCCCGACCGAGACACTCCTAAAATACAACGTCAAGGCGCAGGTCGGCGGCAAGATCGCCCAGCTCGGCGCCCGGCTGATCGACAGCACCGCCAAGCAGATGGCCGACCAGTTCTTCGACAAGTTCGCCGCCAACCTGACGCCCGCGCCGGTTGCCGCACCCGCCGAGGCGGAAGCCGCCATGGCCCCGCCGCCCGCCGCCGCCCCGGTCGCGACGCCGGTCGGCCAGCCGGTCTCCATGTTCAGCATCCTCGCGGCCATCGAACCCCTGGGCATCCCGCTCATCGCCTGGGCCGGCATGGGGATTGTCGCGGCGATGGCAGCGCTGATGTTCCTGTGACCCTGCCCGCAACCGTAGAAGCCACCCGCCAGCTGCTGGCCGATGGCGGTTATGTCGCCGACAAGGCGCTGGCCACCACGGTCCACCTGGCGTTGAAGATGGGCCGGCCTTTGTTCCTCGAAGGGGAACCCGGCACCGGCAAGACCGAGATCGCCAAGGTCCTGGCCAAGGAGTTGCCGCGCCGCCTGGTGCGTCTGCAATGCTATGACGGCCTGGACCTCTCGGCGGCGGCCTATGAATGGAACCACGCGCGACAGCTGATGAGCATCCGCCTGGCGGAAGCCAGCGGCCAGGCGCAGGACCGCGCGGCGGTGGAAGCCGGCATCTACGACCGACGCTTCCTGCAGGAACGCCCGCTGCTGCAGGCCCTGACCGGGGAGCCGGCGGTGCTGCTGATCGACGAGCTTGATCGCGCCGATGAGCCCTTCGAGGCCTTCCTGCTGGAGATCCTGGCGGACTACCAGATCACCGTCCCGGAACTCGGCACCATCAAGGCCGCGACGCCGCCGGTGGTGATCATCACGAGCAACCGCACGCGGGAAGTCCACGACGCCATCCGCCGCCGCTGCCTGTACCACTGGGTGGACTACCCCGACGCCGCCCGCGAACGCGCGATCCTGAAGCTGCGCGCGCCGCAGGTGCCGGAGCATCTGAGCGCTCAGGTGGTGGCCTTCGTGCAGAAGCTGCGCAACGGCGACTACTTCAAGCTGCCCGGCGTGGCCGAGACCATCGACTGGGCCTCGGCGTTGGCCGCGCTGGACGCGCATGAGCTTGAACCCACGATGGTGGATGAGACGCTCGGCGTACTGCTGAAATACCAGGACGACATCGCCAAGCTGAAGGGCGAAGCTGCCGCCAAGCTGGTGGCGGAAGCGAAGACGGTGTGAACCATTCCTTGATCAGGGCCGTCGCCTCGGGGCTGGGTGCCATCATCGGCATGACGCTGGTGACGCTCACCCTCGGGGCTGAAAGCGCCATTCAGTGGAAGATCGCCGGCGCGGTGATTGGCGCCCTCGCCTTCTCGGCGCCATTCCGCGGCAACAAGCCACGGTGAGCGAGTTTTCCACCCTCTTCGCCGCGACGGTCGCGGGGGCCGGTGCCGGTGGTCAGGCGCTGGCCCACAACCTGCTCGCCTTCGGCCGGCTGTTGCGCCGCACCGGCCTTGGCGTTGGCCCCTCCGAGACCTTCGCGGCGCTGGAAGCCCTGGCCGTGGTGGATATCGGCGACCGCCGCCAGGTCCACGCCGCCCTGCGCGCCACCATGGTGCACAAGCGCGAACACTTCGAAGTCTTCGACCAGGCCTTTTTGCTGTTTTGGCGCGACCCCGAAGCCGCCAGGCATGCCTCCGCAATGGATGCCCTCGAAGGCGGCATGAAGGAACGCGCCAAACCTCCGGCAGCCAGCCGCCGCGTCGCCGAGGCGATGACCCCGCCGAAAGCGCCGCCGCCGCCGCAGAAGCCGGAAGACGAGCCGCCGCCCATCGACATGACCATGACGGTCAGCGACCGCGAACGCCTGCAAACCATGGATTTCGAGGCGATGTCCGCCGCCGAGATCAACCAGGCCAAGGCGGAAATCCGCAAGCTGGTCCTGCCGCTGGATGCCCGGCCAACCCGCCGCTTCCGCCCCGACCCCACCGGCCCGCGCGTGGACCTGCGCGCCACCATCCGCGCCAGCCTGCACCAGGGCGGCGAAATCCTCTCGCTCGAACGCAGCCGCCGCATCTCCCGCCCGCCGCCGCTGGTGGCGCTGTGCGACATTTCCGGCAGCATGTCCCGCTACGCCCAGGTTCTGCTGCACTTCCTGCACGCCGTAACCAATGACCGCGACCGCGTGCATTCCTTCCTGTTCGGCACGCGCCTGACCAACGTCACCCGCCAACTCCGCTCACGCGACGCGGAAGTGGCCTTCGAGATGGTCAGCCACATCGTGCCCGACTGGTCCGGCGGCACCCGCATCGGCGAGTCGTTGGACCTGTTCAACAAGCAATGGTCCCGCCGGGTGCTCGGCCAGGGCGCCGTGGTGCTGCTGATCACGGATGGCCTGGACCGCCAGGGCGCCGCCGGGCTGGCGGAAGCCACGGAACGCCTGCGAAAATCCTGCCGCCGGCTGGTGTGGCTGAACCCGCTGTTGCGCTTCGACGGCTTCCAGCCCAGATCACAGGGCATCCGGGCCATGTTGCCCCATGTGGACGAGTTCCGCCCGGTGCATAATCTCGCAAGCCTGCGCGAATTGGTGGCGTCCCTCAGTGACCACCACGCGCCCCGGAGGATGGCGGCATGAGCGAACTATCAGAGGACATCCTGGCAACCGCGGCCGCCTGGCGCGCCGCCGGCGAGGACGTGGCCCTGGCCACCGTGGTGCAGACCTGGGGCAGCAGTCCGCGCCCGCCCGGCAGCCGCCTGGCCATGACCGCCTCGGGCAAGCTGGCCGGCAGCGTTTCTGGGGGTTGCATCGAAGGCGCCGTGGCCGACGCCGCGCGCCAGACCATGGCCTCCGGCACGCCGCAGGTGCTGGATTTCGGCGTCACCGATGAACGCGCCTGGGAAGTCGGCCTGGCCTGCGGCGGCAAGGTAAAAGTCTTCGTGGAGAAGCTGGCATGAAGGCCGACCTCCTCGCCAGGTTGCAGGCCGCGCAGGCCGCCAAGCAGCCGGTCGCCCTCGTCACCCGCCTGACGGATGGCCTGCAACTGCTCTGGCCGCAGGACGAAGCCCCTGCCCCGCTGGTCGAGGCCGCCCGCACCGCCTTGCAGGAAGATGCCGCGCAGAACGTCGAGTACGAAGGCGCCGCCTGGTTCGTCCACCCGCACAACCCGCCGCTGCGGCTGATCATCGTCGGCGCGGTGCACATTGCCCAGGCGCTGGTGCCGATGGCACAGCCGCTCGGCTTCGCCGTCACCGTGGTGGACCCGCGCCGCGCCTGGGCCACGGCGGACCGTTTTCCGGGGATCACGCTGATCCACGAATGGACCGACGACGCCATGGCCCAGCTGGCGCCGGACAGCCGCACCGCCGTCGTCACCCTGACGCATGACCCCAAGCTGGACGACCCGGCGCTGGACGTGTCGCTGAAGTCAGCCGCCTTCTACATCGGCGCGCTGGGCAGCCGCCGAACCCATGCCAAGCGGCTGGAACGGCTGGCCGCACTGGGTCATCCCCCGGAGGCGCTGGCACTGATAAAATCCCCGGTCGGCCTCGATATCGCCGCCGTCACCGCCGCCGAGATCGGCCTCTCGATCATCGCCGAAATCGTCGCCGTCCGCCGTGGCGCGGCGCTCGGCACCCGCGCCCGCACCCCGGTGGCGGCATGATCTTCGGCCCGACCCAGCTGGCCGAGGCGCGCGGCAGCATCCTGGCGCATACCGTCCGGCTTGGTCCCAACCACGGCAACAAGGTGCTGAAGAAGGGCACCGTGCTGGACGAAGCCGCCATCGCCGCGCTCCAGGCCGCCGGCCTGCGCGAGGTTGTCGCCGCCACGCTGGAAGCCGGCGACGTGCCGGAGGACGAAGCCGCCGACCGGCTCTCCCGCGCGCTCGCCGGCCCGTTGCTGGCGCGCAGCCGTGCCGCCACCGGCCGGGTGAACCTGGTGGCGGAAAGCGCCGGCCTGCTGGTGGTCCGGGCCCCCGTGATCGACCGGCTGAATGCGCTGGACGAGGGCCTGACCGTCGCCACCCTGCCTGCCTACGTGCCGGTGACCGCCAAGGAGATGGTTGCGACCATCAAGGTCATCCCCTTCGCCGTCCCCGGCCATGTGCTGGACGTGGCGGAAGCCCTGGTGAAGCAGGGCCCGGCGGCGCTGGAGCTGCACCCGTTCCGCCCGCTCAAGGTCGGCCTGGTGCTGACGGAGCTGCCGGGCATCAAGGAAAGCGTCATGGACGGCGCGGTGGAAGCGACCACCGCCCGGGTGGAAGCGCTGTTCGGCACGATGCTGCCGGTGGAACGCTGCCGGCATGAGACCGGCCCGGTCTCCGACGCGCTGGTCCGGCTGAAGCGCCAGGGCGCCCAGATGCTGCTGATCGCCGGCGCCTCCGCGGTGGTGGACCGGCGCGATGTCGGCCCCGCCGGCATCGTCCGCGCCGGCGGCGTGATCGAGCATTTCGGCATGCCGGTGGACCCTGGCAACCTGATCTGCCTGGGCCGGATCGACGACATCCCCGCGCTGGTGCTGCCCGGCTGCGCCCGCTCGCCCAAGCTGAACGGCTTCGACTGGGTGATGCAGCGCATGTTTGCCGGGCTGAAGGTCGGCCCCCGGGATATCATGGGCATGGGTGTCGGCGGCCTGCTGAAGGAAATCGACGTGCGCCCGCTGCCGCGCGAGAAGGCGCCCAACGCCGCCACCTCAAGCGCCGCGCCGCGCCGCGCCCGCAAGATCGCGGCGCTGGTCATGGCCGCTGGCCGCAGCCGCCGCATGGCGCCGCTGAACAAGCTGCTGGTGATGGACGATGCCGGCCTGGCCATGGTCACGCGGGTGTTGGAGAACGTGCTCGCCAGCCGCGCCCGGCCCATCGTGGTGGTCACCGGGTATGAGCGCGAGCGGGTGGAACAGACCCTGGCTGGCCGCCCGATCCAGTTCGCCCATGCCGAGGATTACGCCGAGGGCCTCTCCGCCAGCCTGAAGGCCGGGCTGGCCGCGCTGCCGCCGGATGTGGAAGGCGTGGTGGTGTGCCTGGGCGACATGCCCCTGGTGACCGGCGCCATGATCGACCGGCTGATGGCCAACTTCGACCCCGAGGAGGGCCGCGCCATCGTCATGCCGACCTTCCGTGGCAAGCAGGGCAACCCGATGCTGTGGAGCCGCGAGTTCCTGCCGGAGATGATGCAGATCACCGGCGATATCGGCGCCCGCCACCTGGCCGGCAAACACGCCGACCGCGTGGTCGAGGTGGAGATGGCCGACGACGCCGTGCTGCGCGATTTCGACACCACCGACGCCCTGAAAAAGGCGCCGGGCTTCAGTGGGGTGCGTTGACTTGGACCTGCTCGGCTATTTCCTGACCCAGCCGCACCGCAGCATGCTGCGGGCGATGCACTACTTCCCGATCTATGAACGCCACTTCCGCCGCTTCGTCGGCAACCCGATCACCATGTTCGAGATCGGCTCCGGCCAGGGTGGTTCCGCCCAGATGTGGAAGCATTACTTCGGGCCGCTGGCGCGCATCGTCACCATCGACATCGCTGACAAGGCCTACCTGACCGAACCGCAGATCCACCCGCGGCGCGGTGACCAGGGGGACCCGGCCTTCCTCAATGCCCTGGTTGACGAGTTCGGCCCGCCCGACATTGTGCTGGACGATGGCTCCCACCTGATGAAGCACATCAATGCCAGCTTCGACGTGCTGTTCCCGCGCATGAGCCCGGCCGGGACCTATCTGGTAGAGGACCTGGACGGCGCCTACTGGGCCGACCATGGCGGCGGCCTGCGCCACCCCGATTCGTTCATCGAACGGGCCAAGGCGTTGGTCGATGAGATGCATGCCGACTACACGAGCGGCGCCCTGAAGGCTGGCCCCTACGGCCGTGGGTTGGTCAACATCGCTTTCTACCACGCCCTGGTGGTGTTGGAGAAAAGCCCCAGCATCAACCGGGAGATGATCCAGCGTCCGCTGCCCGTGCCGGCTCCGTAACGGACAGCGCTCAGTCCGGTTGACGCGAAACCGCGGGGCGTGTCACGCATCCCGCTTCCAACATTCCGGTCCCCGCCGTGCTTGACCCTCGCGCCTACCGTTGCCCGGAAGACCTCTCGGCCGGCAGCCCGCTGCCACGGCGCGTGCTCATCGTCGGGTCCTGCCTGTCCTCGGGCTGGAGCCACTACATCGCCCATAGCCCGCACCCCTGCCCCAGCGACATGTTCTGGCTGGGCGCCGTGCCGGCCGATCCGCCGCAGCCGATGGCAGACTACCACTTCCAGATCGTCCAGCTGCCGCTGCGCTTCGTGTTGCCCGACCTCGCCTTTGCCCGGCTGCCGCAGAACGACCTGGAGGCGCATGAACGGCTGTTCGCCCATGCCTGCGCCGCCATGCGCCGCCAGTTGGAAAGCGGCATGCGCTGGAATGTCGAGCATGGGCTGCTGACCTTCGTCTTTCCCTTCCTGCCGCCGCAGCAGAACCCCGCCGGCCGCCTGCTGCCGCGCTACGACCTGCGCAACCTGGCCTGGTTCGTGGACCGCCTGAACCAGGAGCTGGAGCGCGAGTTGGCCAACTACGCCAACGCCTACCTGTTCGAGTTCAACGAAGTGCTGGCCACCCACGGCCGCCGCTACTTCCAGGATGATGTCGGCTGGGCCGCCAACCACGGTTCCGCCTTCAACAACTACGACACGCCGCATGACGGCAACCGCCTGGAGCCGCCCACCCCCGCCGCCGAGTTGTTCGAGCTGAAGCAGCGGGAGATCATGGACGCCGGCTGGGCCGAGATGGTGGCGATGTGGCGCACCGTGGCGCAGCCGCAGCCGGTGAAGCTGGTGGTGGTGGACCTGGACGATACCATGTGGCGCGGTGTGCTGGCCGAGCTGTCGCCCGACGCCTACCCCACCACCGAAGGCTGGCCGATCGGCTTCTGGGAGGCACTGGCCTTCTGCCGGCGCCGCGGCCTGCTGCTGGCCATCATCAGCAAGAACGGGGACGCCACGATTCGCACCATCTGGCCGAAGGTGCTGCGTGGCCGCCTGTCGCTGGAGGATTTCGCCGTGGTGCGGATCAACTGGCAGCCCAAGGCGGAAAACATGGCGGATATCCTGGCCAAGGTGAACCTGCTGCCGGGCAACGTGCTCTACATCGACGACAACCCGGTGGAGCGCGCCGCGCTGGCCGCCGCCTTCCCCGGGCTGCGGGTGCTGGGCGGCACGCCGATGCTGTGGCGCCGCACGCTGCTGTGGTCGGCCGAGACGCAGTTGCCGATGGTGACCGAGGAATCCGCGCGGCGCACCGCCATGGTGCAGGCCCAGGTGCAGCGCGAGGAAAGCCGCAGCCAGTTGACCCGCGAGGAATTCCTCGCCGGGCTGAACGTGCAGGTGACGTTCCTGGCCATCGACAGCGCCGAGCATCCGCGCTTCGGCCGCGCCTTCGAGCTGATCAACAAGACCAACCAGTTCAACACCACCGGCCGGCGCTGGAGCCATGCCGAGGTGGTCGCCGCCTTCGCGGCGGGGCTGCGCTTCCTCGCCTTCGAGGTGACCGACGCCTACACCGACTATGGCCTGGTCGGCGTGATGCTGCTGGACCACTCCGGCCTGGCCCAGTTCGTCATGAGCTGCCGGGTGCTGGGGCTGGGGGTGGAAGCCGCCGCCGTGGCACTGGCAGTGGAAAGCCTGCGCCAGCATGGCGCCAGCATCGCCTTCGCCGCCATGGTGGAGACGGAGCGCAACCTGCCCTGCCGCGACCTTTACCGCCTCTGCGGCTTCGAGGCCGTGCCGGGCGGCTGGCAGCACCCGACCGAGCCGGGGCTGCCGCTGCCGGCACATGTCCGGCTGGTGGCCGAAGCGCCAGAGGGAGAGGGAGAGGGAGAGGGAGAGGCAGAGGCAGAGGCAGAGGGACAGGCCGAGCCAGATGCAGAGGCGGCCTGAACCGCCGCGCTACCTACCCGACCACGGCCTGCCGCATCCCTTTGGCCCGGGCCAGCACCGCACGCTTCTTCCATGCCCGTACCATAGGGGATGGCGACCTGCTCACCCGGTGGCCCGATCCGTGGCTGGCTGAGGCGGCGCGGCGCTGCTGCGGCCTGCCCCGGCCGCAACGCCACCGCCAGGGCCGCCCGCTTCGCCCAAACCGGGCCGCTGATGCGCCCGCTGGCGTGGCACCAGCGCCGCCACGCGTCATCGGCTAGCGGGTTGCGCCACCGCCGAGCAGGCCGGCAGCAGCGGCTGGCTCATGCCACGACGGCCTGGCGCACCCATTCGGCCCAGGCCAGCGCTGCGCGGTCCTGGCCCATGCCGGTCACCACCTGCACGCCCAGCGGCAGCCCCTTCGGCCCCGTGGCCACCGGCACCGTCACGCAGGGCACCCACAGGCTGGTCCAGATGAAGTTGAAGGCGGGGTCGCCGGTCCCGGCCAGGCCTTCCGGCGCTTCGCCGGGGGCGCTCGGCGTCAGGATCGCATCCACCCCGGCCACCATGTCGGCGAAGGCCGCCTGCGCGGCGGTGAAGGCCTGCCGTCCGGCATCCAGCGCTGCCGGCCCCTGCGCCGCCCCCCAGCCCAGCCGCTCCAGCAGCCCTTCGCTGATCTGCGCCGCCGCGTTGTTCACTTCCCAGGCCACCGACTGCGCGCTCTCGGCGTTCATCACCACCGGGTGGGCTTGCACCAGCGCCGCCACCGCGGCCGGCATCTCCAGCGTCACCAGGGTCGCGCCGGCCTTGGCGCAGGCCGCCGCCGCACGCTCCAGCAGCGCCAGGGTATAGGGGGTCGCCTGCTCCCCGGTCGTGCCGAGGCACACCCCCAGCCGCGGCGCCCGGCCCGGCTTCACCTCGGGGTCGCCATAGTCGCGCCCGGTGATGCCGGCCATGAACAGGGCCGCGTCGCCCACGGTGCGGGTCAGCACGCCGATGGTATCCAGCGAATCGCTCATCACCTTCATGCCGCCACGGGCGATGGTGCCGTAGCTGGGCTTGAAGCCGACCGCGCCGCAATAGGCCGCCGGCCGCACGATGCTGCCTGCCGTCTGCGTGCCGAACCCAGCGTGGAAGAAGCCATCCGCCACGCCGGCGGCGGAACCGGAGGAGGAACCGCCCGGCGTATGGCCGAGGTTGGCCGGGTTGGCGGTCGGCCCCGGCTGGCGGGTGGCGAATTCGGTGGTGACGGTCTTGCCCACCACCAGCGCCCCGGCGCGCCTGGCCAGCGCCACGCAGGTGGCGTCGCTGCGCGGCCGATGCCCGGCCCAGATCGGGGAGCCGTATTGCGACGGCAGGTCGGCGGTATCCAGCACGTCCTTCACGCCCAGGCCCAGGCCATGCAGCGGCCCCATCGGGCGGCCGGCGCGGGCGGCGGCATCGGCGCTGGCGGCGGCACGGCGCAGGCCGGCGGCATCCTGCCAGGCGAAGGCGCGCAGCGCCGGCTCGCGCGCCGCGATCCGCGCCAGCAGCGCCTCGGTCAGCTCGGTTGCGGTCAGGCTGCCATCGCGCAGGCGGCGGGCAGCTTGGGTGGCGGGCAGCAGGGCAAGGTCGGTCATGACACTCAGCTTAACCCGCAACGGCGCTATGGTGCCAAGGCCCGGCAGCCGCCACATTGCGGCGATGCCGACCACCACCATCCGCGTGGCCCGTGCGCCCGATGGCGCGCTGACCTATGCCCTGCCGCTGGCACCACCGGAGTTGCCGCCGGTGACGCCGCGCGCGTTGCAGAACGCCTGGGACACCGCGCGGGACTCGGTGCGCCAGGCCGAGCGCCGGCGCCATCACGCGGTGCTCGACCCGATCTGGCCGGATGCCAGCGCCTCCCGCTTCGGGCCGCCGCGCCTGCTGCTGTTCCAGCCCGCCGGGGCAGAGCCGACCCGCCTGGCGATCGCCGACCGCGACGCCAGCGCCTGGGCCGACGCCATCGACTCGGCGCATGGCCTGGACAGCCTGCAGGGCATGACGCTCTGCCTGCGCCTGCTGGCGTTGGTGGACGCCATGTCCCGGTTGAAATGGCTGGTGCCGATGTTCAGCTTTTCCGGCGGTGGCATCCAGTTGCACCCCGCGCTGCTGGCCGCCGCCGCCACAATGTCGTTGGACGCGGGCGCTCGGTTCGATGAAGGTGGACTCCAGCGGATTTTATCGCGACCACTGCCTTCGACGCCGAACCAGCCCGAGCCAAACCGGCTGCCCGGCGGCCGGCCCACAGCCTGACGAGAACCGAATGCCCAGCCCGTCCCTCCATCGCTTCAGCCTGGTCCTGCTGGCCGGCCTCGCCCTGGCCGGCTGCGCCGCGGAGCAATCCTCGTCGCTTGGCACCCGCAACAGCGCGATGCCGCCGCCGGCGGGGGCTGGTGGCGCATCCAACGCCCAGGCCAGCAGCCGGCCCTATGCCGCGCCGCCCGCGAGCGAGCGCCGGCTGATCCCGGAAACCCCGATCGGCGAAGGGCGCGGCCAGACCCAAGCCAGCCTGGCCGCGGCCTGCACCCAGCAGGCCGACCGCGTGCTGGTGCAGCGCGACCGGTCAGAGATCATGCGCGAGGATGAGCGCGACAGCCGCCAGGGCACCTTCGACAGCCCGTTCCAGTTCCGCGCCCCGCTGGACCAGATGGGCCGCCGCTATGAGCGCGACCAGATCGCCCGCGACTGCGTGCTGCGCAACACCCGGGGCACGCCGGACCGCTGATGCCAGCACGCGGGGGCCAGGGCTGAATGGCCTCGCTCGGCGCCCTTGGCCGCGCCCTGTCGCACCGTGACGCCCGCATCTTTTTCGGCGCCTCGCTGACTTCCTGGACCGGGCTTTGGGTCCACCGCATTGGCGTGACCTGGCTGGCCTGGGAGATGACGCACAGCGCCTTCTGGGTCGGCATGGTAGCCTTCTGTGATCTGGCGCCCGCCGTGCTGTTCAGCCCCATCGCCGGCGCCATCGCGGACCGCATGGACAGGGTCAAGCTGACCATGATCAGCCAGGCAGCCATCGGCCTGCAGGCCTGCGCCGTGGCCGGACTGTTGATCGCGGGCCTGCTGAGCATCGAGGTGCTGCTGGTATTGGAGGTGGTCAGCGGCATCGCCGCCAGCTTCGCCCAGCCCGCCCGGCAAAGCCTGATGCCTGGCCTGGTGCCACGCACCGACCTTCCCGCCGCGGTGGCCTGCAACTCGCTCTGCTTCAACGTGGCGCGCTTCCTCGGGCCGGCCATCGCCGGGCCGGTGGTGGCGCTGTACGGCGTGGCGCCGGCGGTGCTGATCAACGCCGCCGCCTATTTCCTCGCCACCGCCTCGATGCCCTTCCTGAAGGTGGACCCCTCCGCCAGGCGCGGCCATGCGCCCGAAGCCAGCATCCTTGGGGAGGCCGTCGCCGGCTTCCGCTATGCCGGCAACCACCCGGGCATCGGCCCGCTGCTGCTGTTCGCCGCCGTCACCAGCGTGATGATGCGCGGCGTGCAGGAGGTGCTCCCCCCCTTCGTCGAGCGTGTGTTCGAACGCGGCGCCGATGGCCTGGCCATGCTGACCGCCAGCATCGGCGTCGGCGCGCTGATCTCCGGCCTATGGGTCGCCAGCCGCGGCAAGGTGGAGGGCACCACCCGCCTGGCGGTGCTGGCCGTGGCGGCGCAGGCTGTTGCGACGTTGGCCTTCATCGCCACCGGCTATTTCCCGCTGGGCCTGCTGGCCGGTGCCTTCATGGGCGCCGCCGGCAGCGTGAACGGCATCTCCATCCAGACCCTGGTGCAGAACGCCGCCGACCCCGGCATGCGCGGCCGGGTGCTGGCCATGTGGGGCATGATCACCCGCGCCTGCCCGGCGATCGGCGCACTGCTGCTGGGCGCCGCCGGGGAAGCCTTCGGCCTGCGCCTGCCCACCATGGTCTTCGCGCTGCTGACGCTGGCGGCCTTCGTCTGGGGTTGGCGCATGCTGCCGCATATGGCCCGCGTGCTGGAAAGCCGCGCCGCCATGCGCATGGGGGAAACCCACCACATCACCTTCGGCGCCCAGGCCCCGGTGGCCCAGCGCCGCACCTTCCGCCTGAGCGCCGAGGATGTCGCCTTCATCGACGCCGAGGTCGAGGCCGGCCGCCATGACAGCGGCGGCGAGGTGGTGCGCGCCGGGCTGGCGGCATTGCGGGCCCAGCAGCCAACGTCCACTTCGCGCGCCGCGGAATAGACCCCAACCGCATTCCCGGCTTTGATGCCGCCGTCTTCGAGGAACTTGCAAACATGCTGAACGCCGCCGTCATTGGCCTGGGCCGCTGGGGCCAGGTCATGGTCAATTCCGTGCAGGGCAAGAACCAGGCGGGCATCCGCTTTGTCGCCGGCAGCACCCGGACTCCGGCCAAGGCGGCTGCCTTCTGCGCCGAAAAGGGCATCCGCCTGCTGCCCAGCTACGAGGCGGTGCTGGCCGACCCCGAGGTACAGGCAGTGGTCCTGGCCACCCCGCACGGCCAGCACGCGGAACAGGTCATCGCCGCCGCCGCCGCCGGCAAGCACATCTTCGTCGAAAAGCCCTTCACCCTGACCAAGGCCAGCGCCGAGGCCGCCGTCGCCGCCACGCAAAAGGCCGGCGTCGTGCTGGCGCTGGGCCACAACCGCCGCTTCCTGCCCGCCGTGGCGGAGATGAAGCGGATGATCGCCGCCGGCGAGCTCGGCACCGTGCTGCACGCCGAGGGCAACATGTCCGGCGGCCAGGCCTTCGCCTGGGTGGACGGCATGTGGCGCGCCGACCGGCACGAAAGCCCGCTGGGCGGCATGGGCGGCATGGGCATCCACATGATCGACATGCTGATCAACCTGATGGGCCCCTTCGCCAGCCTGGCGGTGAACAGCTACCCCCGAGTCTCCCCGCATGTGGACGACACCACGGCCATGCTGGCCCGCTTCACTTCCGGCGCCTCGGCCACCTTCGCCACCATCAACCTGACGGCGCGGGTGTGGCGCGTGGCGCTAATGGGCACCAAGGGCATGCTGGAGCTGTTCAACCACGAACGCCTGTTCTTCCGCCCGGTCGAGGGCGAGGAATGGACAAAGACTTACCCGGTGACGGATATCGAGGCCGCGGAGTTGGAAGCCTTCGCCGCGGCAGTCGCCGGCGGCCCGGCCTACCCGCTGCCGCTGGCGGACGCGATCCACGGCGTTTCCGTCTTCGAGACCATGATCGCCGCGGCCTCGGCCGGCAGCACCCTGGCGGTGCCGTAAAGGCGAGGCTAGCGTCTGATCGCCGCCGGTGGGATCACCGGCGGCGTGAATCAGCCGCTTAAACAACAGCCTAGAGTTTGACAGACGCTTCCATGAGCGTCTGACAAACTCTAGAACCCACCCATTACCATCGAGAGAGAGGAACGTACCCCAATGGCCAAAATCGTTCGCATGGGCAGCAACAAAATCCTGTCCAGCTCGGTCGAGTACCACAACTTCGTCTTCCTCGCCGGCATGACCGCCGACGACCTGACGCTCGACATCATCGGCCAGACCAAGCAGGTCCTGGCCAAGATCGACGCCAGCCTGGAAGCCAACGGCACCGACAAGAGCCACCTGCTCAACGCACAGATCTGGCTGAAGGACATCAAGCAGCGCGACGCCATGAACACCGTCTGGGTGGATTGGCTCGGCGAGGAAGGCCGCCCGGCCCGCGCCTGCGTCCAGGCCGAGATGGCCTCGCCCGGCATTCTGGTCGAGATCATGGTCAACGCCTGCCGCTGAGCCCTTGCTGACCCTCAGTCGCGTCGTGCGGGACCGCACGCCTTTGGCGTGACGCGGACCGCCTCCGCGGCCCTTGGCGTCGTGCGAGAGCACGCAGTGCGTGACGCGGCATAAGCAGCGGCCGCCCTTCGGCGGCTCGGCCCGAAATAGTCGGGCCGCCAGTTGCCCTGAAATGAGGCAGCATCTGGGCAAATAATCCAGGCCGGGGAGTCCTCTCCCCGGCCTTTTTGCTGCCCGCACCGACCCGTTAACCGGCCGAATCTGCCGTGTCATTCTTGCAGCAACAGTGTGACATCGGTTTGCAGCGCAGCATTGCCTGGGAATTTGGTCCGTTCGACGCCGCCGGGACACCCCCGCACCCAACAAATCACGCCACATTACCCGCTGTATCACTGCCGTGGGTTGCGCCACTGCCACCCGGCTGGCTAACCCTTGCGCAGCGGCGGGGCCACACGATTTCGTGATGGTGCCGAGAGCTCCGGTCAGAAGGATGTGGTTGCGCATGGGGTTCAAAGGGACGGCATTGATGATCGGGGTTCTGTTCGGTGCGGTGGCCTATGGCCCACAGGCCGAGGCTGCCCGACCTGACCGTCAACAGACCCCGCAATCCTCCGCTGCCCAGGGTAAAGCCGGCCGCACCGCGCCCAGCGCCGCCGCCACCCGCACCGCCACCGCCAAGCCGGGCAAAGCTCAGTTGCGCGTGTCGACGCTGTCCAGCGCCCGGGCCAGTTCCGCCAACGCGCCCAGCATGGGCCGCCTGCGCGCCACGCGTATCAACTACGCCGGCATTTCCTGCGTGCCCTATGCCCGCCAGGCTACCGGCATGGCCATCTCCGGCAATGGCTGGCAGTGGTGGGGCAATGCCGCCGGCAGCTACGCCCGCGGCCATCACCCGGAAGCCGGCTCGGTCCTGGCGTTCCGCGCCACCGGCGGCATGCGCCACGGCCATGTCGCGGTGGTCTCGCAGATCGTCGCCCCACGCCACCTGCTGATCGACCATGCTAACTGGGGCGGCCCTGGCATCCGCCGTGGCAGCGTGATGCAGGACGTCCACGTCATCGACGTCTCCGACAACAATGACTGGACCGATGTCCGCGTGCAGGTCGGCCGCGACGCTAGCAGCTATGGCCGCGCCTACCCGACCTACGGCTTCATCTACAACCGCCCGGACAATGGCCGTTGGCTGGCCGACGCCCAGCCGCGTCAGACCACCTTCGAGGAAGTGGCGGAAGCGCCGGAGACCCCCGGCATCCGCGCCGGCCAGCGCAGCAGCAACCGCCGCACCCGCCGCTGAGCCGACCTTCCAGCCCGCAGCAAACCCGCCAGGCACCCTGCCCGGCGGGTTTTTTTGTGCCTCAGGCCGCCTTCATCTCGTCGCTGCGGTCCCACAGGTTGGGCACCACGGTGTTGGTGTAGCCGCTGATGAACCGCTTCGGCGCCGAGGTGCCGGGGTTGAACACATGCCGCGACACCGCGCCGATATTGCCGCCATAGACATGGATGCTGATGCTGGCGCGGTCGGCGTAGGCGTTGTGCACCACATGGATGTCCTGCCCGTTGGGCGTCACATGCTCCACCATGCCCGGCACCAGGGTGGCCTGGCCCAGCACCTTCATCGGCTCGCCCGGCGCCGCCACGGCATAGTCGGTCGCCACCTCGGAGCCGCGGAGCATGCCGATCATGCCCCAGACCAGGTGGTCATGGACCGGCGTGCGCTGCCCCGGCCCCCAGACGAAGCTGACCACGCTGAACCGCTCCAGCGGGTCGCAGTGCAGCAGGTACTGGCGGTAGCTCGGACCGTCCTTGGCGAACTCGTCCGGCAGCCAGTCATCCTGGGCCACCAGGGTCGCCAACAGGTCGTGGCCTTCGTGCAGCCAGCGCCCCTCATCGGCGCCCTGCTCGGCCAATCTTGTCATCCCCTGGATGAAGTCGCGCAGGCGCTTGATGCCGGCCATGCCAGTTCTTCCCGTTCCGTTGCAGCGTGCAGCCTGCCGCAACCGGCAGCGTTGATCCATATCAGATGCAACCGCCGACCAACCCTAACGCGCCATGGATGGTGCATTCCCGGAATGCGCTGGTTCCGCCACGGCCCGGCAACCGTCATATGACAGGCGACAGCAAGGAAAACTGCGCCATGGGCAAGGGCTACGCCACCATCGCCTTCACCCCGGCCGTGCAGGCCGAACAGGACCGCATCGGCTCACGCGGCCGCTTCGCCGAGATGGCGCGCACCGGCCGCGACGACAGCCGCCTGGGCGAGCCGGAGCGCGCGTTCCTGGCCAGCCGCGAGAGTTTTTACCTGTCCAGCGTCGGTGCCTCGGGCTGGCCCTACATCCAGCATCGCGGCGGCCCGGGCGGCTTTCTGCAGGTTTCACCGGATGGCAGCGCCCTGGCCTTCGCCGACCTCTCGGGCAATCGCCAGCACGTCTCCATCGGCAACCTGGCGGAGAGCGACCGTGTCGCGCTGTTCTTCATGGACTACGCCGGCCAGCACCGGCTGAAGCTGCTCGGCCACGCCCGCGCCCTGCCGCCGGCCGAAGCCCCGGACTGGGCGCAGGCGCTGGCAACCCCGCCGCGCGGCAAGGTGGAGCATGTGATGCTGGTGACGGTGGCCGGCTGGGAATGGAATTGCAGCCAGCATATCCCGCGGCTGATCCCGCTCGCGGATATCGAGGCCGGGGTGCGCCAACTGGCCGACCGCGTCGCCGCGCTGGAGGCTGAGAACGCAGCGCTACGCGGCGCATAGCCCCACTAAGCCGAGGCGGCCTTCGCTACGGCAGGATCTTCCCCGGGTTCATCCGCCCATCCGGGTCCAATGCCGTCTTCAGCACCCGCATCAGTTCCAGCGCGATGGGGCTCTTGTGGGTTGCCATCGCGTGCCGCTTGCTTTGGCCGATGCCATGCTCGGCGGAGAAGCTGCCGCCGAGCGACACCGCGATGGCATTGACCAGCGGCTCCATCTCGGCCGCCTCGGCCACCCAGGCGGCGCGGTCGCCGGCAAAGCCCAGCGGCGCGTGCAGCGACAGGTGGATATTGCCATCCCCCGCATGGCCGATCGCCGCCATGCGGCCACCAGGCCAGCGCGCCTTCAGCTCGCGCTCGGCGGTGTTCACGAACTCCGGCACCGCGCTGACGGGCACGCTGGTATCGGTGCCCACCGCCGGGCTGTCCCGCCGCGAACAGTCCGGATAATCCTCGCGGATCTTCCAGATCATCCGGCGCTGCGCCTCACTGTCGGCGATGGCGGCGTCCAGCGCCTCGCCGGCCTCCATGGCGTCGCCCAGCGTGTCTTCCATCATCTGCCGCAGCGGCACGCTTTCATGGGCGGCGGCAATCTCCACCATCACGTACCAGGGCGCCGTGCCCACCGGCAGCGGCATGCGCAGGCCGACGCCATGCTTTTCCGCCATCGCCATGCAGAAGTCGCCGCACAGCTCATAGCCGATCACCTCGGCGCCGCTTTCCAGGAAGCGCCCGAGCATACTCAACGCGGCGTCCGGGCTGGGCACCGCGACATAGGCGCTCTCCACCCGCTTCAGCGCGGGCGCCAGGCGCATGGCGGCGGCGGTGATGATCCCGAGCGTCCCCTCCCCGCCGATGAACAGGTGCCGCAGCGCGTAGCCACTATTGTCCTTCCGCACCCTCCTGAGGTCGTCAAGGATGCGCCCATCCGGCAGCACCACTTCCAGCCCCAGCACCAACTCCCGCGCATTGCCCCAGCGCAGCGTGCGGATGCCGCCGGCATTGGTGCTGAGCATGCCACCGACCTGCGCCGTGCCCTGCGCGCCCCATTGGATGGGAAACAGCCGCCCGGCATCGGCCGCGGCCTGCTGCACGTTCTGCACGACGCAGCCGGCCTCGGCGACCACCGAGAAGTCCCGCGGGTCGATGCTGCGGATGCGGTTCAGCCGTTCCAGTGACAGCACCACGGAGGCCGGCCCATTCGCCGGCGGTACCGCGCCGCCGCATAGCCCGGTGCGGCCGCCGGCCGGCACGATGGCCAGGCCCTGCGCGGCGCAGCGGCGCACCACCTCCGCCACCTGTTCGGTGGTGTTCGGCTTCAGCACCGCCAGCGGCGTGCCGTTATAGGCGCCGCGCCAGTCGGTGGCGTAGGGCGCGACGTCTTCCGGCGCGCGCAGGCAATGGGCGGGGCCGACCGCGTCGGCCAAGCTGTCGAATGGGCTCATGCTGCCCAGTTTCGCAGCAAGCGGGCGCAGCGCAAGCACCCTCTAGTGCAGTGCACACGCGCGCATTAGCCTGCCGGTGCTGTCATAAAAGGGGGAAGCACGCATGGCCGATATCCTGCCCGAGGAAGCCGACTACATCGTGGTCGGCGCCGGCAGCGCCGGCTGCGTCGTTGCCGCCCGCCTGTCGGAGGACCCCAGCGTGCGCGTACTGCTGCTGGAAGCCGGCAGCCGCGACACCAACCCCTGGATCCACCTGCCGGTCGGCTACGCCAAGACCATGTACCACCCGACGCTGAGCTGGAACTACCTGACCCAGCCGGAGCCGAACCTGGACAACCGCCGGCTGATCTGGCCACGCGGCCGGGTGCTGGGCGGCTCCTCCTCGCTGAACGGGCTGATCTACATCCGCGGCCAGCGCGAGGATTACCAGCAGTGGCGCCAGCAGGGTTGCACCGGCTGGGACTTCGAGGACGTGCTGCCCTACTTCAAGCTGTCCGAGGACAATGAGCGCGAGGGTACCGAGCTGCGCGGCAAGGGCGGCCCGCTGGCCGTGGGCGACCTGCGCCACAACGACCCACTGGTGAAAACCTTCATCGAGGCGGCGGTCGAAGCCGGCATCCCCCGCAACGAGGACTTCAACGGTCCGACCCAGGAAGGCGTCGGCAGCCCACAGACCACCACGCGCAACGGGCTGCGCTGGTCCACCGCCCGCGCCTACCTGAAGCCGGCAATGTCCCGCCCCAACCTCACGGTCATCACCGGCGCGCTGACCACCGGCATCACCACCGCCGGCGGCCGCGCCACCGGCGTGACGGTGAAGCGCCACGGCGCCACCCTGGCGGTGAAGGCGGTGCGCGAGGTCATCCTTTGCGGCGGCGCCATCAACTCGCCGCACCTGCTGCTGCTGTCCGGCATCGGCCCGGCCGAGCACCTGGCGCAGCACGGCATTCCCGTGGTGGCCAACCGCGCCCAGGTGGGCCGCAACCTGCAGGACCATCTGCAGGCCCGCATGGTCTACAAGCTCAACCAGCCGCTGGGCCTGAACGGCCGCAAGAACAGCCTGCTGGGCCTGGCCGAGATGGGGCTGCAATACCTGTTCACGCGCAGCGGGCCCCTCACCTGGTCCGCCGGCGTCGCCAACGTGTTCGCGCGCGTGCTGCCCGGCAGCGCCAGCCCGGACGTGCAGTTCCACATGCTGCCCTTCAGCAGCGACAAGCCTGGGCCGGACCTGCATCGCTTCCCCGGCATGACCGTTTCCACCTGCCAGCTGCGCCCGGAAAGCCGCGGCACCATCACCCTGGGCAGCACGGACCCCGAGGCCCACGCGCTGATCCACGCCAACTACCTGGCCACCGAGACCGACCGCCGCGCGATGATCGACGGCCTGCGGCTGATCCGGAAGGTCATGGCGCAACCCGCCATCGCGCCGCTGGTGACCGGCGAATACCTGCCCGGCGAGGCGGCCGAGAGCGACGAAGCATTGCTCGCCCATATCCGGGCGACGAGCAGCACCATCTTCCACCCCAGCGGCACCTGCCGCATGGGCGGCGATGCCGACAGCGTGGTGGACCCGGAGCTGCGCCTGCGCGGGCTGGAGGGCCTGCGCGTGGCCGATGCCTCCATCATGCCCACCGTGGTCAGCGGCAACACCAACGCCGCCTGCATCATGATCGGCGAGAAATGCGCCGATTTGGTGAAGGCCAGTGCCAGGCAGCGCCTGGCGGCATAGCGCCCTTCCCCCTCCCTCACGCCGTGGGGGAGGGCCGGGGTGGGGGCCGCCCAGCTACGCCAGCGGGAGCACGCCCAGCGCGTGTTCCCGCAACTTCACCTTCTGCACCTTGCCACTCGCCGTCATCCCAATCGCCTCGAAATCCGGCACGATCCGCAGGTGCCGCGGCATGCGGAAGTTGGCGACGCGCGGCTTCAACCACGCCAGCAGTTCGTCCTCGGTCGCCGGCGCCTTCAACTGCACGAAGGCAGCACAGACCTCCCCAAGCCGAGCATCCGGCACGCCCACCACCTGCGCCATGTTCACCGCGGGGTGGTGCAGCAGCACCTCCTCCACCTCGGCTGGCGCCACGTTCTCACCGCCCACGCGGATCACGTCCTTGAAGCGCCCGACCATGGAGAGGTAGCCCTCGGCATCCAGCGTGCCGAGATCACCGGTCTTCAGCCAGCCGTCGGGGGAGAACGCCTTCGCGGTGGCGTCGGGGTTGTTGTAGTAGCCGCGCGTGACGGACCAGCCGCGCACCTGGATCTCGCCGGCCGTGCCCGCCGGCAGAGGCGCGTTACTCTCCGCATCGGCCACGCGCACCTCAACACCCTCATGCGTCCGCGCCCGGCCGGCGGCGCGCAACTCGGCTGGCTCCCGCCAATCTGACAGCACCACGTTGGGCGAGGCCTCGCTCAGCCCATAGGCCCAGCACAGCGTCTCGATCCCGACATCGCGCATGATGCTGCGCATCACCTGCGGCCCGGCTGCGGCCCAGCCCTTGCGCAGGTGCAGCCGGCTGCGGTCGAAGTCCGGATGCGCCATCAGCATCTGGAAAATCGAGTCATTCCCTGACGTCGCCGTACACCGCTCGCGCTCCAGCAGGCGCAGCGCCGCGCCGGCCTCAAACGTGGGCGGCGTCACCATGCAGGCACCCGTCACCAGGCACACCAGCAGGGACAGCGTGCTGCCCGCCACATGGAAGAACGGCCGGCAATTCAGGTAGCGATCCGTGGCGTCGATGCCCAGCCGAGGCGCACAGGCCCAGGCATTCCGCAGCATGTTGGTGTGGGACAGCAGCACGCCCTTGGGGTACGCCGTGGTGCCGCTGGTGAACTGGATCAGCAGCGGATCGTCCGGCGTCACCAGCGCCATCGCCGCTTCCAACGCCGCTTCATCGGCCATGGCCGCCAGCGGCCAGTCGCGTTCCAACTGCACCACATGGCGCAGCAGCGGCAAGTCACCGCGCACTTCGGCCACGGCGGCGGCGAAGTCGATCTTCAGGAACTCCCCGCGCAGGAACAGCGCCCGGCAATCCCCCTGTTTCAGCGCAAAGCCGATCTCGGCGGCCTTGAAGCGCGTGTTCACCGGCACCGTGACGCACCCGATCAGTGCCGCGCCGTAGAACACCTTGACCCAGAAGTCGTCATTCCCGGTCAGCACGCCCACGTGGTCGCCCCGCTTCAGCCCCAGCGCCAGCATGCCCCGCGCGACGACACGCGCCTCGGCCAGCAGCGCGGCGTGCGAATAGCGCGCAGCCTCCGTCACCAGCGCTTCCGCGTCACCGCGTTCGCGCGCGTTGCGCTCCAGGAAGGCCCGCAGCAGGAAGACGGGCAACTCGGCCTGCCGATCGGACGGCAGGCTCACGACTTGCCGAACCCCGCCATCGCCTTCCGCCATTCGGCGGCGGCCAGGATTTCCTCAATCGCCAGCAGCTCCGTCGCCAGCGCGCCGCGCGGGTCCAGCTCCATCCCCTGGTCGATGCAGCGCTTGGCCATCCGCAACCCCGCTGGCGGCGCCTTCACAATGGTCGCGGTAATCTCCGCCACCGTCGCTGCCACCGCATCCGCCGCCACCAGCCGCGTCACCAACCCATGCGCCAGTGCTTCCTCGGCACTCAGCACCCGCCCGGTCAGCATCATGTCCTTCGCCAGCCGCTTGCCCAGCACGCGCGGCAGCCGCTGCGTCGCGCCCACCGTGCCCCACAGCGCTTCCGGAGTCTTGAAGCTGGCCGCCGGCGTGGCGACGATGAAGTCGCAGGCCGCGCTGATTTCGCAACCGCTGCCAATGGCCGCACCTTCCACCACGGCCACCGCCGGCATCGGCAGCGTCTCCAACGCATTATACGCCGCGAAGCCCTTCACCCGCCGCGCCCGAACCTGGTCGTCGCTCATGCCTTGGCGTTCCTTCAGGTCCGCGCCGGCGCAGAACACCGCGCCCTTGGCCCGCACCCACACCAGCTTGGCGTCTTCCTGCACAGCGCGCCGGCACGCCGCCGAGATCGCCTCGGCCAGGGCCAGGTTCAGCGCGTTGCGCGCCTCCGGCCGGTTCAGCCAGAAGGTGACAACGCCGTCCTCGCCGGCTTCATACAGCAGCGGATCGCTCATATCGCCTTCGCCTCACGCAAAGCGGCAATCTTCGCCGCGTCGTAGCCCAGCATCTCGCCCAGCACGTCCTCGGTATGCTCGCCCAGCAGCGGCGGGCGGCCCACTTCCGGTGCGTCCCAGCCGTCGAACTTCAGTGGCACCGGCAGCGCCGGAAACGCCCCCAGCCCGGGATACTCAAACCCGCCGACCATGCCGCGCGCCAGCACGTGTTCGTCGCGCAATACCTCGTCCACCGCCAGCACTGGGCCGTTCGGCACATCCGCCGCGTCCAGCAGCGCCACCGCCTCCGCCCGCGTCACCTTGGCCAGTGCGGCGTTGAGCATCGCCATCACCTCGTCCCGCCGCGCCAGGCGGCCGGTGTTGGTCGAAAGCCCGTCATCCACGCTCAGCCCCAGCGCGCTCACCAGCGGCGCCCAGTGCTGGTCGGAGCACGTGATGTGCAGCCACCGATCATCGCGGCAGCGGAAGCTCGCCGTCGGCACCCGCCCGGGGTGTTCCGTCCCCAACCGCGGCGGCACTTCCCCCAGCGCGAACCAGCGCGCCGCGGCAATGGTCAGCAGCGCCACCTGGCCGTCGAACATGCTGAAATCCACATGCCCACCCAAGCCCGTCGCGTCTCGCCCGCGCAGCGCCGCCAGCAGCGAGATCGCCACCCACAACCCGCTGGTCAAATCCGCCACTGGCAGCCCCGGCTTCACCGGGCCACCGCCGCGCTCTCCGGTCAGGCTCAGCAGCCCGCCCATCGCCTGGAACACCGTGTCGTAGCCCTTGCGCTTGGCGTAAGGCCCGGTCTGCCCAAAGCCGGTGCAGCTGACATAGACCAGCCGCGGATTCACCGCCTTCAGCGATGCGAAATCCAACCCGCGCCGCTTCAGCGTCCCCGTCGGAAAATTCTCCACCAGCGCATCGCTCTGTGCCGCCAAGGCGCGCACGATCTCGGCACCCTCGGGCGAGCGCAGGTTCACCGTGATGCTCCGCTTGGACCGGTTGCAGGCCATGTAGTAGCCGCTGACCCGATCGCCCTCCGGCCCCTCGGCAAACGGCTCGAACCCGCGCGTCTCATCGCCCGCGCCGGGCTGCTCCACCTTGATGACCTCGGCGCCCAGCTCCGCCAGGATCATGCTGGCGAAGGGGCAGGCCAGCACGCGCGACAGGTCGAGTATCCGCAGCCCCGCCAATGGCTTCATGGCGCGCTGGGGCTCACGCCCTGGCCCAGCGCGTCGATCGCCGCCTTGATCCGCTTCAGCGAGGCCGCGCCATACAGCGCCGCGCTTTCCGCCACCGCGCAGGCGCGCTCCACCAGTTCGGCACCCGGCACCACCAGGTTCACCAGGCGCAGCCGCAGCGCTTCCTCGGCCAGCACCACGCGGCCGGTCGCCAGCAGCTCGAAGCAATCCTTCGGGCCGAGGTGGCGCAGCAGCGTCGGCAGCACCAACGAAGGATAGATGTCGTGCTTGGCCTCGGGGTAGCTGATCTTCACGTCCTCGCTCGCCACGATCATGTCGCAGGCCAGCGCCAGGGTGGAACCCGCCCCCACGGTCGGCCCATGCACGGCGGCGACCACCGGCTTGCCCATCTGCCCGGGCAGCCGCAGCATCGCCATGCCGGAGACCGCGCGGCGGGTCTGCATGTCCGGCGCATCGGCGTACAGCTTGCGTTCGCCCAAATCGGCGCCGGCCGAAAAGCCCACGCCGGCTCCGGCGATCACTACCGCGGCCACGCTGTCATCGGCGGCGGCGGCGGCCAGCGCCTTCACCATGGCCTCGCACAGCGCCAGGTTCAGCGCGTTGCGCTTTTCCGGGCGGTTCAGCGTCACCACCCGCACGCGGCCGCGGGTTTCTGTCAGTACAGGCATCAGGCTTGTCCCATCATGCGGCGGCGCACCGCCTCGGCTTCTTCGACCAGCCGGGCCACCAGGGCGCCGGCCGGCACAACATCCTCGATCAAGCCGGCGGTTTGCCCGGCCTCGGTCTTGCCCCGGTCCACGTCGCCATCCAGCGCCGCGTCCTTCAGCGTATGGGCGCCGAATAGCGCCACCACTTCCTCCTTCGGCCGGCCGGCGCGCTCGGCGGCGGCCATCTCCTCGGCAAAGCGGTTCCGCAGCATGCGGATCGGCAGCGCCTCCCGCCCGACCATCGCGGTATCGCCGATCCCGGCCCGCGCCACCGCCGCCTTGTAGTTGGCGTGCACCGTCGCTTCCTCGGTCATCAGGAAGCGCGTGCCCAGCTGCGCGCCCTCGGCACCCAGGGCAAACACCGCCGCTATGCCGGCGCCATCGGCGATGCCACCACTGGCTACCAGCGGCACCCGGCACACCCGGGCCACCGCGCGCAGCATGATCATCATGGAGACTTCGCTGGCCGGCGGATGCCCGCCCGCCTCCCCGCTCACCACCACCAGCGCGTCCACACCGGCGGCCTCGGCCTTCAGCGCGTGTTCGGGGCTGGCCACCACGTGAAGCCACTTGGCGCCGTATTCCCGGAACCGCGGCAGCGCCTGCGGCCCGCCCTGGCTGGCCACGATCACCGGCACCCGCTCGGCTGCGCAGATGTCGAGGAACTCGGCACTGCGCTTGTTGTACAGCGGGATGTTCACGCCGAATGGCAGGTCGGTCCCGGCCTTGACCGCCCGCACCGCCTCCAGCAGCTTCTCCGGATACATCGGCCCGGCGGCAATAACCCCCAAGGCGCCGGCCCGGCTGACCGCCAGCGGCAACTCCCAGCAGGAGGACGCCCAGCTCATCCCGGCCTGCAGGATCGGGTGGCGAAGGCCCAGCAACGCGGTCAATCGGGAAGGAAACCCCATGCTCATCTCGGTCACGCCAGGCCCTTTGCCAAATCGCCGGCAAGCTAGCGGGACGCTTGAGCAGGTCAACCGTCTGCCGCGCCGCGCCGTGCTGGTCGCGCTAGCGGCGCCCGGCATTGCCCGCGCCCAAGGGCCTTGGCCCAGCCGCACGCTCCGCTTCATCGTCCCCTTCCAGGCCGGCGGCCCGGTGGAAATCCCCGCCCGCTTCATCGCCGAGCAACTCACAAAGAACCTCGGCCAGCCCTGCATCGTGGAGCCACGTCCCGGCGCTGGCGGCGCGCTCGGCATCCAGTACGTGGTGCAGCAGAACGACCCGCACACCATGCTGTTCACCACCTCCGCCGTCGCCGTCCTGCCGGCCATGATGAAGGCGCCGGGCTTCGACCCGCTGGTGGACCTCACCCCCATCAGCCTGGTGACGGACGCGCCTATGGTGCTGCTGGTGAAGGCGGACAGCCCGCTGCGCTCGCTGGCGGAACTGCTGGCCCAGGCCAAGGCCCGCCCCGGCGCTTTCAGCTACGGCAGCAGCGGCGCCGGCAGCACCACCCACCTGGCCGGCGCGCTGCTGGGCGTGCGCGCGGGGGTGGACCTGCTGCACATCCCCTACCGCGGCGCCGCCCAGGCGGTGAACGCGCTCTATGCCGGCGATACCGACCTGATGGTCACCGGCACCGGGGAGGCCACGCCGCATATCCGCGAAGGCCGGCTGCGCGCGCTGGCCGTCACCTCGGCGCGTCGCACGCCGGTGCTGCCCGATGTCCCCGCCGCTGCCGAACTGGTGCCCGGCTACGCCATCACCATCTGGTACGGCATGTTCGGCCCGCGCGGCATGGACCCCGGCATCGTCCAGCGTATCGCCGCCGAGATTGCCCCGATGCGCCACGGCAGCACCCTGGCCGCCCGCGCCAATGCCGCCGCGCAGGAGGTGCTGCTGGACGGCCCGGCGCCGCTGGCCGAACGCCTGGCCCGCGAGGTGCCGCTGTGGAAGGACGTGGCCCGGCAAGCGGGGATACAGGCGGAGTAGCTGTGTCCCTTGTCCTTCGATGTTAAACCAGTCTTGTCTGCCGAAAAATAGCACGATACTACAGCGTCATGAAACACGTCGCACTGATCCTCGCCTGCCTGGCTCTCTGCAACTGCGCAGAGACGGCTGTCTCGCAACTCGGTGCCAACCGCTATCGCGTTACGACCGACAACCATATGTCGACGACCGGCGCCGAGAGTGCTGCCTTGGGTGAAGCACAGGCATATTGCGCCTCACAGAACAGGGTTGCCGAAGCCCGCATTACCGAGACGCGCCCCTATACTTCTTATGTTCGCTACGCGAGCGCGAGTGCCGAGTTCACATGCGTCGGCCGCTGACGCGGTAGTTCGACGGACAGCGCTACGGAGTAGCGCCGTCGCGGCTTCTCCCGCACACTGTCCCGCATGCTCCGCCGCACCCTGGTTACCTCGCTCCTCGCCGCCCCCGCCCTGGCGCAACCCGCTTGGCCAACCCGCCTGGTGCGCTTCATCGTGCCCTTCGCCGCCGGCGGCCCGGTGGACGTGCCCGCCCGCTTCCTGGCCGAATACCTGGCACCGCGCCTCGGCCAGCCGGTGGTGGTGGAAAACCGCAGCGGCGCCGGCGGCGCGGTCGGCGTCCAGGCGGTCATCGCCGCGACGGATGGCCACAGCCTGCTGTTCGGCACCGGCAGCATCGCCATCCAGCCCGCCCTGCAGCCGGATATCGGCTACGACCCGCTGCGCGACCTGACGCCGATCTCGCTGGTCTCCGAATCGCCGATGGCGTTCAGCGCGCCGGCCAATGGCCGCATCACCTCGCTGCCGCAGCTCATCGCCTTCGCCCGCGCCAACCCGGGCAAGGTCACCTATGGCAGCAGCGGCACCGGCACCACCACGCACATGGTCGGCGCGCTGTTCGCGCTGCGGGCCGGGGTGGAGATGGTCCACGTGCCCTATCGCGGCGCCGGCCAGATGATCGGGGGCTTCCTGGCCGGCGACCTCGATCTCATGATCGGCGAGGCCAGCACGGTGCTGCCGCATGTCCGCGAAGGCCGCGCCATCGCCATCGCCCAGACCGGCGCGCAACGCAGCCCCGTCCTGCCGAACGCGCCAACGCTGGAGGAAGCCATCCCCGGTACCGCCATGCCGATCTGGTTCGCGCTGTGCGGCAGCCGCGCCACCCCGCCCGAGGCCGCCGCCCGCCTGGTACAGGAAATGGCGCCGCTGCGGGATGGCAGCGACCTCGCCCAGCGCATGGCCGCCAATGGCGCCAAACTCATCCTCAGCGACCCGCACGTGCTGCGCCAACGGCTGGAACGCGAAGTGCCGCTGTGGCGCCAGGTGGTGCAGCAGGCCGGTATCAAGGCAGAATAGACCGATGCAGCGCCGCACCCTCCTGCTCTCCGCCCTCGCTACCCCTGCCCTGGCCACCCCTGCCCTGGCGCAAGCGCCAGCCTGGCCGACGCGCCCGCTGCGCTTCGTGGTGCCCTTCGCCCCCGGCGGCCCGGTGGAGCCGCCCGCCCGCTTCATGGCCGCCCACCTGACGGAACGCCTGGGCCAGCCGGTCACGGTGGATGTGAAGCCCGGCGCCGCCGGCAGCATCGGCGTGCGCGACGTGGTCCACAGCACGGATGGCCACAGCTTCCTGTTCATGACCAACGGCCTGCCGATCATCCCGGCGCTACAGGCCAATCCGGGCTTCGACCTGTTCCGCGACCTCAAGCCGATCACGCTGATCGCCGACAACCCGATGTGCCTGGTGGTGAAGGCCGACAGCCCGGTGCGCTCCCTGCCGGACCTGGTCGCCCGCGCCAAGGCGGCACCCGGCACCGTCAGCTATGGCAGCTCCGGCGTCGGCAGCATCACCCACCTGGCCTGGCTGCTGCTGGAGAGCAAGGCCGGCGTCGAGTTGCTGCACGTGCCCTATCGGGGCGCCGGCCAGGCGATCAACGCGGTCTATACCGGGGAAATCCAGGTCTATATCGGCGACCTCGGCCTGCTGCTGCCACATGTACGGGACGGCCGGATGCGCCTGCTCGGCGTCACCAGTGGCCAGCGCCTTGGCATGCTGCCGGATGCGCCGGCCTTCGCCGAAACCCTGCCGGGCGGCTACAGCCTGCCGATCTACTACTGCCTGCTCGGCCCCGCCGCGACGCCGGATGCCGTGGTGCAGCGCCTGCTGACCGAAATCGCGCCGCTGCGCACCCAAGGCCCGCTGGCAGAGCGTGTGGCGGCCGGCGGCGGTACCATGCTGCTGGACGGCCCCGGCCCCCTGGCCGAACGGATGCGGGTGGAAACGCCGCTGTGGAAGGACGTACTGGGCCGCGCCGGCATCAAGCCGGAATAGCCCCGGTCAGCGCACCGGCACCTTGGTCAGGAAGCGCTCGATCGTCTGGCACAGCACCCAGTCGGGCTGGTGTTCCGCCACGTAGTCCGGCTCGAAATCCGGGCTCCAGCAGAAGTGGAATTCGCGGAAGGCGCGGGCGAACCAGAAGCTGAGATTCTGCGGCAGCCCGCCATCCCAGAAGAACGAGTTGCCGAAGCACACCACCTTGGCTGCCAGCGGCGCCGCAGGGTTGCGCCAGACGAAACGCGCCTGTACGTGCCGCCCGGTGGTGTCATTCACCACCATCTCGGGCTCCGGCAGCATGGCCTGCAACGCCGCGCCCGGTGCTTGGAAGGCTTCCGGCAGTGCCACCCCGAACAGCCGCAGCGCCAGGTCGCCCTGCATCACCTGCTCGCGCTCGAAGGCGCCGCTGAACGGCGGCGCCAGGCCCATCCGCGCCAGCACCGCGTCGAACACCCGCAGCGCCGCCGCCGGCGTCAGGTGGCTGTCCAGGGTCAGGAACGGCACCTCGCCCTGTTCCGCCATGCCGCGCAGCAGCGGCAGCGTGTCCAGCACCGCGGCAGCCACTTTCGGCGCCGCGGCCACCTGCTGCTCCAGAGCCCGCCACAGCGCGATCGGGGTCGGCCAGGCCGTCGGCAGGTATTCCGGCAGCACCGACTGCTTTTCCGGCAGCAATATCTGCAAAAAGCCGATGCCGCGCTCGGCGCAATGCCGCGCCCGCCCGGCCAGCACTGCGGCCCAGGCGGCGGCTTCCTGCTGCACCCTGGGCGATGCCGGGTCGCGCAACGACTGGTCCAGCGGCCGGTTCGGGCCGCCCACCACGAAGACATGCCCGCCGCGCCCCAGCACCGCAGTGCCTTCCAGCGACTGATGCCCCACCGGCGCCAGCACCCAGCCCACCTCGGCCCGCGTTCCCGCCGCGGGCGCCCCGGGCAGCTGCGCCAGCACGGCGGCCACCCTCGCGCGTTCGGGTAGCGCACGCGCCTCGGGATGCTCCAGCACCCAGGCGGCGAAGCGGGGATGCCCCGCCAGCCCCTGCATCAGCGCGTCGAACTCGCCCGCCCCCAGCGCGACCAGTTGCGCCACCCAGCCCTGCCGCGCGCTCTCCAGCAGCGGCGGCGCCAAGGGCAGCGTGTGTGGTGCCACTCCTTCCGCCAGGCCGCGCAACGCCACCCGCCCCAGCAGCCAGTCGCTGGGCTGGATCGGCCGGGGGCAGGTCAGCGCAAAGCCGACATCGCCGCCGACATCCGGCCGCGCGATGCGGTTCCAGGCCGCGGCTTGTGGCTGGCCATCCAACAGCAGTTCCAGTTGCACCGGCTGGTCGCCGGGCTGGCAGCGCGCCCAGCCCAGTACCCGCGTGCCGAACAGCACCGTCTCCACCGCGCCTGCGATGGCCGGCGCCTCCGCTGACACGGCGCGTCCTGCTCAGGCCATGCGGACGGTGCGGCTGCCGAGCGTGCGGCCCAGCAAACGCTCGGCCTCCACGCCGGCGGCGCGCAGCTTGGCCAGGTCCAGCCCGGTCTCGTAGCCCATGGCTTCCAGCGCCGTGACCAGGTCCTCGGTGCAGGTATTGCCGGTGAAGCCCTCGCCATAGGCGATCTTCGCGGGGTGCCCGCCGGTGCCGCCCAGCGCGCAATCCGCATGGGTCAGCCCGGCTTCGATGGCCGCCAGCGTATTGGCGATGCCAGTGCCGCGGCTGTCATGGAAATGCGCGATGAAGGTCGCTTCAGGCAGCGCGCCGTGCAGCCAGCCGATCAGGTCGCGCACCCGCGGCGGCGTGGCAGAGCCGACGGTGTCGCCGATGGCGATCCGCGTCACGCCCATGGCAGCGAAACGCTCGGCATCTTCCAGCACCCGTTCCGGCGTGGTCGGGCCATCGAACGGGCAGTCGAACGCCACCGAGATGGTGCCGACCATGACGAACTGGCCCGCCGCCAGCGCCGTCATCTCAGCGACATTGGCCCATTGTTCCTCGCGCGTGCGGCGCAGGTTCTTCTGCGTGTGCCCCTCCGAGGCACTGACCAGCAGGCTGATCTCCTCCGGCCCCCAGCCGCCGGCTTGCGCTTCCAATGCGCGCTTCACCGCCTGCGGGTTCGGGCAGGTGGCCTTGAACAACAGGCCCGGATGCCGCTTCACCCCCTTCAGCACCTGCTCCGCATCGGCGAATTGCGGCACATGCTTCGGGTGGGAAAAACTGGTGATCTCGATCCGCCGGAAGCCGATGCCGGCGATGCGGTTGATCATCTCGATCTTCGCTTCCGCCGGAATCTGCAGGGTCTCGTGCTGCAAGCCATCCCGCGCGAAGCATTCGCACAGTACCAGCGGCGGGGTCGCCGCGCCGGTATTGCCGTCCAGGTCGGCCTGCAGTTGCGCCGCGTCGTCCAGGGTATTGTCGCTCACAGGCCGAGTTCCTTCAGCTGGGCGAGAACGCCCTCAGGGTCTTGTGCCACGCGGGCACCCGCAGCCGCCAGCGCGGCCAGTTTCGCCGCTGCCGATTCGCGCTCACCGCCGACCAGGGCACCGGCATGGCCCATGCGCTTTTCGCGTGGCGCGTGGCGGCCGACCAGCATGGCCACCAGCGGCTTGCCGCAGGCGGGCAGCGCCTCCGCCAGCGCGTATTCCTTGTCGCCGCCGATCTCGCCGCAATACAGCACCGCCGCGGTGCGCTCATCAGCCGCCAGCGCCGCCAGGTATTCATGCGGGTTGCGCCCGGCGACGGTATCGCCGCCCACATGCATCACCGCGCGCTGGCCTATCCCAGCCATGGTCAGCATCCGCGCCGTCGCCAGGGTCAGCGTGCCACTCCGACAAATCACCGCCAGGCGCCCCGGCATGCAGAAGCTGGGCGCGATGCTGCCCAGCAGCCCCTCCCCCGGCACGCACAGCCCCAGCGTATTCGGCCCCACCAGCCAGCACCCGGCCTGCCGCGCCGCGCGGGCGCAGGCGATGGCGTCGTGCACCGGCACATACTCGGCGGCCACCACGATGGTCGGCACGCCCCGCGCGCAGCAGGCCCGCACCGCGTCCAACACGCCTTCCGGCGGGGTGTAGATGACGGCCGCATCTGGCGCCTCCGCCAGCTGGTCCAGGCTGTCCAGCAGCGGAAAGCCGGCCAGCGTCTCGCCGCCGCGGCCAAGCTGCACGCCGGCGACCACCTGGGTCCCGGCCTCCTGCATCGAGGCCACCTGGGCGGCGGCATATCGTCCGGCCGGGTTGAACACCACGACACGACGGGGGAAGCTGCTAAGGAAGGGTGCGTTTTTCACAGGGGCGACCGTGCGGCTGACCGAGCATGATGGCAAGACGCTGCTGCGCCGCCACGGCATTCCCGTGCCGGAGGGCCGGCTGCTGGGCGAAGCAACATCGCAGGATTCCGGCGTGTTGAAGGCCCAGGTGCTGGAAGGCGGCCGTGGCAAACGCGGCCTGGTGCGCCTGGTCGGCCCCGGCGAAGTCCCCGCCGCCGCGGCGGCGATTCGCAGTATCCTCGGCGCCCCCGCCGCGCCGCTGCTGCTGGAGGCGGCAGTCGCCATCAAGCGCGAACTCTACCTGGCGCTGCGGGTGGACGGCACTGCCCAGGCGCTGGAGTTGCTGGTCCACCCCGCCGGCGGCGTGGATATCGAGACCACCCCCGGCCTGCTGCGCTGCAACGTGGCGCCGGAAGCGCCGGGCGCGCTGGAGGCGATCTACGCCCTGCTCGCCCCCGCCTTCCCGCCCGCCCTGGCGGCGCCGCTGGCCCGCCTGGCGCTGCGCCTGGCCCGCGTCGCGGTGGCCGAGGACCTGGAGCTGCTGGAGATCAACCCACTGGCGGTGCTGGACAATGGCCGCCTGATGGCCTGCGACGCCAAGCTTATACGGGATGACAGCGCCGCCTTCCGCCACGACGCGCCGGCGCTTTCCGCCGCGCTGGAAGACGCCGCGCTGACACCGCTGGAACGGCGCGCCCGCGACCAGGGCTTCCAACTGGTCGAACTGCCGGGCGGCACCGTCGCCATGGTCACGGCCGGCGCCGGCCTAGGCATGCTGATGCTGGACCTGCTGGCCGATGTCGGCTGCCCCGCCGCCTGCTTCATGGACAACGTCCAGGGCGGCCCGATGGACAGCACCGCCGAACGCCTGGACGCCGCCTACGAAATCGCCCGCCGGCCGGAGGTGCAGGGCGTGATGTTCTACACCACCCTCGCCAGCCGCCCGCTGAAGGCGCGGGTGGACGCACTGGCCGACGCCATCCGGCGCTCGCCGCCGCCGAAGCCGCTATTCGTCGGCATCGCCGCCGGCCACGCCGCGCTGCGCGGCTATTCGCTGGACCAGGCTCGCGCCGACCTGGCCGCCGTGGGCGTGGCCGCGCTGCACGACAACCCGCATGATCTGGTGCGGGCGGTGGCTAAGGGGCTGCGCGGCGGGTAAGTCCCGCCGCGCGC
>CANBNK010000045.1 GCA_947371015.1 Acetobacteraceae bacterium | reverse complement strand
CTTCAGCCGGTTCAGCGCGTAGCCGGATTGCCGCGGGGAGCCGAGGAAGATGCGCTCGAACCCCAGCAGCGCCTTGGCCATGTCCCAGCCCTTGTTGAGCTGGCCGACCAGGTTCTCCTTCGGCACGCGGACGTTGTCGAAGAAGGTCTCGCAGAACTCGTCGTGGTATTCCAGGTTGATGATCGGACGCACGGTGATGCCCGGCGTCTTCATATCGACCAGCAGGAAGGAAATGCCTTCCTGCTTCTTCGCGTTCTTGTCGGTGCGAACCAGCAAAAAGATCCAGTTGGCGTCCATCGCCAGCGTGGTCCAGATCTTCTGGCCGTTGACGACGTAGTGGTCGCCGTCCAGCACCGCCTCGGTACGCAGCGCCGCCAGGTCCGAGCCGGCATTGGGCTCGCTGTAGCCCTGGCACCAGATGTGCTCGCCGGTCAGGATCTTCGGCAGGAACTGCTGCTTTTGTGCCTCGGTGCCGTACTTGATCACCAGCGGCCCAAGCATGACGATGCCGTGGTCGTTGGTGCGCGCCACGCCGTAGCGCTCATATTCCTCGGTCAGGATGATGATCTTGCTGGGCGAGAGGCCGAGGCCGCCGAACTCCTGCGGCCAGCCCGGGCAGAGCCAGCCCAGCTCCGCCAGCTTGAAGTACCAGGGCTTGTTCTCGCTCCAGTGCAGGCGCTTCGGCGGGTTGCGCAGCTCCTCCGGGTAGTTCGCGTGCAGGAAGGCGCGCACCACGTGGCGGAACTGCTCGTCCTCCAGGCTGTCCAGTTCGGCCGGCGGCGGAATGCGGATGGCGTCCATCTCAGTTCCCCTTGAACACAGGTTGGCGCTTGCCGAGGAAAGCGGCGCGGCCCTCGGCGAAATCGGCGGTCAGGAACAGCGTGGACTGGAAGTGGCGTTCTTCCTCCAGCGCCCGATCAAAACCCTCGCCCAGCAATTGCTTGGTCAGTGCCATCGGTGCCGGCGCCTGATCGGCCAGGAAGCGGGCCTTTTCCATGGCCAGCGCCAGCGCGCCGCCCTTGGGCGCCAGATGGTCCACCAGGCCGATGCGCTCGGCCTCCGTCGCCTTCACACGGGTGTGGTAGAGGAACATCTGCCGCGCCTTGGCCTCGCCGATGCGGCGCGGCAGGGTATGCGGCAGGCCCATATCGGCCATCAGCCCGATGCGGCCGAAGCCGGCGCCCATCTCCGCGTCCTCGGCGGCCACGATGGTGTCGCAGGCGCAGGCCAGCGACAGGCCGGCGCCGACGCAATAGCCCTCCACGGCGGCGACGATCGGCAGGCTGCCCAGCACCATCAGCCGCACGACCTGGTGCGAGAGCCGCATCCGCTCGCGCCCATCCAGCGCGCTGTTCACCTCCATGCCCGCGATGTCGCCACCGGCGGAGAAATGTGCGCCCTTGCCCGCCAGCACCACGGCGCGGACGGATTTGTCGCGCTGCGCCTGGTCCAACGCATCGATCATCGCCAGGCGGATCGGCATGGCGAAGGCGTTGCGCCGCGTCGGGTGGTCCATGGTCAGGACCAGCACCGCGCCGTCGCGTTCAACGATAAGCCGAGGGTCACTCATGCGTCGGACTCCTCGGCGGGCGCGGTGGCGATGAAGCGGCGGCGATGCAGGTTGGCGCTGCCGAACTGGTTGGACAGCACCATCGCCTTCCGCAGATACAGGCCGACATCGTACTGGTCGGTGTAGCCGATGCCGCCGGAAAGCTGCACGCATTGGCGGTTGATCAGCATCGCGGCCTCCGCCGCCCGCGTCTTGGCGCGCGAAATGGCGGCCCGCCGTGCATCGCCGGTCGCGCCGGCATCCACCGTGGCGGCGGCGGCTTCCAGGCTGGCGCGCATCAGCGCCAACTGCATCTTCAGGTCGGCCGCGCGGTGCTGCAACGCCTGGAAGGTGCCAATGATCTTGCCGAACTGCATCCGCGTCTTCAGGTAGTCCAGCGTCATGGCGAAGGCGCGCTCGGCACCGCCCAACAAGTAAAAGCCCGTCACCAGGGCGGCATCGTCCAGCGCCTGCTCCAGCACCGCGCCGATATCGTCGGCCAGCTTGCGCCCGGGCGCCGGGGCCAGGGTACCGATGTGGCCGCCGTCATAGGTCTGCTCGGTGGTCAGGCTCGCGCCGGCGGCGTCCTGCCAGTACAGCGCCAGCTTCCCGCCTTCCCGCACCGGCAGCAGGAAGGCGTCGGCGCCGGCCGCGAAGGGAATGAACTTGCGCGCCGCCTCGCGCCCACCCGGCGCCTCCAGCGTATCGGCACGTTCCTGCCAGGCGGTCAGCACCAGGGTCTCGCCGCCCAGCAGCCCACCGAGTTCTGCCTGGGCGCCCGCGGCAGCCAACAGCGTTGCCGAGATGGTCGCGGGGATCAGCGGCTCCGGCGCCAGCGCGCCGCCCAGTTCCTCGGCCAGCGCGCCCATTTCGCCCAGGCCCAGCCCGGCGCCGCCGCTGGCTTCCGCCACCCGCAGGCCGACCCAGCCCAACTCGCCCATCTGGCGGTACACGGCGGGGTCGTAGCCCGGCATCTGCATCCGCAGCGCACGGATGCGCTTGCTGTCACCGCCCACCGGCGCCACCGCGGCAGCGCTGTCGCGGACCATGCGGATGGAGTCCTGGCGGTCGCTGTCGTCCAGCGCTGCGCTCATGGCGCGTTCTCCCGGTACTTGTTGAGGCGACTGGTTCACGCCTTGGGTGTGGTGACCAGTCGCTAGGGCAATATCCGTTCTGATGGAACCATCAGGACGGATATTGCTCTGGGTTCAAATAGTCATAGAGCACGAAATGCGCCCGACAGGGCGCACGGTACTCTACAGCGGCAGCACCGCGTCGCCGGGGCGGATCACGCCACCGCGCTCGATGCTGCAATTCAGGCCGGAGCGGTTGTACAGCGGCAGGAAGACCGGCATCGCCAACAGCTTTTCCAGGTATTTGCACGGGAAGTTCAGCCGCCCGCCGCGCAGGATCACCTCCCCCACCTGGAAACGCCGGCCGACCAGGTGGTTCAGCGGCACGCCTGATACCGTCAGGTTGCGCCGATGCTGCGCCGGCGCCAGCAGCACCGGCCCACCCTGCAAGGGCGGGTCGTTGCGGGCCAGCGCGTCCAGCGCCTCCTGCTCGATCAGCGTGATCTCCCGCACCTCGGGCTTGGCGGAATAGCTGCCAGTGCCGAGGAAGTAGCGGTCGCCCTCAAGCCCACGGCCGGCGACGCAGCGGCCTTCCGCCAGTTCCACCATGTCGGCGGAAGCGGCGGGGCAGACATGGATGTGCAGCAGCCGGCCCTGCCAGCCGGTGACTCCGCCTGGCTGCGCCAGCGCAGCGCGGCCGGCGGGGTGGTCGAAGGCCGCGACCATGGTGGGCGGGGTGCTGTCCATGGTCGCGTCCTCCGTTGGCGTTCAGTGCGCCTGGTGCAGCTTGGCCGCGGTCTTGGCCTGCAGCTCGTCGAAGCTCAGCCCCGGCGCCATGTCGCGCACGACGAAGCCCTTGCCATCCACCACGTCGATGGTGGCCAGGTTGGTGTATATGCGGGTCACGCACTTAAGCCCGGTCAGCGGATAGACGCACTTCTCCAGCAGCTTCGGCCGGCCGTCCTTGGTGGTGTGGTCCATGATGACCCAGAGACGCTTGGCGCCGGCCGCCAGGTCCATGGCGCCGCCCACGGCGGGGGCCGTGTCGTTCTCACCGGTCGCCCAATTCGCCAGGTCGCCATTCTCGGCAACCTCGAAGCCGCCGAGCACGCAGAGGTCGATATGGCCGCCGCGGATCATCGCGAAGCTGTCGGCATGGCCGACGAAGCTGGCGCCTTTTACGAGCGTGATCAGCTGCTTGCCGGCATTGATGTTCCAGAGATCTTCAGTGCCCTTGGCTGGCGCCGGGCCCATGCCGATGACGCCGTTCTCGGACTGGAAGACCACTTCCCGCGTGCTGGGGACATGGTTCGCCACCAGGGTCGGGATGCCGATGCCCAGGTTGACGCACCAGCCCTCGGGGATGTCATCGGCGGCGCGATGCGCCATCTGGTCGCGGGTGAAGGGGGTCATGCTCAGGCCTCCTCTTTCGTCCATTCGGGGCCGCGATCCACCTGGATCACGCGGTTCACGTACACGCCGGGGGTGCCGACCATGTGCGGGTGCAGGTCGCCCAGTTCCACGATGTGCTGCACCTGGGCCACGGTCAGCGTGGCGGCGGCGGCCATGGTCGGGTTGAAGTTGGCGCCGCTGCCCCGATAGACGAGGTTGCCCCAGCGGTCGGCCTGCCAGGCCTCCACCAGCGCGACATCGGCCTTCAGCGCGGTTTCCAGGATGTATTCCCGGCCGTCGATCATCCGGCTTTCCTTGCCGCGGGCCAGCAGCGTGCCGGCGCCAGTGGCGGTGAAGAAGGCCGGGATGCCCGCGGCGGCGGCGCGGATGCGCTCGGCCAGCGTGCCCTGGGGGGTGATCTCCAGCTCCAGCTTGCCCTCGCGGTAAAGCGTCTCGAACACCACTGGGTCCGAGGAGCGCGGAAAGGAGCAGATGATCTTCCGGACGCAGCCATTGTCCATCAGCTTGGCCACGCCGACACGCCCGCTGCCGGCGTTGTTCAGCGCGATGGTGAGGTCCTTCACCCCGGTCTCGATCAGCGCCTCGATCAGCGCATCGGGCTGGCCGACGCTGCCGAAGCCACCGATCAGCACGGTGGAGCCATCCTTGATGCCATCCAGGGCCTCGGCCATGGTCCGCACGATCTTGTTGATCATTCCATACCTCTTGGGCGTCACAGATCTGGTAGCGCCGAGGCGCCGCCTCGTCCAGAGGGTCACGCTGGCGCTGCAGCGGTCGGCGGCAACATCGCCCGATGGCCTGGCCCGCGCTCCCGGTTCAAGCCAAGCCCAGTTCAGGCCAAGCCCTGGGCAGCCAAGGCGGTCTGCAGCGTCCCGGCCACGCGGTCCACATCCGCATCCGTCAGCGCCGGGAAGCTGGGCAGGGAAATCCCCCGCGCGGCGATATCCTCCGAGATCGGCAGGTGCTGCCCGGTCTCGTACATCGGCATCTGGTGGGCGCAGTGGAACACCGGCCGGGTCTCCACCCGCAGCGCCGCCATCTCCGCCATCAGCCGGTCGCGGTCCGTGCCGCGCGGCAGCAGCAGGCTGACCAGCCAGTCGGACCCGGCGACGCCGGGGATCGGGCGCTGGAACGTCACCGGCAGCCCCGCCAGCGCCGCCCGATACCGCAGCGCCAGCGCCCGCTTGCGCGCGAGTATCTGTTCCAGCCGCTCGAACTGGGCCACGCCAATTGCGGCGGCGATGTTCGTCATGCGGTAGTTGAAGCCGAGGATTTCGTGCCAGTAGCGGCGGGTCAGGCTTTGGCCCTGCCCCTTGGTCTGCCGCAGCCGGGCCGCCAACGCTGCATCATTGGCGATAACGGCGCCGCCTTCCCCGGTGGTCACGGTCTTGTTGCCGAAAAAGCTGAAGGTGCCGATATCGCCGAAGGTGCCGACATGTTGGCCGTGCAGCGAACAACCCAGCGCCTCGGCGGTATCCTCCACCACGGCAATGCCGCGCGCCCGGGCAATGGCCATGATCGCCGGCATATCGCAGGCCGCGCCATACAGGTGCACCGGCAGGATCGCCTTGGTGCGCGGGGTGATCAGGCGTTCAAGCGCCGCCGGGTCAAGCAACCAATCGGCTTCGCGGCATTCGGCGAAGACCGGGCGCGCGCCGGTCTGGGCGATGGTGTTGACGGAAGCGATGTAGGTGAAGCTCGGCACGATGACTTCGTCGCCCGGCCCCACATCCAGGCAGTGCAGTGCCAGGTGCAGCGCGACCGTGCCGTTGCACAGGGCAATGGCGTGCGGCGCGCCGGTCGCCGCCGCCAGAGCTGCCTCGAACCGCGGGATAAAGGCGCCGAGCGACGAGATCCAGCTGCTGTCGATGCAGTCCAGCACATAAGCACGCTCATTGCCCGAAAGGTCCGGCCGATAGACCGGGATTGACGGAAGTTCGGTGGCACCTGCGGGTGTGGGCGGGCTTTCTTGGGTCATCACTCTAGGCTTCCTGCCTCAACCGGGTTCAACGAGGTATCGCTGTCCGGACCATCAGCGCTCATGTAACGCAAGCGACCCGGCCGAGCTACTTCCTGCTGCCCTGGCCTCGCGACCTTGGCATCACGCGGAGCACCATGGCCGGATCGGCGTCGGCGGCTCAGGCCATCGCCGCCTGGGCATATTCCAGCACCGCGTCGGCCCAGCGCCGCTGGGACAGCCGCTCGAACACCGCCGCCTGCACCTCAAGGGCTGCGTCCCGTTGCTGCACCGTCCGCCAGATCAGCTCGGCCAGGGCATCAGCGTCGTGCGGGTCGAACACATAGGGCGCCAGCTCCGGCGCGCGCTGGAGCAGTTCCTGCACGTGCGGCCCATCGGCCATCAGGCAGGGCGTCCCCAGGCTCACGGCCTCATAGAACGGGAATACCGTGTCCCCGCCCTCGATGAAGGAGGCATGCACCGCAACCGCGGCGCAATGGTACAGCGCCGCATGTTCCTGCCGGCCCAGGTCGTGCAGGGAGATGATGTCGTGCTGCATGCCCTGCCGGGCGATGAAGCCGGGCAGCCGCTGCCAATCCGCCTGGCCGCTCAACGGCGCAGTGGTGATCAGCTTGACCGACCGCCGCTGGCCTCGCACCAGGCGATGCATCGCGTCGCAGAGCAGGCCGATGTTCTTCGTCTGACGATCCTGGCTCGACAGCATGCAATAGGGCACGTCGTCGAACGGGAAGTCCCGCAGGTAGCGCAGGCCGCGCCGGGCCGCTTCCGCCTGCAGCAGTTGGGCCGCGCGGTGCCGCGTGCCGGCATCGCCACACCGGTCCGTCAGGAACGGCAGGGCCGGCCGCAGGTCCGGCGGCGGGTGGGGAACCACGGCGATCCGTTCGGCCGGAAAGGCGAAGGGCGGGCCTGCCAACTCCCGCGCCATGTGGTGGGAAAATGTCACGGCCCGATCCACGCCTGCCAGGACCAGCGCCGTGCGGGACCGCCAGAGCGTCATCCAGCCGCCCGGCCCCCAGTTCGACTCCTGCGGGTCGACGAAGGCCCGCTGCCCGATCATGTCCGGGAAGATCACCGCCTTGCGGCCCTGCAACGCCAGGCCGTGCCGGAAGTGCGGAAACATCAAGATCCAGGCATCCACCGAGACCGAGCGATTGGCGAACTCGGCCAGGGCAGCGATGGCCGGCTGCGGCGCATTCCAGTCGGCCAACTGGGCCGCCAGGCGCAGCGCGTCGTCCCGATGGGACAGGGCCAGCGCCTCTGCCCGGGCCAGGGCCTGGGCGTCACCCGCAGCCAGGGCCGCGTCGGCAGCGGCGACATCGGCTTGCAGGTCGCGCATGACGCGGTTCAAAACGATGTAAACTGGATTGGATTCGAATTCTGGGGCGACCAGCGAATGATCCGGCCCTTGCAGAACACTCGCCAGCAGTGCCGCCCGGCAAACCTCGGCTTCATGCAGTGCTTCCCGTGCGGCAGCCGCAGCCGCAAGACTCCATCGCCGGCGTCGCAGCCGGCGAACGAGCGGGCGCAAAAGGCGGCGTACCGCCCGCACCGGCAGCGACCGGGCGCGGCTGATCGCAGCGGTTGCTGCCAGACCGCCGTCAAGCGACCCGGGCAACGCGACCGGGCCGACGACAGGCGCCGTCACCGGCGGGCAGTGCAATGTCCAGTCGATGCCTTCCTGGGCCCGCAGCCCGCGCAGGTCGGCCAGCACCTCGTCATGCATGGCGCGAGAAATGACGACGCGGATGGTCACGCGCCCGGCTTCCGCCGCCCCCTCGATCAGGAAGCCGATCAGTCGCGCCATGCCCTCATTGGCCCAGCGACTGCCGGCGCCATGTTCGGACCAGACGCCGATGACAGCCCGTGGCTCAGACGACGACATACGCGAGCGTTTCCTTCAGCAGCGCCACCAGGCGGGCGTCTCCAACCGGCACCGGCGGGCAGCCGCGCGGTCCTGGCTTAAGGGCCGCCAGCACGGCCGCCGCCATGCCGCCGACGTCGTCCGCCGGGCAGGCGTACAGCCGCCCGCCCCAGCAGGCCAGGCCGGCGGCAAGCTCCGGCAGGTCCTGGGCGACCAGGCGGCCAGGCCCGCAGGCGGCAAGCCAGGCCGGCTCTGCCTCGAACGCGGTGCATCCAGTGTACCAGATGGCGGCTGCCTGACCCAGCAGCGCCAGCAACTCGGGCTCATTGCGCACCGGCACGGCCAGGGCGCCGGGCACCTGCGAGAGGCGCTGGCCCTGGTGGGGTCCCGGCTGATGCAGGCCGGGGCCGCTGACCAGTACGCGCAGGTCGGGGCGCTCGGCGCGGACCAGCGCCAGGGCGAGGCCGAGGGTGGCATCCTCGTCAGCCGACATCCCGGCCGTGAGCCAGACCAGCAGGGCGCCGCCGCGCGGGCCGGGCAAGGGCGCAGGCGGGGGCAGCGTCGGCCCGACGAGATGGATGCGAGGGCGGCGGATACCGGCATAGTCGGCCAAGTCCGTGGCCACCGTCAGGTCGGCGGCAAAGACGGCGGCGGCCTGGCGCCAGCAGCTGAAGCTGGCTTCCATGCCAGCCCGGGCGGCATCGTCGAACACGCAGCAGGCCGGATCGTAGCGCATCGGCAGGCCACGACAATACACCAGCGTCGGGCGGACCGCAGGGACATATCCGAGCATCGGGTCGGCGCAGAGCAGCCAGGCGGCGCAGTCGGTGAAATGCCACCCCCAATCGAACGGCAGCATCACCCAATCCAGGTCGGCCGGGACCAAGGCCGGCCCGTGGATGTTGCGCGCGATGGCGCCGGGCACGCGTTGCCACACCAGGCGCCGCAGGCCGACGCCAGGGATGCCGCGGAACGGTGCGGCAATCGCGGCGTCCATCGGGCCATCCGGGGCCATGCCGGTGATGCCAACCTCGGCGCGGAACCCGGCCTCGACCACCGCCATGGCAAGGGTCCGGGCGCGCAGCCGCCAGCCCAGGTCCGCTTCCGGCGGCAGTAGTATCCCGACCCTTGCGGCGGCCTCGTTGAACTGTGTTGCCATGCGCTGTTCTTATTCGTATCCGCGGACCATAGTGTCTATGCCTTGGCGGTGGGCTGGCTGTAAACCGACGCCGCGCCGGGTCCGTCACCAAAGGGTTAAGCTTGCAAGACGACGCCATCCTGTTCGGACTGTTCGGCACAGGTGGCTTTGCCCGGCCGGTCATGCCCCTGGTGCGACATTCATTGTCGATGGCGCTGGGCGAAAAGGCGGGGGCGGACGCCCGGATCGCCTTCGTGGACCGCGACGCGGCGGCCTTATCCCTGAATGGCCACCCGGTCATGGCGGAAGCGCAGTTCCTCAAAGCCCCGGCCGGCCGCACCTTCTTCAACGTCGCCATTGCCAGCGCCGGGCTGCGCCGCCGGATCGCCGCGGCCTGCCAGGCGAATGGCGCGCAGCCGCTGCACATCCAGGCGCCAAGCGCCATCATCTACGCCGAAAACGAGATAGCGGAAGGCGCGGTCATTTGCGCCAACACCATGATCACCTGCAACACCAGGATCGGCCGGTTCTTCCACCTGAACATCTTCAGTTATGTCGAACACGATTGCGTCATAGGCGATTTCGTTACCTTCGCGCCGGGAGTGCGGTGCAACGGCAACGTGCATATCGGGGATAATGCCTTCATCGGGGCCGGTGCCATCCTGCGGGACGGCACGCGCGACAAGCCACTGGTGATCGGGGCCGGCGCCGTGGTGGGCATGGGGGCGGTCGTCACCCGCAGCGTGGCACCGGGGGAGACCGTGGTCGGCAATCCGGCCCGGCCGCTCCGCACGAAGGGCGTCAAGGGCGCAGAATGAACGAAGCAAGCACCATCCGCCGGTCGCCCAACCTGCTGCAGGTCCTCCGCCTGGTCCCGGAACCCATCAAGGACCGCCTGCGCCCCGCCGCCCTCGGCGTCATCACGGCCTGCCAGCGCATCCCCGGGGCCTATCGCGCCGCCCGCATCTTCAAGCGTGTCGCACCGGGGGCCTATGCCTGGGCTAACCGCCGCTACACGCACTATGCTGAAACCGCGGCCATCCTGCGCCAACTTGCCCGCGAAGAAGCCGCCATCGAGATTCACATACCGACAGACCTCAGCGACGACGAGCAACTGGTATTCTGTCGCTTGCGTCAGAACATCACGCAGCGCCGGCGCTAGGCAGGGTGGAAAGCCACGCATGCGGCTAGTCGTCGACCTGCAGGGGGCCCAGGGCCCAACCAGCCGCTTCCGCGGCATCGGGCGCTACTCACGCGAATTGGCGCTGGCCATGGCCCGCCATCCGGGGCCGCATGAGCTGGTGGTGGCGCTGAACGGCAACCTGCCTGCGGATGACCTGCTGGCCGGCTTTGCGCCGCTGCTTCCGCCGGAGAATATCCGGGCCTGGTTCAGCCCCGGCCGCACCGCCGAGAGTGACGCCACCGCCACCGGCCGGCGCAACGCCGCCGCCGTGCTGCGCGCCGAGTTCCTGGCCGGGTTGCAGCCCGACCTGGTGCATGTCTCCAGCCTGTTCGAGGGCGCCGGCGACGACGTGATGACGCGCTGGCCCAGCAGCCGCGCCAGGTTGCCGATGGTCGCGACCTGCTACGACCTCATCCCGTTCATCCGCCGCACCGACTACCTGGACGGCCCGTGGCGGGGCATGGCCGCCAATTGGTATCTCAACCGGCTGCGGCAGCTCGAACTCTGCGACGGCCTGCTCGCCATCTCGGAATCCAGCCGGCGCGAGGCGATCGACCACCTGGGCTACCGGCCTGACCGGGTACACAACATCCGCGCCGGCATTGGGCCGCTGTTCGCGCCGCGCGCCCTGGACCCGGAACAGACCGAGGCGCTGCTGACCCGCTACGGCCTGCACCCGGGCTTCGTACTGTTTGTCGGCGCCGGCGACCTCCGCAAGAACGAAGCCGGGCTGATCGCCGCCTACGGCCTGCTGCCGGAAGCGTTGCGGGCAGCGCACCAGCTGGTGATCGTCGGCAAGACCGACCCGGATGAACTGGGCCGCAGCGCCGCCGCCGCCGGCGTGCCGCTGGCGCAGGTCGCGCTGGTCCGCTTTGTCGAGGAAGCCGACCTGCCGGCGCTGTATTCGCTCTGCGCCGTCTCGGTGCTGCCATCCCGGCATGAGGGTTTCGGCCTGCCCGCGGCCGAGGCCATGGCCTGCGGTGCGCCGACCATCGCCAGCAACAACAGCAGCCTGCCGGAAGTGCTGGGCCGCGCGGATGCGCTGTTCGATGCCGAAGACCCAGCCGACATTGCCGAGCGCCTGCTGGCGGTGCTTACCGACGCGGCCTTCCGGCAATCCCTGGCCGAGCACGGCCCGCGCCAGGCCGGCACCTTCACGTGGGAGGACAGCGCCAGCCGCGCCTGGGCCGCGTTGGAACAGATCAACGCCGAAATGCCACGGCCGCGGCCGGCGCCGCCGCTGCGGCGGCTGCCCAGCCTGGCCTTTGTCTCGCCGCTGGCACCGCAGGAATCCGGAATCTCGACCTATTCCGAAGAACTCATCCCGGCTCTGGCGCGGCATTACGACATCACGCTGGTCAGCGACATCGGCATGACCGAGGCGGAGAGCCTGGCGCCGAACTTTCCGGTCCTCTCGCCCGAGGCGTTCCTCGTCCGCGCGTGGCGCTTCGACCGAGTTTTGTATCAGGTCGGCAACTCGCAATTCCACGTCTCCCAGTTGGAAACGATGCTGCCGGCGGTACCAGGCGTGGTCACCCTGCACGACGCCTACCTCTCCAGGGCGCTCTATTGGCAAAGCCGGCAAATCCGCGAACCGCGCCGGCTGTTGACCCATCTGCTGCGGTCGCATGGCTGGCCGGCGGTGCTGTGGGCCGAGGCCGAGGGCGACGAGGCGGCTGTCGAGCGCTATCCGTGCTCCCTTCCGGTGCTGCGTGGTGCGCTGGGGGTCATCCAGCACTCGGCCCACGCCCGGGACATCCTGGCCGAGCACTACGGTGCGCCACTGGCCAACCGGTCCGTGCTCATTCCATCGCTGCGCTATCTCCGCCCGATGCCCGAGCGGTCGGTGGCGCGCCGTCGGCTCGGCATCCCCGACGACGCCTTCCTGATTTGCAGCTTCGGCCTGGTGTCCCACACCAAGATGCCGGATGTGCTGGCGGCCGCGGTTGCCGGCATGGGTGACCCTTCGGTAAGGCTGGTTTTCGTGGGCGCACCGCAGCCCGAGGTTGCCAGCCAACTGCCGGCGGAAAGCATCACCGGCCGGGTGGATGCTGAACACTATCGGCTCTGGCTGGCCGCGGCGGATCTGGGGGTGCAACTGCGCTCAGCCTCACGCGGGGAAACCTCCGCCGCCGTGACGGATTGCCTCGGGGCCGGGCTGGCCACCGTGGTGAACGCGCATGGCGCCATGGCGGAATTGCCGGCCGAGGTGGTGGCAGCGGCGCCCGCCTCCCCGACCGTCGGCGACATCACCGACCTGCTGCTGGCTCTGCGCCAAGACGAAGCGCGCCGCCTGACCTTGGGGCGCGCCGGGCGCAGCTACGCGGCGACCGAACTGGACCCCGGCCGCATCGCGCTGGCCTACCGCGACATGATTGAGGCGCGCTACGCGGATGCCGCCAGCCTGCTGCCCGAACATCTGGCTGCGGAGGTAGCGGCGGGCCTGGCCCCCAACGCAAGGGACCTAGCCGATACCGCGCGCGCCATCAGCGCCACCTTCCCACCCCTGCGGCCGGCGCAACTGCTGCTGGCCAGCGGCCCGCCGGGGTCCTGGCCCAGCGGCCGGCAGCAGGTGCTGCGCGACTGCCTCGCCGGCCATGCGCCGGACCTGCGGGTGCATCTGGTCCGCCAGCAGGGCGGCCGCCTGATGCAGGACTGGGCCGCCGCCTGTACCGCCCTGGGGCTGCAACCGCTACCCGGCGAAGCGCCGGCGGCCGAGGTGGCACGCGGTGATGTCGTGGCTGTGCTGGACCCGGCGGCGCTGGGTGAGGATGCCCGCCATTACTGCCACCTGCGCGGCGCCCGCGTGGTGCTGGTGGAAAGCGCCATGGCCGATACGGCACAGCTTCTCGGCCTGCTGTCACCCACCGACTGAACCGTGGCTTCAGCCCGGCGGCAGCGCGGCCGCCCGGCGGCCCGGCATCGAGGCCCCGCGCGCCAGGGATTGGCCCAGCCGCTGCGACGGTGCCTCTACCCAGCGGTGCAGGCCCCAGGCCACCCCCAGCGCCAGCGCCGTGGTCAGCGCCAGGGCGGGCATCGGCCAGGCGCCGCCGTGCAGCAGCAGCCGCAGCGTCACATACCCGGCCAGGCCATGCATGACGTAAAGCGGGTAGGAGATATCCGCCAGGAAGCGGATCACCCGCGTGTCCGGCACCCAGTTCGGCCGGGCGAAGGCCAGCACGAACACGGCGACGGCCGTGGCGTAGCTGCCGATCTGCCACGCGCTGTCGCTATGGGCGCCACCGGCCCAGAGCGCCGCAAACGCCAGGAAACAGGCTAGGCCGGCCAGCGCGCCCTGCCGCCGGCTCCACTGGCCGCGATGGACGAAATGCGCGGCGACTCCGATGAACATGAAGACCAGGAACTGGCCGGAAAACACCAGCACATGAACCAGGTGGCCGGCCAGCAGGCCGCTGCGGATGCCCCAATTGGCTACCGCGCAGACCAGCGCCACCGCCAGCGGCGCCAGGAAGGCGCGTGCCTCCACCCGGCGCAGCCACGGCGCCACCAGCGCGCACAGCAGGTAGAACTTCACCTCGATTTCCAGCGTCCAGATGATGCCATCGATATTCGGCACATTCAGCACGTCGCGCAGGCCGATGACGAAGTGCAGCAAGACGTCCTCGGCGGCGTAGGGGAAGCCTCGGCCGTAGAACCAGGCGGACAGCGCGATGGCCGCCACGCACAGGCCGAAGCCGCAAGCGTAGGTCGGCGCCAGCCGGACCAGCCGGCCCAGCAGAAATCCCGATGTCGCGCGCTTGGTCAGCGAAAACGGCACGACGAAGCCGCTGATGAGGAAGAATAGCGCCACGCCGAAGGCGCCGAGATTGACCGGCGAATAGCTGATCAACTGCACGATGGCCGGCGTTTCCACCGTCGCCGGCAGCGGCGCCGCCTGGATGAACTCGGCGACAACCGGCCGTGCCAGCCAAAATACAGCGAAATAATGCGAAAAGACCACGATCAGCGCTGCCATACCACGCAGACTATTGGCGAATACGACCTTCCCACCCGGCATTGCTGCAACCCCAATCGTTCCGACCTAGCCTAGGCGGCAGCCGCGTTGCCGGCGCAGGACACACTGACAATCCAGCGGCCGTCCCACCCGCCCCGGTGGCGGCGCATCAGCGCCCAAGGCGTGGTACCCGCCGGGGGCAAGAAGCCACTGCCGCCCGCAGGAGACCAGCCGGCGCGGGGAGGTTCAAGGCTCGCCCGGCGCGCTCACCCGGCCGAGGAGGCTGGGGCATGCACCCGGCCGCGCCAATCCGCCAGCACCGAGTCCAGCGTGTCATCCCACGCCGAGGCGGCCCGCCAGCCCAGCAGGTCAGCGGCCCGGGACGCATCGCCGGCCACGCGCACCACATCCGTGGGTCGCAGCCGCGCTGCCTCCACCTGCACCTCCACCGCCACCGGCACGCGCGCCAGCAGGGCCTGCAGGATATCGCCGACGCGCCGCGATGTGCCGGAGGCGATGTTGATCGCGACCCCCGGCGGCAGCCCATCGGCATGCTCCAGCACCGCGATATAGGCGGCGCACACATCCCGCACGTCGAGGAAATCGCGCCAGCGGTCCAGTGCGCCAACGCGCAGCACCGGCGGCTGCAACCCGGCCTCGATCCGCGCCAATTGGCGGGCGAAGGCGGCGATGACGAAGGCATCCGACTGCCCAGGCCCGACCTGGTTGAACGGCCGCACCCGCACCAGCCGCAAGCCGCGCAGCGCCATTTCGCCCAGCGCCAGGTCCGCCGCGGCCTTGGAGGCGGCGTAGGGGTTCGCCGGCGCCATCGGTGCCGCCTCGTCCAGCGGCACGCCCGACTGGAAGGTCAGGCCATAGACCTCGGCCGAGGAAGCCAGCACCAGCAGGCATTCCGGCAGCTTGTCCCGCAGCACCTGGGCCAGCGCCAGGCTGCCATCGACATTCACCCGCCAGGTGCGGCCCGGGTCCTGGAAGCTTTCCCCCACCGCCGCCTGGGCGGCCAGGTGCACCACGGCGTCGGGCCGTGCCGCTTCCAGCAGCACCGCCATGCCGGCGCGGTCCAGCAGGTCCAGTGGCACCGTCTCGTCGGCCCCGGCCACGCTGCCTTCGCGGGACGCCGCCAGCACCGTCGCCGCCGGCCAGCGGTCGCGGATCAGCCGGACCAGGTGCCGCCCGACGAAGCCGGAAGCCCCGGTGACCAGGATGCGCCAGGGCAGCGGCAAGACTCAGCGCATCCGCGAGCGGTGGCGGAACAGGTCGGCCTCGACCATCTCCGCGATCATCGTCTCCAGCGAGGTCTCGGCTTCCCAGCCCAGCGCCGCCTTGGCCTTGGACGGGTCGCCCAGCAGCAGGTCCACCTCGGCCGGGCGCATGAAGGCGGGGTCCACCTTCACGAACTCCTCGTAATTCAGGCCGACATGGTCGAAGGCAATGCGGCACATGTCGCGCACCGTGGTGGTGCGGCCGGTGGCGACAACGTAGTCGTCCGGCTTGTCCTGCTGCAGCATCAGCCACATCGCCTTGACGTAGTCGCGCGCATGGCCCCAGTCGCGCTTGGCGTCCATGTTGCCCAGCTTCAGGTCCTGCGACAGGCCAAGCTTGATCCGCGCCGCGCCGTCGGTGACCTTGCGGGTCACGAACTCGATGCCGCGCAGCGGGCTTTCATGGTTGAACAGGATGCCGTTGCTGGCGTGCAGGCCGAAGCTCTCGCGGTAGTTCACCGTCATCCAGTGGGCGTAGAGCTTGGCCACCGCATAGGGGCTGCGCGGATAGAACGGCGTCTTCTCGCTCTGGATCGGGTGCTGCACCAGGCCGTACATCTCGCTGGAGGAGGCCTGGTAAAACCGCGCCTGCGGCCGGGCGATACGCACCGCCTCAAGCACGTTGACCGCGCCGATGCCGGTGACCTGCCCGGTCAGCAGCGGCTGCTGCCAGGAGGATTTGACGAAGCTCTGGGCGCCGAGGTTGTACACCTCGTCCGGCTTCACGTCCTGCATGGTGCGGATCAGCGCCGACAGGTCGGTCAGGTTGCCGTCAACGATATGAACCTTGCCGGCAATGCCGAGCCAGCGCAGCCGCTCATCGATCACGTCGGCCGAGGCCGAGCGCCGAACCAACCCAAAGACCTCATAGCCCTTGTCCAGCATCAACTGGGACAGATACGCGCCGTCCTGGCCCGTCACACCGGTGATGAGTACCCGCATTACTGTCCTCTTCTCCCATGCCCTGGGCGTGGTGCGACAAGGGGCCGTGTATAGAGGTTCGGCGTCGCCGAGGGCAAACCCGAAACCATCCGCCGCCTGGCCGGCAGGCCGCACCGCGGCCGAGGCGACGCTACCTGGTTCAGGCCGGGGCGCCCCGCAGCAGACGCAGCGCGTATTCGCCGCAGGCAGCGGGGGTCAGCGCCGCGACCCGCGCCTGGCCGCGCGCCGCCATGGCCTGGCGCAGCTGAGGCTCGGCCGCCAGCAGGCGAAGCGCCGCCGCTGCCTGCGCGATGTCCGGCTCCGCCCAATGTGCGCCGGGCACGGAATAGGTGCCGCGGTCATCCTGCGCCGGCACCAGGCGATAGCCCACAAGCTGCGCGCTTGCGGGGTCCATGAAGTCCATGTTGCCGGACCAGCCGGTGGCCACCACCGCCACCCCCAGCCGCATCGCCTCCGACAGCGCCAGGCCGACCCCTTCCGCCCGGTGCAGGGAGATCAGCACATCCACCGCGCGAATCAGCGCCCAGACCTCGGCGCGCGACATCTCCCGGTCGATGATGCGGATATTGGCGGCGCCGGCGGCGGCGGCCAGCACCGCGCGCCAGGCCGGCCCGCCCTGCTGGGTCTGATAGGTCTTCAGCACCAGCAGCCGGTCCGGCCGGTCACCGAAGGCGGCCCGGTGCGCGGCGATGGCGGCCAGCGGGTTCTTCCGCTCAACCGAGGAGGACGCATCGAACACCGCCAGCGCGATGAAGGCATCGGCCGGCAGGTCGAAGTGGTCGCGCCCGAGGGGTGCCGGCTGCGGCTCCGGCACCGGGTAGTGCACCACTTCCACGGGTACCCGCCGGCCGCCCCGCACCGCCTCGGAGCCTGAGTTCCGCGCCGCTTCGGAACCTGAGTTCCGCGCCGCCTCGGCGACAAACTCAGACGACCCCCAGATCCGGTGGACAAAGCGGAAGCCACGGTCCCAGTCCGGCGGCATGATCGGCAATTCCCAATTCCAGAAGCCGATCACATGCTTGCCCGCCACGGCTCGCCGGCCGAGCGCGGCCATGCCCCAGGGCAGCATGGGTCCGTTCACGTGCATGATCAGCGTGCCAGCCCCCGTGGGAACGCCGGACAGCGGCAGCGGCGTTCGCCCCGCGCCGACGCCCTGGCGCAGCGCCAAGGTCAGATCGGCCCGGTGCACCTCGGCACCCGCGGCTTCCAGCATGTCGGCCAGCCGCCGCGCCGCTTCGCCCAGACCGCTCGGCGCGGCGAAATACCCCGCGACCGTGATCGGCAGGCTGGCCACCGGCGGCGGGCTGGCGGGGCGCGGCGCCACCACGGCCATGGCCGTGAACAGCGCCTCTCGCCGAAAGGTCGGCGGCATCAGGCGCCAGGCGCGATAACCCAGGCTCTTCAACATCATCCCGCGTGCTTAGAGCAATCGGCGTTCCGAGGGAAACGCCTGACCGCATTTCATGCTCTGGAATCAAAGGGTTCCAGCGCGGCGGCAGAGGCCTGCCAGGCCCACTTCAGGCGAAGCGGAACAGCCCATTGCTGACCACCACCTTGTCGCGCTCCACCACGCGGGCGCGGAAGCTGGCGCCGCCGGCTTCGTGCCAGAGCTCGGTGCGGATGGTCTCGCCGGGAAACACCGGCGAGGAAAACCGCAGGTCCATCCGGCCGAAGCGCGCGGGGTCATAGCCGCACAGCGTCCGCAGCAGCGCATGGCAGACGGTGCCGAAGGTGCACAGCCCGTGCAGGATCGGCTGCGGGAAGCCGGCGGCGGCGGCCACCTTGGGGTCGATATGCAGCGGGTTGAGGTCGCTGTTCAGCCGATAGACCAGCGCCTGTTCCGGCCGGGTCGGCATGTCCAGCGTCAGGTCCGGCGCGCGGTCGGGTTCCGGATGCGGCGGCTTCACCGGGCCGGCCGGGCCGCCGAAGCCGCCATCGCCGCGCAGGAAGGAGGTAGAGGTCAGCGTCGCCAGCTTCTCGCCCGTCGCGGCGTCCAGCACCTCGCGCTCGCTGTACATCAGCGCGCCCTTGCCCGGACCGCGGTCCACCAGGCCGGTGACGCGGCTGCGGCCGATCAGGTCGCCCGCCACCGGCAGCGGCTTGTGCAGCACCAGCCCCTGTTCACCATGGACGATCTTGACCCAGTCGATGCCGGTATCCTCGTTGCGGCTCCAGAAGCCGGGCGAGGCCAGCACCACGGGCATGCTGGGCATCGCCTTCAGCCGCGGTTCATACAGGAAGTCCAGCTGCTGCTCGTCCATCGGGTCCTGGCCCAGGCCGATGGAGAAATTGTACAGCGCGGTATCCTGCCAGCGCAGGCTCTGCCGCACCTCGGGGATGCGATAGTTCAGCAGGCTTTCATAGTTGATGGCCATGGTGGCGTTCCCCGGTTGCTTGCCGCCATTCAACCGAGTTGGCCGCCGCTGGCAAGCCGCCTCAGACCACCGCCTCCGTGATGCTCTGCGGCACCGGCACCGTGGCCTGGAAGGCGGGTCGCGCCTCCAGCTTCGCGCTCAACGCCGCCAAAGCGGGGTATTGCGCCGCCCAGTCCAGCTCGGAAAAACGCAGCTTCAGGTAGCCCAGCGCCGCGCCGGCGGCGATCTCCGCCAGGCCGAAGCTGTCGCCCACAAGCCAGCCGGTGCCGGCCGCCTCGGCGCGTTGCGCCAGGGTACGCAGGCCGCCTTCCACCTTGCGGCGCTGGCGGGCCATCCAGGGTTCGCTGGCCTGGGCCGGGCCGCGCATGCGCTCGAAGAACAGCAGCACCACGGCGTCGCAGATGCCATCCGCGATCACCTCCACCTGGCGCGCGGCCAGCGCCAGCCTGGGGTCGGCCGGCAGCAGCGGCGGCGTCGGGTGCATCACCTCCAGCCATTCCAGGATGAAGCGGCTTTCATAGACGCCACTGCCATCCGGCAGGACCAGCACCGGCAGCTTCTCCAGCGGGTTGTACGCCGGGGTCGCGGTGCTGCCGTGCCAGGGCACCTCGGTCATCAGCTCGAACGGAATGCCTTTTTCCAGCAAGGCGATGCGGACCTTGCGGGCATAGGGGCTCGGGGTGGCGCTGATGACCTGGTACATCGGCTCAGTTCACCATGGCACCGGTGGCGCGGACAACCTCGCCCCAGGCCAGCAACTCAGTGCGGCCCAACTCGAACAGCGCTTCCGGCGTGCTGGGTTCCGCCACCGCGCCCTGCTGGCGCAGCACGTCCAGTACCACCGGCGCGGTCATGGCCTGGCGCACCGCCTGGTTCAGCTGCGCCACCACCGGCTGCGGCGTGCGGGCCGGCGCATAGATCGCCTTCCACAGCCCGGTCTCCAGCGGCACGCCGAAGGTCTTGATGGCCGGCACGCCCGGAAACAGCGGGATCTCGCCCGGCGCCAGCACCGCCACCGCGCGGGTCTTGCCGTCGCGGGTCATGCTCTCGGCGCCGCCGGCCGGCAGCGGGAAGCAGTCCACCTGCCCGGCCATGATCGCCTGCATCGCTGGCGCCTGGCCGGTGAAGGGCACGTGCAGCATCTTCACGCCCTGGTTGGCGCAAATGCGCTCCATGGCCAGATGCGGCGTGCTGGCGACACCCCAGCTGGCATAGGTGATGGCCTCCGCCTTCACCTTCGCCGCCGCGATCAGCGCCGGGAAGCTGGTGATCCCCGGCTGGCTCGGCCCGACCACCAGCGCGAAGGGGAAGCGCGCCACCAGGCTGATCGGCGCGAAGTCCTTCTGCGGGTCGTATTGCAGGTCCCGATAGGCGAAGGGGTTGATCGCCTGGGTATCGACGATGCCCATCCACAGCGTGTGGCCGTCCGGCGTGGACCGCGCAGCCGCGGCGCCGCCGATGCCGCCACCGGCGCCGGCGCGGTTCTCCACCACCACGGACTGGCCGAGGATCGGCGTCAGCGCCTGCGCCATCGCGCGGGCGACAATGTCGTTCAGCCCACCCGGCGGAAAGCCGGAGATGATCCGCACGGTGCGTTCGGGATAGGCCAGGGCCGGCGTGGTCAGGGCCACGGAGAGCCCAAGGCCGGCGCCGGAGGCGAACAGCGCGCGGCGCGAAATGGTGGTCATCGGTCGTTCCTTGATGAAGCGACCGGCGTCTTCCCTTTGGCCGGATGCTGCGGTGCAACCGGAATTAGGTCAAGAGCGCTACCCCACCTCAACGACCGCATCGGCGGCGTAGCAGCCCTGGCCCGCCGGCAGCACCAGCATGGGGTTCACGTCTACCCCCGCCAGCTTCGGCCCAGCCGCCACGGCGAAGGCGCTGAGGGCCGAGAGTGCCTTGGCCAACGCCGCCACATCCGCCTTGGGCCGGCCACGCACGCCATCCAGCAACGGAAAGCCCTTGAGGCTGCGGATCATGCGCTCGGCCTCCGCGGCATCGAACGGGCAGCGGCGGAAGGCCACGTCTTTCAGCACCTCGATGAAGATGCCGCCCAGGCCGACCATCGCCACCGGCCCGAAGACCGGGTCCTGCAGCACGCCGAAGGCCATCTCGACCGCGTTCTTGATCTGCTTGGCGACCAGCACGCCCTCGATCCGCGCCGAGGGCGCATGCTGCCGCGCGCGTTGCAGCAGTGTGGCGAAGCCGGCCCGCACCGCCTCGGCGCTGCCGACATCCAGCAGCACGCCGCCGATCTCCGACTTGTGCAGGATATCCGGGCTGAGGATCTTCAGCACCACCGGGAAGCCGATGCTCAACGCCGCCGCCACCGCGGCCTCGACATCCGCCGCCGCGTGTTCCGGCACGGCGGGCACGCCGGCCTGGTCCAGCAGCGCCTTGGCCACGGCCTCGCTCGGCGTCTGCGTCGGCAGCACCACACGGGGCAGCGGCACGGCCGCGGGTTCCACCGCGGCGAAGGCATCGCCAAAGCGGCCCATGGCGGAGATGGCGTTCACCGCGCGGGACGGGTCCTCGAACACCAGGAAGCCGGCTTCCTCGTAGTCGCGCACCCGGTTCGGCGCCAGCATGCTCATGACCCACAGCCGGTCCGGGAACCTGGCGCGCATGGCGGACATCTCCACCAGCAGGCGCGGGCCGATGCTGCTGCCAGCCGCGGTCTGCGACCAGAAGGCCAGGATGGAGGGGTAGCCGCCCTCCCCGGCGATGGCGTCGCCGAAGGGGGCGATCAGGTCCATCTGGTTGGTCACCTGCGCGGTGCAGTCCACCGGGTTGCGCGGCGCGCAGAACGGCACCAGCGTGCGCAACCGCGCCTGGGTCTCGGCCGGCATTTCCGGCATGGCGACGCCTGCCGCCTCGGCCGCGTCCGAGATCAGCACGCCCGCGCCACCGCTGACCGTCAGCACGCCCAGCGTGTTACCGGCGGGGTAGATCCGCTTGGTCGCGGCATAGGCGATGTCCAGCATCTCCTCGGTCGTGCGCGCCCTGACAACGCCGAACTCGTCCAGCACCGCCTGGGTCACCGTGTCGTCGCCGGCGATGCTGGCGGTGTGGCTCTTGGCGGCATGGCCGCCCAGCGCGGAGCGCCCGACCTTCATCATCACCACCGGCTTGCGGTTGGCGCGGGCCAGCTTCAGCGCAGCGATGAACTTGGCGCTCTCGCGGATACCCTCGGCATAGGCGCAGATCACATCCACTTCCGGCGCCTGCGCCATCCAGCCGAGCACGTCGCCCAGCGCCACCTCGGCCTCATTGCCCGTGGTGATGCAGACGGCGGTGCCCAGGCCGCGGTCCAGGCTGGCGGCGAACAGGTGCGTGCCATAGGCGCCGGATTGCGAGGCGATGCCGATGCGGCCGGGAATCGGCCAGCCCTTCTCGAAGCTGGCGGAGAAGGTGGCGTAATATTCGATGCTGGCGTTGAACACGCCCAGGCAATTCGGCCCCAGCAGCCGGATGCCGTGGCTTTTCGCCACCGCGGTCATGCGGTCCTGCTCGGCCGCGCCGGCCTCGTCCATCTCGGCAAAGCCGGCCGAGAACATGATGACGGCGCGGCAGCCCTTCTTGCCCAGTTCGTCCACCGCGGCGATGGCCTGGCTGGCCGGCACCGCGACGATGCCGACATCCGGTGCCGCCGGCAGCGCGGCGATGCTGGCGAAGGCCGGCAGTCCCTGCACGGTCGGGCGGTTCGGGTTCACCGGCCACAACTGCCCGGCATAGCCGCGCTGCTTCATGTAGCTGACCGGGCGGCCACCGATGCGGATGGGGTCGTCCGAGGCACCGATCAGCGCGATGGAACGCGGGCGCACCAGCGCATCGAGGGAGGTGAAATCGGGCGCTGACGGGCCGGGCATTGCGGGCGCTTCCTTGGACTGACTATTGCCCGCACCCTGGCCAAGCCGGCCGCCGCCGGCAAGGGGGTCAGCGCCGCGGCCGCAGGCGAGGGGGTCAAGCCGGCCGCCGCCGGCAAGGAGGTCAAGCGGGCCGCCGCCGGCGGGAGGCTCAGCCGGCAGCCGCCGGCGGGGGGCTCAGCGGAACACCGCCACCTGGTCCAGCGGCTTGCGGGTAATGGCCGGCACCTGGCAGCCCGGCGCGGGATGGCCGACCACCACGATCATCAGCGGCTTCTCGCTTTCCGGCCGGCCGCAGATCTCGTTCAGGAACTGCATCGGCGCCGGCGTATGGGTCAGCGTCGCCAGCCCGGCATTGTGCAGCGCCGCGATCAGCAGGCCGCTGGCGATGCCGACGCTTTCCGGCACGTAGTAGTGCTTCACCCGCTGCCCCGTGGCGTCCTCGCCCCAGCGCTGGGCGAAGACCACGATCAGCCAGGGCGCCCGTTCCAGGAATGGCTTTTCCGCATCGGTGCCCAAGGGCGCCAGCGCCTGCAACCAGGCCTCCCCGGCGCGGCCGGCGTAGAATTCGCGTTCCTCCGCCTCGGCCGCCTCGCGGATGCGCCGCTTCAAGGCCGGGTCCGAGAGGCAGACGAAGCACCAGGGCTGCTGGTTGGCGCCCGACGGCGCCGTGGCGGCGGTGGCGACGGCCGCTTCGATGAGCGCACGCGGCACCGGCTGGTCCGAAAAGTCGCGCACCGTGCGCCGCCGCCGCATCAGCGCTTGGAACGCCTCGGCCCGGGCCAGCGCCTCCGCCCCGGTCAGCGCAACATGGTCGAGCGGTTGGTGCGGCGCCTCAGCCATGCCGGCACCCGGCTGTCCGCCGGCTCAACTCACCAGCAGGGAGACGAGGGTCAACACGCCGAACACCGCGGCGACCGTGGCCAGGAAGGAGGGCGCCTGTTGGGGCTGCATCCCCTCCAGTTACATCCAGGCCCTGTGGATAACCACGCACCATCGGTTGTCGGCCCCACAACCCCTGGTTACAGCGTGGCCGCCGTGCCCAGCAAGGCGGTGATCTGGCTGGACAGCGTGCCGCCATTGCCGTTCAGCAGCGCCACGTCGCATTGCGCCACCTGTCGCGCGCCGGCCTGGCCGCGCAGTTGCCGCACGGACTCCACGATCAGGTACATGCCGTACATGCCCGGATGGACGCAGCTGAGCCCACCGCCATTGGTGTTCACCGCCAGGTCGCCACCAGGCGCGATGCGGCCCTCGGCGACAAAGCGCCCGCCCTCCCCCTTTGGGCAGAAGCCCAGGTCTTCCAGGAACAGGATCGTGTTGATGGTGAAGGCATCGTACAGCATCACCAGGTCCACGTCGGACTGCTTCATGCCGGCCATCTCGAAGGCGCGCGGGCCGCTTTCGGCGCAGGCGGTCACGGTCAGGTCCGGCATCATGCTGATGGTGCGGTGCCAGTTGGCGCCGGCGGCGCCCAGCAGATAGGCCGGCTGCTGCGCGCAATCCTTCGCCCGGTCGGCGCGGACCATGACGCAGGCGGCGCCGCCATCGGTCACCAGGCAGCAATCCAGCGCGGTGAAGGGGTCACTGATCAGCCGGCTGCCCATCACATCCGCCACGCTCAGTGGCTTGCCGTGCATGAAGGCTTCCGGGTTCAGGTTGGCCCAGGCGCGCGCGGCCACGGCCACTTCCGCCATCTGTTCCCGCGTGGTGCCGTATTCATGCATGTGCCGGCTGGCCGCCAGGGCATAGGCGTTCATCGGCATGCGCGGTTTGTAGGGCGTCTCGTAGGGCTGCGGCTCGCTCAGCGGCACCAGCTTGCCGGAGGCGGTGCGCTGGTTGCTGCCGTAGCAGATCAGCGCGACGTTGCAGAGCCCGGCATCCAGCGCCAGCGCCGCGTTCAGCATGTGCTGCTCGAAGCTGGAGCCGCCGACATTGGTGCCGTCGAAGTAGCGCGGCTTCACGCCCAGATATTCCGCCACGGACATGGTCGGGAAGGCGTGCGTCGCGGTGGCGGCGAAGACGCCATCAACCTCATGCAGGGGTATGCCGGCATCGGCCAAGGCTAGGATGGCGCTCTGGCACATCAGCTCGATCGAGCTCCAGCCCGGTGCCTCGCCGCAGCCGTAGGTGGCGACGCCGACAACAGCGGTCTTGCCGCGAATGGGATGGGTCATGCGCCGGCTCCCGGCTGGGTGACGATTGCCTCAAAAAGGATGATCTCGGCGGCGTCCTCCACCGCGATGCGGGCGCGGACGCGCTGGCCGATCTTCACCGTCTCGGCCGGCACACCCTCCACGCGGCTCATCATCCGCGGGCCTTCATCCAGTTCGATGATCGCCAGGTTGGTGTTGCCGTCCCGCGTGCGGTTCACCGTGGTTGCATAGACCGTGCCGGTGCCGGCGGCCTCCACCCAGTCCAGGTCGGTCTCGCCGCTGCCGGGCACGGCGACGCGCGGGTAGTACACGTGCTTGCCGGTGGACCGACTGCGCTGGATCATGAAGCGGCCCTGCTTCAGGAAGGCGCGGAACTGCGCCTCCGGGCCGCCGACGGTGTCGGCCATGGCGGTGTCTCCTCGATTGGGAGACAGCCTGCCGGGTCAGCGCAGACCCGGCAAGGGCGGGCGAACAGGCTCGCTCCTACGCCAACCCTTAAGCCCCTGGGGCCACCACGTTGCAGGCGCCCCTGATCTTAAGCCGTTCGCAGGCGCCCTGCGCCGCGGACTGCGAAAGCCCGATGACGCGGGCCCGATACAGCATGGTGCGGCCCTGCGGCACGCCCTGTACCACCGCGCGGCTGCCCATGGCGGCCACGGTGTCCTTGGCCTGGGCCGCGGCGGTGCGCGCCAGGTTCTCGGACGCGAAGGCGCCCACCTGCACCGACCAGCCGGCGCCGCCGCCACTGCTGGCAGCCGCAACGCGTGCGCCCTGGGGCACGGTGGCGGCATGCGCGCCGGAGACGCCGAAGATGCTGGCGGCCCGCACCGGACCGCGCTCGGCATGCGCCGGTGCCACCAGCACGCCGGCCTGCGCCGAGGGGGTGAAGCTGGTCAGGCGGGCCGGCGCCACCAGCGACGGCGCCGCCATGGCAGCCGGCGCTTCCTGGAAGGCGGGCGGCGTCGGCAGGCGTTCGTCGGCGGCGTAGGTGCTGCCATCCGGGATCGGCGCCATGCTGACCACGCCACCGGCATAGCCGCCGTTGGCGGCAAGCTGATACGGCCGCGGCGTCGGCTCGGCGTTGTAGCCACGGCCTTCGGCCAGGCGCGCCGCGCCTTCCGGCGTGCTGCCGTCCGGAATCGGCTCCATCCGCGACACGACGTTGACCGGCTGGTAGCCCTGCTGGATGCCCGGCTGCACCGCCTGCCGCTGCTCGCGCAGCTGGGCGATCATGGTCCGGTCCATCCGGCGCGCCCCGGGCGGGATGTTGTACGGCAGCTCCGCCGCCAGGGCGATTTCCTGCGCCACGCGGCGGTTGGGGTGGTGGCCGTCGATCCGCGGGCCGATCCGGGCGACGTAGTTGCGCGTTTCGGCGGGCAGGCCGCGGCTGTTGAACAGGTAGTCTTCAAGCCGGCGCGGCCCCGCATTATAGGCCGCCAGGAAGGCCGGGGTGCCGTACAAGTCATACATTTCCCGCAGGTAGGCGGTGCCAGCCATCAGGTTGTCGTAGGGGTGGTAGGGGTCATCGCCCAGGCCGTAGCGGCCGCGCAACTCGGCATAGGTGCCGGGCATCAGCTGCATCAGGCCCATGGCGCCAACCGGGCTGGTGGCGCTGGTGCGGCCGCCGGATTCCTGGCGCATCACCTCGCGCACCCAACGCTCCGGAATGTCGAAGCGGCGGCTGGCCTCGGTCACGTAGGGGCCCCAGGGGTCCGAAGGCGGCCCCGGCGGGTCGTAGCTGCGGGCCTGGGTAGAGTGGCGCGCGCGCGCCGTGGTGCTGGTGGTGGCCTGCGGCCCGCCACAGGCGGCCAGCAGCCCCAGCACGGCCAGCGCCATCGCCGGCCTGGCCAGGTGGCGCTGCGCCATACCCAGGCGCCAGGCACCCCCAGTGCCCATCGCCTCGGTCGCATCGCCCCGGATTGACATGCTCATCCCCATTGGCTCCGTCGGTCCCAGCACATGTCCAGGCATGCCACCCGTGCAGGCCGGGCCTTGCCATCCCCCTGGCAAAACCCCGGGCGGCCCCGCGCCATGGGCGGAGGCTGTGGTGCATCTAACCCATTATCGGTACACGGTAGGCAAAGGACAAAGCAAGCGGCACAAGATGGCAACTGGGTGGCCGCCGCTCCGCGCCCCTGGCGCCGCTGGCCGTTCGGAGTGGTGGCCTGCATCGGGGCTGCGTCATCCTGTTCCACCCCGAAACCCCGCTGCCCCGCACGAAGTTCATCGCCCGGCGGATCATCGATGCGGTGGCGCCCGGCAGCACCCGCGGAAGCCGGGGTCAGGCGGCTGGCCCGGCGCACCTCAGCCCTGCCCGCGCCACCAGGCGATGGTCTCCGCCAGCCCTTCCGCCAGCCCGAAGCGCGGGGTGAAGCCAACCTGCTCCCGCAGCCGCCGCGTTGCGGCCGCCAGCCGCGCCGGCTCCCCAGCCGGGCTGGGTCGGGCGCCATAGCGCAGCAGCTCCGGCCGGCCAATCTGCCGCGCCACCTCGTCGATCACCTGCCGCAGCGGCACGCAGTCGCCCGAGGCGATGTTGACCGGCCCGGTGACATCGCTTTCCACCAGCGCCACCAGCGCGCCGGCGACATCCGCCACATGCATGAAGTCCCGCTGCACCAGCCCGCTGCCGCAGCGCGCCTCCTGCCCGGCCAGCAGCGCGCTGACCACGTCCGGCACCAGGCGGCCGGGCGCCTCCTGCGGGCCATACAGGAAGAACACGCGACCCCAGGCCAGCGAAACGCCCTCCGGCGAGGCCTGCACCAGCCGGCGCAGCGCGTCCTTGGCGGTGCCGTACAGCGTGGCGGGGGTGCAGGGCGTGGTGCCCTCATCCAGCAGCGGGCCGGACCAGTCGTATTCCGCACAGGTGCCGGCGAAGACCGCCCGCCGCCCGCCCGCCGCGACGAAGGCCCGATGCAGCGCCAGGCTGGCCGCCACCCAGTCCAGGTTGTCCGGCGCGGTCCAGAACCGTCCGGGCGTGGCATTCCAGGCCAGGTGCAGCAGATGCGTCGGCCGCAGCCGCGCCACCAGCGCCGCCGCCACGCCGGGCGCCAGCAGGTCGGCCTCGGCATGGGTGGGGGCATGGACCTCAAAGCCGCGCGTGCGCAGCAACGGCACGGCATGGCGGCCGATGAAGCCGCCGCCGCCGGTCACCAGCACGCGCCCGGTCATGGCGCGGTGAAGCGCGGCAAGGCGCGGTCGCGGTCGGACATGATCGGCGCCGCCAGCGGCCAGGCGATGCCGAAGCCCGGGTCGTCCCACGCCGCGCCGCGCGCCAGGGCGGGGTGATAGGTCTCGGTCATCATGTAGAAGACCTCGCTGGCATCCTCCAGCGCCTGGAAGCCATGCGCGAAACCCGGCGGAATATACAGCGCGCGGGCATTGCCGGCGGTTAGCTCCAGCCCAAACCATTGCCGGAAGGTGGCGCTGGCGGGCCGCACATCCACTGCCACGTCGAACACCGCGCCGCGCGAGCAGCGCACCAGCTTGCCTTCCGGGTGCGGCTCGGCCTGCCAGTGCAGCCCGCGCAGCGTCCCGCGCCGCCGGTTGAAGCTCAGGTTGCATTGCGGGAAGGCGGCGGGCAGCCCGGCGGCGGCGAATTCCTCAGTGCAGAAGCTGCGGGCGAAGTGCCCGCGGTCATCGGCCAGCGGTGCGATCTCCACCACCACCAGCCCGGCCAGTGGCGTGGCGGTGAAGCGCATCAGAACACCTGCACGGTCGGGATCGGCACCACGAAGCGCCCACCCCAGTCCCGCACCGCCGCCATCTGCGCGGTGATCTCGTCGCGCAGGTTCCACGGCAGAATCAGCACGTAGTCCGGCCGCTCCGCCAGCAGCGCTTCCGGCGCGCGGATGGGAATGCGCGTGCCCGGCAGCAGCAGCCCCTGCTTGTGCGGGCTGCGATCCACCGTGAAGCCGATGAACTCCGGCCCGATGCCGCAGTAATTCAGCAGCGTATTGCCCTTTGCCGGCGCGCCATAGCCCACAATGGTTTTTCCCGCGCGACGGGCCTCGACGCAGAAGGCCATCAGCGCCGCCTTGGTATCCACCACCTGTTCGGCGAAAGCGGCATAGGCGGCGCGGCCGGCCAGCCCGGCGGCGTGTTCCTCGGCCAGCAGCGCCGCCACCGCCGGCGTTTCCGCATGCGCGGCGCCAGCCTGGATGACGAAGACCCGCAGCGAGCCGCCATGCGTCGGCAGTTGTTGCACGTCGAATACCCGCAACCCATGCGCGGCAAAAATCCGCTGCACCGTCAGCAAGGAGAAGTAGGAAAAATGCTCATGGTAGATCGTGTCAAACTGGTTCTGCTGCATCAGCCGCAGCAGGTGCGGAAACTCCACCGTCAGCACGCCGCCGGGCGCCAGCAGCACGGCGAAGCCCCCGACGAAGTCGTTCAGGTCCGGCACATGCGCCAGCACGTTGTTCGCCGCCATCAACTGCGGCGCCACCCCGGCCGCCTTCAGGCGCTGCGCGGTCGCCACGCCGAAGAAGGCGACCTCGGTCGGGATGCCCTTTTCCCGCGCCACCGCGGCGACGTTGGCAGCCGGCTCCACGCCGAGCACCTGCACGCCCTGGGCCTGGAAGTATTGCAGCAGGTAGCCGTCATTGCTGGCCACCTCTACCACCTGACTAGCGGCGCCCAGGCCGAAGCGTGCCACCATCTCGGCGGCATAGGCCTCCGCATGGCGCAGCCAGCTTTCGGCGTAGGAGGAGAAGTAGAGATAGTCGCCGAAGATCTGTTCCGGCGTCTCGAAGGCTTCCAACTGCACCAGGTGGCAATCGTCGCAGACCCAGGCGTGCAGCGGATAGAACGGCTCCATCGCCCCGGCACGCTCCGGCGGCACGAAGGCGTTGGACAACGGCGACATGCCAAGGTCGGCGAAGCTCTGCGTGACCGGGGCGGCACAGAAGCGGCATTGCATCACGGATACGCCTTTCCCAGCGCGGCATAACGCGCAATGTCCGCCAGCATCTGCGCCCGCGGCGCGACGCCGCCGGCCTGCTGCCGATACCACGCCACGGTCCAGGCCAGCGCCTGCGCCAGCGGCAGGCGCGGATACCAACCCAGCCGCGCCCCAGCCTTGGCCGCATCCACCGCCAGCAGCCCGGCTTCATGCACCGCGCCGGGCGCTGCCGCCACATGCCAGGCAGCGCCTTCGCCCCATAGCCGAACCACGTTGGTCACGACCTCTCCCACCGGCTGTACGTCCTGCATTGCCGGGCCGAAATTCCACGCCTCGGCCATGCCGGCGCCGTCGCGCCACAGCGCCTCGGCCAGCACCAGGTAGCCGGCCAGCGGTTCCAGCACATGCTGCCAGGGCCGCGTCGCCGCGGGGTTGCGCACCTCGATGCTGCGTCCGGCCGAGAGCGCGCGGATACAGTCCGGCAGCAGCCGGTCCTCGGCCCAGTCGCCACCGCCGATCACGTTCCCGGCCCGGGCGGTCGCCACCGCGGCCCCGCCCGTGGCCAAAAAGCTGGCGCGCCAGGCCGCCACCGCGATTTCCATCGCCGCCTTGCTGGCGCTGTAGGGGTCGTGCCCGCCCAGCTTCTCGTCCTCGCGGTAGGGCTCAGGCCTTTCCCGGTTCTCGTAGCATTTGTCGGTGGTCACCATCACCACCGCCCGCACCGAAGGGCAGCGCCGCACCGCTTCCAGCAGGTGGATGCTGCCCATCACGTTGGTGGCGAAGGTCTCGACCGGTTCGCGGTAGCTGCGCCGCACCAGCGCCTGCGCCGCCAGATGCAGCACCACCTCCGGCCGGAACGGCAGCAACGCCGCCTCCAGCGCCGCGGGCTCGCGAATGTCGCCGTGCAGGCTCTCACCCGCCGGGCCCGCCGCCAGCGCCAGGCTGCCCGGTTCCGCCGGCAGCGCGAAGCCGCGCACCTCGGCGCCCAGGCTTTCCAGCCACAGCGCCAGCCAGGCGCCCTTGAAGCCGGTCTGCCCGGTCAGGAACACCCGGCGGCCGCGCCAGAAGCCCGGGTCGGGGCTTACCAGACCTGCCACGGCGCCTTCCCCCGGGCCCACAACTCCTCCAGCACCCGCTTTTCCCGCAGCGTATCCATCGGCTGCCAGAAGCCGTCATGCGCATGCGCGCGCAGCTCGCCGGCGCTGGCCAGGCGCTGCATCGGCGCCTGTTCCCACACCGTCTCATCGCCCTCGATGCCATCCAGCGCCGCCGGCGACAGCACGAAGAAGCCGCCATTGATCCATTGGTTGTCGCCCGAGGGCTTCTCCTGGAAGCCGCGCACCACGTCGCCATCCATGTCCAGCGCGCCGAAGCGGGCCGGCGGGCGCACCGCCGTCACCGTCGCCAGCTTGCCATGCGCCGCGTGGAACCGCAGCGTCGCGCCGATATCCACCGTGCTGACCGCATCGCCATAGGTCAGGCAGAAGGGCGCGTCTTCCAGGTAGGGGCGGATGCGCTTCAGCCGGCCGCCGGTCATCGTCTCCAGCCCGGTGTCGATCAGCGTCACCCGCCAATCCTCGGCCTTGGCGTTCAGCACGGTGCTGCGGCCCGCCGCCATGTCGATCACCAGGTCCGCCATGTGAAGGAAGTAGTTCGAGAAGTATTCCTTGATCACATAGCCCTTGTAGCCAAGGCAGATCACGAAGTCGGTGATGCCATGGGCGGCGTAGATCTTCATGATGTGCCACAGGATCGGCTTGCCGCCGATCTCGACCATCGGCTTCGGCCGGGCCTCGGTTTCTTCCATCAGCCGGGTGCCAAGGCCACCGGCGAGGATCACTGCCTTGGTCATGCTGCCTCCAAGGGACGCCCCGGGCAGCGCCAAGGGCGGAAAGCGCCTGAGGGCGCCGGGAAGTGCGCCGAGTGCCCTGCGCGGCCCTGCCCTACCGGCAGCAACACGACCACGCAAGCCCTTCCCCGCCAACGGCCTCGCGCTGGCGACGGGCGCCGTGGCTGGTGTTTGCCAGCTCCGTTCACCACTTCGGCGATACCGCCCGCGCGGCCCAGGCCCTACAACCAACGGCCACCCCGGACCGACGCATGCCGCCCACGCCGCCGCCAGAACGACGCATACTGCTATGGTACTGGGGCCGGCGCGGTGCCGGTGGGCAGCTCACGCTTGCCCTGGCGGAGGCGCTGGCCCGGCAGCCCGGCGTGAAGCTGGCGCTGGCCATCTCCGCCCAGGCCGAACTGCGCCCCGAGATCGAGGCGCTGGGCCTGCCGACCGAGGCGCTGCCGACCTACGCCTCCGCCGCCGGCTTCGTCCTGGGCTTCCTGCGGCTGCCCTGGCTGGCCTGGCGGCTGCGGCGCCAGGCGCGCGCCTTCCGGGCGGATATTGTGGTCTCAGTGATGACGCACCTGTGGACCCCTTTGGTCGCCCCACTGCTGCGCCGCGATGGCCTGCGCTACGTGCCCTTCGTGCATGACGCGGCGCCGCACCCCGGCGACCCCGGCTGGCTGTGGGACTGGCGCCTGAACACGGAGTTGGACGCCGCCTGCGCCGCCTTCGCGCTGTCGGACGCGGTGGCCGCCGCACTGCACCAGCGCCGGCCCGGCCTGCCGGTGCATCGGCTGCCGCTGGGCGCGCACCTGCCGCCGGCGCTGCTGAACCAGCCCGCCTCGCCCCGCCCGCCGGCCGGCACGGCACCGCGCTTCCTGCTGTTCGGCCGGCTGCGCGCCTACAAGGGGCTGGACCTGCTGCGCGACGCCTGGCCGCTGCTGCACGCACGCTACCCCGGCGCCACGCTGCTGGTGGTTGGTGAAGGCGACCAGGAAGCGCTGGCCCCCGGCCTGGCCGCCCTGCCCGGCGTGCGCGTAGAAGCCCGCTGGCTGGCCGAGGCCGAGATTCCCGCGCTGATCGCCGCCGCCGACGCCGTGGTGCTGCCGTACCGAGAGGCCAGCCAGAGCGGCGTCGTCGCGCTGGCGCATGCGCTGGGCGTGCCCGCCGTGGTCACCCCAGTGGGCGGCCTGGCGGAGCAGGTGGCGGACGGCGTGGATGGTGCCGTCGCCGCCGCGATCACGCCCGCAGCCCTGGCCGAGGCCATGGCGCGCCTGGCAGACCCCGCGACCCGCACCCGCCTGGCCGCGGGCGCCAGCGCCAGCGGGCTGGCTTTGCGCGATTGGGGCGGCATGGCCCGGCGGCTGCTGGACAGCCTGGCGGGCATCGAGGCGGCGAAAGGCTGACCCCTCGCCCCTCGGCTACATCCCGGCCAGCACCTGCTCCACCGGCCCGTCCGCCACGATCCGCCCGCCCTCCAGCCGGATCGCGCGGGTGCACCAG
>CANBNK010000044.1 GCA_947371015.1 Acetobacteraceae bacterium | reverse complement strand
GGAAAACGGCACCAAGCTGGATGCTGGTGCCGCCTTCGTACTTTGGGGCAAGGCGGTGGCCGGCGGCATCGACCTGCTGGACCCGGCGAGCGGTGCCGGCAATGGCGTCGGCTACATCATCAAGGGGGAGGCAGCCGGCGACCATGCCGGCGGCGCCCTGGCCTCAATCGCCGACCTGAACGGGGATGCCTCCCACCTGGCGGAGGTGCTGGTCGGCGCTGCCGGCAATGATGCTGGCGGCGTCGATGCCGGCGCAGCTTATGTCGTATGGGGTAAGGCCTCGGATGGCGCGGTCAACCTGACCTCGGTTGCCGCCGGCACCGGTGGATTCCGCATCACTGGCGAGGCGGCTGACGACGCCGCTGGCACGGCGCTGGCGACCCTGGCCGACCTGAATGGCGATGGTCGCGGCGATATACTGGTCGGCGCGCCCGGTAATGATGCCGGCGGGCTGGATGCCGGCGCCGCTTATGTCGTGTTCGGCAAGGCCACCGGTACCGCGGTCTCCCTGGCCACCATCTCCGCCGGGACCGGCGGCTACCGCATCACCGGCCAGGCCGGCGACCACGCTGGCGCCGCGGTCAGCAGCGTCGGTGACGTCAACGCCGATGGCCTCGCCGATATCCTGGTCGGCGCTCCCAATGGCGGCCACGCCTACGTCGTGTTCGGCAAGGCCAGCACGACGGAAGTGCTGTTGAGCAATGTCGCTGCCGGGCTCGGCGGCTACATGATCACGCCCGAGGTGGCCGGCGACCTGACTGGCATGTCTGTCACCGGTGGCGCCGATTTCAACCATGATGGCGTCGTCGACCTGGTGATCGGCACTCCCGGCAATGCCGAAGGCGGCACCAATGCCGGCGCGGTCTATGTGGTTTGGGGCGGCGGCCACACGACGGTCGATCTCTCCCTGGTCGCCCAGGGCATCGGTGGCGCCAAGATCGTCGGCGCCGCGGGCAGCATGACGGGCGCCACGGTCGGCCTGGCCGGCGACGTGAACCACGACGGCAACCCGGACCTGCTGATCGGCTCGCCCGGCGCGGCTGGGGAAGCCGTCAGCATCGTCTTCGACCCCGCCACCTGGCAGCCCGACCCGAACATCTATGGCACCAATGCCGCGGATAGCATGGGTGCCGGCTTCGGTGGCCTGCACCTGATCGGCGATACCGCCGACAGCATCTACGGCCTGGGCGGCAATGACAGCATCAGCGCCGCCGGTGGCAGCGACCTGGTGGATGCCGGCAGCGGCAACGACACGGTGGACGGCGGCAGCGGCGACAACACCCTGCTGGGCGGCATCGGCACCGACAGCCTGCTGGGCGGCACCGGGAATGACAGCCTGGACGGCGGCGGCGGTGCCGACAGCATGGCCGGCGGCACCGGCAACGACACCTATGTGGTGGACAACGTCGCTGACGTGGTGACCGAGGCCCTGGGCGAGGGCACCGATACCGTACAGGCCGGCGTCACCTACACCCTGGGCGCCAACCTGGAAGCCCTGGTGCTGACCGGCACCGCCCATGTCGGCTTCGGCAATGAGCTGGACAACAGCCTTAGCGCCAGCAGCGGCGCCAATACGCTGATGGGCATGGCCGGCAACGACACGCTGCTGGGCAGCACCGGCAATGACAGCCTGGATGGCGGCACCGGCGCGGACAGCATGGTGGGCGGCGCCGGGAACGACACCTATGTGGTCGATAGCGCCAGCGACGTGGTCAGCGAAGCGCTGGCCGGCGGCACCGACACCGTCCGCGCCGCGCTGGACTATACGCTGGGCGCCAATGTGGAAGGCCTGGTGCTGACCGGCACCGCCCAGACCGGCACCGGCAACGGGCTGGCGAATACGCTGGTCGCCAACACCACGGACAGCACGCTGCTCGGCCTGGCCGGCAACGACACTCTGAGCGGCAGCAGCGGCAATGACAGCCTGGATGGCGGCACCGGCAACGACAGCATGGCCGGCGGTGCCGGCAATGACACTTACGTAGTGGACAGCGCCAGCGACGTGGTCAGCGAAGGCGCGGCCAGTGGCACCGACACGGTCCTGGCCAGCATCGACCACACCCTGGCGGCGAATGTCGAGGCGCTGCTGCTGATCGGCACCGCGACGCATGGCACCGGCAACGCGCTGGACAACGTGCTGACCGGCAACGACCTGGGCAACACGCTGTCCGGCGCGGCGGGCAACGACTCGCTGCTGGGCGGCACCGGCAACGACAATCTGGATGGCGGAACCGGCACCGACAGCATGGCCGGCGGCGCCGGCAACGACACCTATGTGGTGGACAGCGCCAGCGACGTCATAACCGAAGCCGCGGCCGGCGGCACCGACACCGTGCAGGCCAGCATCGACTTCACGCTGGCCGACAACCTGGAAGCGCTAGTGCTGACCGCGGCCGGGCATCTCGGCACCGGCAATGCCGGCGACAACCTGCTGATGGCGGCCGTGGGTGGCGACAGCCTGGCCGGCGCGGCCGGCGCCGACACGCTGCTGGGCAATACCGGCAACGACAACCTGGATGGCGGCACCGGCGCCGACAGCATGGCCGGTGGCATGGGCAACGACACCTATGTGATGGACAGCCTAGGCGACGTGGTGACGGAAGCCGCGAGCGCCGGCACCGACACGATGCTGGCCAGCATCGACATCACGCTGGCCGACAATGTCGAGGCTCTGGTGATGACGGCTGCCGGCCATGTCGGCACCGGCAACGCGGCGGATAACAGCCTGCTGGGCAGCATCGGCGCCGATACGCTGCTGGGCGGCGCCGGCAACGATACCATCGACGGCAATGGCGGCAGCGATAGCCTGGTCGGCGGCGATGGCAACGACACCTATACCATCCGCAACCCCGGCGACGTTGTGGTGGAGACCGCCACCGGCGGCTTCGACACGGTCATCGTCACCACCGACTGGACCTTGGCGGAAAACATCGAGGCGGTGCAGTTGCTCGGTGGCGCCCACGCGCTGACCGGCAATGCCGGCAACAACGAGCTGAGCGGCAGCACCGGCAACGACACGCTGGATGGCGGCGGTGGCGACGACACCCTGCTGGGCGGCGATGGCGACGACGTGATGGTGGCCAGCAGCGGCGCCTCGACCATGGATGGCGGCAGCGGCAATGACCGCTACGTGCTGAAGGGCGGCTCGGCCAAGGTCGAGGACTTCCTCGGCGATGATACGCTGGATGCCAGCCAGGCCACCGGCGACACCCGGCTGGACCTGTCCGAACACACCACTTCCGAGGTCGAGGGCCATACGATCGACTTCGGCACCGGCGGCACCACCTCCGCGCCGCTGGACGTGCAGTTCCTGCAGGACCTCACCGGCTCCTTCGGCGACGACATCATCACCGTGCGCGGCCTGGTGCCGCAGATCGTCACCGCATTGCAGGCGGTGCAGAGCAACGCGCTGTTCGGCGTCTCCACCTTCCGCGACAAGCCCATCGGCGCGTTCGGCGGCGCCGGCGACTGGGTGTACCAGCAGCAGCTGGCGCTGTCGGTCGATACCACGGCGCTGACCAACGCCTATACCGGCATGGTCGCCAATAACGGCGCCGACGGGCCGGAAGCGCAGATCGAGGCCCTGATGCAGTTGGCGCTGCACAGTGTCGATGTCGGCTTCCGTGCCAACTCCGCCCGCTTCGTGGTGCTGTTCACGGATGCGCCGTTCCACGCCGCCGGTGATGGCGCTGCGGCCGGCATTCTGACGCTGAACAACGGCGACGGCATCCTGGATGGCACGCCGGCCGGCACCGGCGAGGACTATCCCTTCATCACCCAGGTGAAGCTGGCGCTGGAAGCCGCCAACATCATCCCGATCTTCGCCGTAGCCGGTGGCTATGACGCCGCCTACCAGGACCTGGTGACGCAGTTGGGCCGTGGTGCGGAGGTGACGCTGTCGTCGAACAGCTCCAACATCATCACCGCGCTGAATGCCGGCCTGACCACGGCGACGACGACGACGATCGAGAACGCCTGGGGTGGCGACGGCAATGACACGCTGGTCGGTGGCGATATCGCCAACAGCCTGGTTGGCAATGGCGGCAATGACAGCCTGGATGGTGGCCTGGGCGCCGACAGCCTGGCCGGTGGCCTGGGCAACGACACCTATGTGGTGGACAACGTCGGCGACGTGGTGACCGAGGCCACGGGCAGCGGCACCGATACCGTGCTGGCCAGCATCGACTACACGCTGGCGGCGAATGTCGAAGCCCTGGTGCTGACGGGCGATGCCCATGCCGGCACCGGCAATGCGCTGGACAACGGCCTTACCGGTGGCGCCGGCAACGACAGCCTGCTGGGCATGGACGGCAACGATACGCTGGACGGCGCCGGCGGCACCGACAGCCTGGCCGGCGGTGCCGGCAACGACCTGTATATCGTCACCGACGCCACCACCGTGATCACGGAGGACCTGGCCGGCGGGACCGACACGGTGCAGGCCAGCCTCGACACCACGCTGGGCGACAACCTGGAAGCCCTGGTGCTGACCGGCACCGCGACGCATGGCACCGGCAACCTGCTGGACAACACGATCCAGGCTGGCAGCGGCAACGCTACGCTGGCCGGCCTGGACGGCAACGACACGCTGCTGGGCGCGGCTGGCAATGACAGCCTGGATGGCGGCACCGGTGCCGACAGCCTGGCGGGCGGCACGGGTAACGACAGCTATGTGATGGACAACGCCGGCGACGTAGTGGTCGAGCTGGCCGCTGCCGGTGCCGACACGGTGTTCGCCAGCATCGACTATATGCTGGGCGCCAACCTGGAAGCGCTGGTGCTGACCGTTGCCGGCCACATCGGCACCGGCAATACGCTGGACAACCTGCTTTCCGGCTCGCTCGGCGTGGATACGCTGCTGGGCGGCGCCGGCAACGATACGCTGGACGGCGCTGGCGGGCTGGACAGCCTGGCCGGCGGCACCGGCAACGACCTGTACCTGGTCTCCACCATCGGCGAGATGCTCACCGAGGCGGGTAATGGAGGTACCGACACGGTCCTGGCCAGCATCGACTGGACGCTGGGCGCCTCCTTCGAGAACCTGGTGCTGGCGGGTGGCGCTCTGCTCGGTAACGGCAATGGGGCCGCCAATAGCATCACAGGCAATGACCTTGGCGATCGCCTCAATGGCTCGGCCGGCAACGACACGCTGCTCGGCGGTGCCGGCAACGACACGCTCATCGGCGGGATCGGGGCCGACAGCATGGCCGGCGGTGGCGGCAACGACCTCTACTACGCGGACGCCATCGGCGACCTGGTGGTCGAACAGCCGGGCGGCGGCACCGACAAGGTGTCGTCGAGCGTCAGCTTCACCCTGGGTGCCGAGGTCGAGAACCTGACTCTGACCGGCGCGGCCTCCATCCAGGGCTTCGGCAATGGCCTTGCCAACATCATGGTGGGCAACGCCGCGGGTGACCTGCTGAATGGCGGTGCCGGCAACGACACCATCACCGGCGGCATCGGCAATGACACGCTGCTGGGCGGCAACGGTAGCGACCAGCTCACCGGTGGGGTGGGCGCGGACATCTTCCGCTTCCTGTCCCCGGCCGAGGGTTCGGACCGGGTCATGGGCTTTGTCTCGGCCACCGATGCGCTGGAGTTCTCCGCCCTGGGCTATGGCGGCGGGCTGTCAGCCGGCATGGACCTGGGCCTGGCCGACCGCTTTGTCGTCGGGGTCAAGGCGACCCACGCCTTTGGGCAGTTCGTCTATAACGGCACGAACGGCGTGCTGTACTGGGATGCCGATGGCAGCGGCCTCGGCGCCAAGGTCCAGGTCGCCAGCCTGGTGGGGCACCCCACCGTCGTGGCGAGCGACCTGCACATCATCGGGTAGGCCGCTGCGGGGCTGGGCCGCTCGGTCCTTCCCTGGGTCGCAGCGTGATCGATCGGAATGGATCACGCTGCGAGCGAACCTCGCCGGTTGGTGAGGCTCATACCAGCGGCCAGGTTTCTTGACCGTTGATATCGGCTTCTTCTTGCCCTCAGTCGCCGGGCGGAAACCTCCGGTTTCCTTGGCTTCGCGGTTCCGCGCGCCCAAGGGGGCGACCCGCGGGCGCCATTCGGCGCCTCGGCACGAGGCAAAACCTCGTGCCGTTGGCATCAGACCGCCAGGCGCAGTTGCGGCTCCACCGCCGTGGTGCCGTCGCCCAGCGCGGAAAGCGTGACGCCGAGCAGCCGGATGCCGCGCGGCACCGGGAACACCGGCACCAGCAAGGCGTCGCTGATCTCGGCCAGTTCGGCGCGGCTGGCGACGGGCGCGCCGCCGGTGCGGCTGCGGGTGACCTGGCTGAAGTCGGCGTATTTCACCTTCAGCGTCACGCTGCGGCCGCTGATCCCGGCGGTCTCGCAATGGCGCCAGACCTTGTCGATGATCGGCTGCAAGGCCTCTCGCGCCGCTGCCAGGCTGTTGAGGTCGGCGGCGAAGGTGTTCTCGGCCCCGACCGACTTGCGTTCCCGGTTGGCACGCACCGGGCGTTCGTCGATGCCACGCGCGATCCAGTAGTAGTACGGCCCGGCCTTGCCGAAATGCTGTTGCAGGAAGGCCAACGGCTGCGCCCGCAAATCCAGCCCGGTGTGGATGCCCAAGGCTTGCATCTTCGTCGTGGTCGCTGGGCCGACACCGTGGAACCTGCCGACCGGCAGCTCCTCCACGAAGCCAGGCCCCATGCGCGGGGTAATGACGAACAGGCCATCCGGCTTGCGGTGGTCCGAGGCCAGCTTGGCCAGGAACTTGTTGTAGGACACGCCAGCCGAGGCGGTCAGGCCGGTGACGGCGCGGATATCGGCGCGGATGCGCTCGGCGATCTCGGTGGCCGAGGCGATGGCCTGCAGGTTCTCGGTGACGTCGAGATAGGCCTCGTCGAGCGAGAGCGGTTCGATCACCGGCGTATGCAAGGCGAAGATGGCGCGGATCTGCAGCGAGACCGCCTTGTACACCTCGAAGCGCGGCTTCACGAAGACCAGGTCTGGGCATTTGCGCCGCGCGGTGACCGACGGCATGGCCGAGTGCACGCCGAACTTCCGGGCTTCATAGCTGGCCGCCGCCACCACGCCGCGTTCGCGCGAGCCACCCACCGCCACCGGCAGGCCGCGCAGCGCGGGGTCGTCGCGCTGTTCGACCGAGGCGAAGAAGGCATCCATGTCGATGTGGATGATCTTGCGTTGCGGAGGCGATGCGGGTTCGGTCATGGCTGGTTTGAGGGGCGTTGCACCCGCCACCGTAGCGCAATCGGTCGTCCCTGTCGGCGCCCTCGCCGTGCCGGGCGGCGCGACCTACACGTCCAGCGTCGTCTCCACCTCCCAGGCCGAGAGATGCCGCGCATAGGCAGCCCAGTCCTGCTGCTTCAGCTTCAGGTAGGCCTGGGTGAAGTCCTCGCCCAGCGCCGCCCGCAGCGGCCCCGAGGCAGCGAACGCGCGCAGCGCATCCAGCAGGTTGAGCGGGAGCTGCCGCGCCCCGGCCTGGTGTCCTTCCGTCACCATGTTCAGCGCCAGTGGCGGGCCGGGGTCGGCATCGGCCACCAGCCCGGCCAACCCGGCGGCCAGCAGCCCGGCCTGCAACAGGTAGGGGTTCGCGGCGCCATCGGCCAGGCGGCACTCGAAGCGCCCGGCTTCGGGAATGCGGATCATGTGGGTGCGGTTGTTGCCGGCCCAGCTGACCGCATTCGGCGCCCAGGTGGCACCGCTGCTGGTGCCCGCCGCGTTCAGCCGCTTGTAGCTGTTCACGGTCGGGTTGGTCAGCGCCGCCAGCGCCTCCGCATTCGCCAGCACACCACCCAGGAAGCGCCGGCACAGGCTGGAGATGCCCAGCTCGGCGCCTTCGTCCTCGAACAGGTTGCGGCCGCCCTGCCACAGCGAGACATGCGCGTGGCAGCCGGACCCCGTGAGATCAACGAAGGGCTTCGGCATGAAGGTGGCGCGCAGCCCGTGCTTTTCGGCAATGGCCTTGGCCATGTACTTGAAGAAGGCGTGCCGGTCCGCCGTGGTCAGGGCATCGGCATAGGCCCAGTTCATCTCGAACTGGCCGTTGGCGTCCTCGTGGTCGTTCTGGTAGGCGCCCCAGCCCAGCGCCTGCATGGCGTCGCACAGCTCCGAGATCACGTCGTAGCGGCGCATCAGCGCAGCCTGATCATAGCAGGGCTTGGCAGCGCGGTCGGCAGGGTCGGCCAGCGCCATCGCGTCAGGCGCCAGCAGGAAGAACTCGCACTCCACGCCGGTGCGCATCTCCAGCCCCTGCGCGGCGGCGGCGGCGATCTGGCGCTTCAGCACGTTGCGCGGGGCCTGGGCCAGCGGCGCGCCTGCCATCCACGGGTCGGCCGCCAGCCAGGCGACCTCGGGCTTCCAGGGCAGCTGCACCAGGCTGGCCGGGTCCGGCATGGCCAGCACGTCGGGGTCGGCGGGGGTCATGTCCAGCCAGGTGGCGAAGCCGGCGAAGCCCGCGCCGTTGCGCTGCATGCCGCCAATGGCCGAGGCCGGTACCAGCTTGGCGCGCATCACGCCGAACAGGTCGAGGAAGGAGATCAGGAAATAACGGATCCCGCGTTCCTTGGCCGCCGCCACCAGGTCGAGCGTCATGCGCTAGCCTCCGTATCGGGGTTGGCCGCGCGCCAGCGATGTCCCTCAAGCCTGGGCGGTCAGCCACCCTTGCCAGGCATTCCACCCGTTTCGGCGGCCCGGTGCAAACCCCTGCGGCGCCGCATTTCGGCGCGGATGCACCAGCGCTGGGCAATGCCGGGGCGCCAGCGAAGGCGCTGCCGCATTGGCGTGCAGTGCGGGGCGGCGTGGGCGGCGCGGGCCCCTGTCGAACGCTTGCGGTGGCGCGGCGCCACGTGCGACTGATTCGTCATGAACCCATGGCGTAAGCTGATCGTGCTGGTTCTGCTGCTGGGCGCGCTGCTGCCCTGGCGGCCCGTTGCCGCGGCCTGGCCGGAGCGCCCGGTGCGGCTCATCGTCACCTATCCCGCCGGCGGCAATACCGACACGCTGGCCCGGCTGACCGCGGAGTTGCTGAGCGAGGCGCTGGGCCAGCAATTCGTGGTGGATAATCGCGGCGGCGCCGGCGGCTACATCGCCATGGAAGCCGTGGCCCGCGCCGCGCCGGATGGCAACACGCTGCTGTTCGCTTCCGTCGCCAACATCGCCATTGCGCCAGGCGTGATGCGCCGCCACCCGCCGGTGGACACGGTGGCGGACCTTACCCCCGTCACCCTGGTGGCGACCAATCCGCTGATCATGGCGGTCAGCCGCGGGCTGGAGATCACCAGCATCCCGCAGCTCGTGGCGCGCATCCGGGCGGATGGCGGCCGGCTGCTGTATGGCTCCGGCGGCATCGGCAGCACGCAGCACCTGGGCATGGAGCTGTTCCTCTCCCGCGCCGGCCTCACCGCCACGCATGTGCCGTTCCGCGGTGGCCCGGCGGCCATGGCGGAAGTGGTGTCTGGCCGGGTGCCGGTGCTGTTCTCCAACCCGTCCGACATCGTCGCCTTCGCCAACAGCCCCGAGGTGCGGCTGGTCGGCGTCAGCGGCCCGGTGCGACTGGCGGAACTGCCGGCTGTCCCGACCATTGCCGAGACGCTGCCGGGCTTCGGGGTGGAGACCTGGAACGGGGTCTTCGGACCGGCTGCCCTGCCGGCCGAGATCACCGCGAGGATTGAGCAGGCGCTGGTGCGGCGGCGCGGCGACCCGGCGGTGGCGGCGCGCTTCGCCCGCACCAGCACGCAGTACGTGGCGATGGAGGCGGCACCCTTCGCCGCCCTGGTCCGGGCCGAGGTGCCGCGCTGGGCGGAACTCGCGCGCCAGGCCAAGGCGCAGGAGGATTGAGCAGCCGGCCCTGCCGGGCCTAGGCTGCCAGTACAAGGGGAGTGCCGGGAATGGCCCATCCACGTCGCATACGCCTGGCGGTCTTCGTCCAGGGCACCGGCAACCACATCGCCGGTTGGCGCATGCCTGGTGCCAGTGCCAGCAATGAAAGCCTGGAGGTGCTGCAGTCCATCGCCGCCACGGCGGAGCGCGGGCTGTTCGACCTGCTGTTCATCTCGGACGGGCTGGCGACCAAGGTGAAGGGCGACCACCCCTCCTTCGTCACCCGCACCGAACCGCTGGTCGCCATGGGCGCGCTGGCCGTCACCACCCGCCATGTCGGGCTGGGCGCCACCGTCTCCTCGACCTATTCGGACCCCTTTACCGTCGCGCGTGGTTTCGCCTCGCTGGACCACATCAGCAAGGGGCGCGCCGCTTGGAACGTCGTCACCAGTTCCAACGCCGGCTCGGCCGCCAATTTCAGCCGCGCCGCCCACCCCGAGCACGACAAGCGCTACGAGATCGCCGAGGAATTCGTCGATGTGGTGAAGGGCCTGTGGGATTGCTGGGAGGATGACGCGCTGGTGCGGGATACCGCCACCGGCCTGTTCGTCGATCCCGCCAAGGTCCATGCGCTGAACCACCAGGGCCGCCACTTCCAGGTGGCCGGGCCGCTCAGCATGTCGCGCTCGCCGTCGGGCCATCCCGTCATCATCCAGGCCGGTGCCTCAGCCTCCGGCCAGGCCTTCGCTGCCCGCACCGCGGAGGTGGTCTTTGCCGTGGTGCAGGAGTTGGAAGAGGCGAGGCGCAACTACGCGGAGTTCAAGGCCCTGCTGCCGAATTACGGCCGCACCCCGGAACAGTGCCACATCCTGCCGGGCGTGATGCCCTTCATCGGCCGTACCGACCAGGAGGCGCGCGACCTGCTGGCCGAGTTGCAGGGCTACCTGGATGCCAGCAATGCGCTAACGCTGGTTTCGGCCCGCATCGGCCACGACGTCTCCGGCCTGCCGCTGGACGGCCCGGTGCCGAATTTCCCGCCGACGGACATGTCGCACGGCTTCGCCCGTACCTTGATGGCCGCGGCGGCGCGGGAGAACATGACACTTCGCGACCTGTACAACCTGATCGCGGCGGCGCGCGGGCATTGGGTCATCACCGGGTCGCCCAAGCGGATCGCCGATATCCTGGAGGAATGGTTCACTACCGGCGCGGCGGATGGCTTCAACATCCTGCCGCCCTGGTTCCCCGGCCAGTTCGACGCCTTCGTGGACCAGCTGGTGCCGGAGTTGCAGCGCCGCGGCCTGTTCCGCACCGCCTATGAGGGCACCACGCTGCGCGAAAACCTCGGCCTGGCCCGTCCACCCGGCCGCCGTGGTTCAGTCGAAGGTTAGCCCCGAGGCCCGCACCACCTCGCGCCACATCGGCGTTTCCGTGCGCAGCACCGTGGCCATCTCGGCCGCGCTGCCGCAGACCGGCTCGGCGCCAAGTCGCGCCAGCCCGGCCTGGAAGGTTGCGTCGGCGCAGGCGCCGCGGATTTCGCGTTCGACCCGCGCCAGGACCGGCGCCGGCGTGCCCAGCGGCGCCAGCAGCGAGTTCCACATGAACAGCGATATCTGCGGGTAGCCGGCCTCCGCCATGGTCGGTACCTCCGGCGCGCCCGGCAGCCGCTTGTCGCCGGTGGTGGCCAGCAGCCGGATGCGCCCGCCACTGGCATGCGGCAGCGCGTCGGAAGGTGCCGCGGCATGGGCGGCGACCACGCCAGACAGCAGGTCCTGCATCGCCGGTACGCCGCCCCGATAGGGCACATGCTGCATGCTGGTGCCGGTGACCTGGGTGAACAGCACCATCGCCAGGTGGCTGGCCCCGCCGGCACCGGCGGAGCTGTAGTCGTAGTGCCCTGGCCGCTGCCGCAGCAGGGCGACGAAGGCCGGCAGCGTGCTCACGCCTAACTCCGCGCGTACCGCCAATACCGCGGGGTTGCGGCCCATGATGGAAATCGGCGCCAGGTCGCGCAGTGGCTCGTAGGTCGGTCGCCCGGCGACCTGCTGGAATACCAGCTGCGAGTTGCTGGACACCAGCAGGGTATAGCCATCCGCCCGGCTGGCCATGACGTGTTCAATGGCCAGCGCGCCCGAGGCGCCGCTGCGGTTTTCCACCACCACCGGCTGGCCCAGCCGCGGCGCCAGCCATTCGGCGGCCAGGCGGCCGAAGCCGTCGGTCACGCCGCCGGGCGGATAGGGCACCACCAGGCGCACCGGCCGCTGCGGCCAGGCTTCCTGCGCCTGTGCCGAAGCGGTCGAAACCAGGGGCGCCAGCAAGGTGGCCAGCAGCACTCCACAGCAAAGCCGAACGCCGCGCATGCACCCTCCGCCATGGGCAACGCGCCCGCTGTGGCAGGATCAAGCAGAAAGCGGGCCAGCCCTTTCAGGCTCCTTTTCAGGTGCCGGCGCGGATGCCCGCGGCCTGGATCACGCCGCCCCACACGCGTCGGTCATCGGCGATCTCGGCGCGATACGCAGCGGCCGTGCCATTCTTCGGCAGCCAGAGCAGCTTCTCCATCCGCTCGCGGATGTCCGGGCGGTTCATGAAGCGGTTGATCTCGGTATTCCAAAACGCCACCCATTCGGGCGGTGTCGCGGCGGCCATGACCAGGCCGTAGCCGACATCGCCGCTGAAGCCGGGCAGCGTCTCGCCCACCAGCGGCACATCCGGCAGGGTCGGGTTGCGTTCGGTGGAGGCGAAGCCGAGCGGCCGCAGCCGGTTGTCGCGGATGAAGGGCAGCGATTCCGGCAGCAGGGAGAAATACAGGTCGGCGTTGCCGGAAAGAATATCCAGCAGCGCCGGCGTGCCGCCACGGTATTGAATATGCTCCATGACGATGCCGGCTTCGTGCATCAGCCGCGCCGCCAGCAGGTGGGTCTGCCCGCCCTGGCCGGAATTGCCGATGTTCAGCTTGCCCGGATTGGCGCGGGCATGGGCGATGAGCTCCGGCAGGGTGCGGTAGGGCGCGTCTGGCCGGCCGACCAGCACCATGGGCACGCGGATCAGGTTGGTTACTGGCAGCAGCGCCTGGTCGGTGTCCAGCGGCGGGCTGAGGCCCGGCAGCACCGCAGCCGTGGCCAGCGTGGCGGTGGAAGCCAGCGACATGGTGTGGCCATCCGCCGGGGCTGTGGCCACCACCTGCATGGCGATGAAGGTGCCGCCGCCGCTGCGATTCTCCACCACCACGTTGCGCCCGCCCAGCCGATGGCCGAGTCCTTCGGCCAGCATCCGGCAGAACTGGTCGGTGGTGCCGCCGGGGGCATAGGGCACGATGAGCCGCACATCCCGCGTCACGCTCTGCGCCCTGGCGGGCAGCGCGCCGCCGAGCAACAAGGCGGGTAGGGTAAGGCTCATGTGGCGACGACGCATCGGCGGCTCCGGCGAAATGCCAGATGATAGCCTCCGTTGCCGGCGGCGCGACTGCAAGCGTCTCGTGGGGTCGAATCGGGCATTGCGGTGCCGGTGGCGCCCAATGTGGCGCCAGCCTGCTCGGTATTCCGCCAATGACGTAGTCATGCGGCCCGGCTTTACCCTGCGGTAACGAAGGGGCTATCCGACCCTGGCCGGCCAGCGTACCCTTCCGCATCCTGTGCGCCTGACCAGGGGCAGCATCCCGATCCAACGGGGTGTACCGGGGACCGGAAACGACCACGGAAACAATCATGACGGATATTCGATACCTGGCGCCGCCGACGCTTGACGAAGCGGTACGCGCTTTCGCTGCAGCCCAAGGGGCCGCCCGCATCCTCGCCGGCGGCACCGACCTGCTGGTGCAGATGCGCAATGGCATGGCGCGCCCCGGCACCATCATCGACATCAAGAAAATCCCCGAGATGACCAGCATCTCCGAAGCCGCCGATGGCAGCTTTTGGGTCGGTGCCGCCGTCTCCGGCGCCGTGCTGGCGGAACATCCGCGCTTCGGCACGGTGTGGCCGGGCGTGCTGGAGGCGATCAATCTGATCGGCTCCACCCAGGTGCAGGGCCGCGCCTCCGCGGGTGGCAACCTCTGCCACGGCTCCCCGGCCGCGGACAGCGTGCCCGCCATGGTCGCCGCCGGCGCCGTGCTCACCATTGCCGGCCCGAACGGCCGCCGCACCCTGCCGGTTGAGGCCTTCCCGGCCGGCCCTGGCCGCACCAACCTGGCGGCCGGCGAAATCCTGGTCGGCTTCACCCTGCCGGCCCGCCCGGCGGGTTCCGGTGACGCCTACCTGCGCATGATCCCGCGTACGGAAATGGATATCGCCGTGGTCGGTGTCGGCGTCAGCCTGACGATGGCCGGTGGTGTCGTCACCGCTGCCCGCGTCGGCCTCGGCGCCGCCGCGCCGACCGTGCTGCTGGTGGCCGATGCCGCGAAGGCGCTGGTCGGCAGCAAGCTGGACGACGCCGCGATCAACGCCGCCGCGGCCGCCTGCTCCGCCGCCTGCAAGCCGATCGACGACAAGCGCGGCACCATTGTCTATCGCACCAAGGTTGCCGCCGTGCTGCTGAAGCGCGCTGCCGCCATCGCCGCCGACCGCGCGCAGGGGAGGGCCTGAACCATGGCCAAGCTACACGTCACCACCACCATCAATGGCGAGCCGACCGAGTTCCTCTGCGACCCATCGCAGAGCATGCTGGACGTGCTGCGCAACACCCTGGGCCTGACCGGCAGCAAGGAAGGCTGCGGCACCGGCGACTGCGGTTCCTGCTCGATCACGCTGGACGGCCGGCTGACCTGTTCCTGCCTGGTGTTGGCGGCCGAGGTCGGCGGCCGTGAGATCACCACCATCGAGGGCATGGCCCAGGGCGACGAGCTGCACCCGCTGCAGCAGAAGTTCCTGGAAATGGCCGCGCTGCAATGCGGCATCTGCACGCCCGGCGTGCTGATGGCGGCGCGCGCGCTGCTGGAGAAGAACCCGGACCCGACCGAGACGGAAGTGCGCTTCTGGCTGGCCGGCAACCTGTGCCGCTGCACCGGCTATGACAAGATCGTCCGCGCCGTGCTGGAAACCGCTGCCGAGATGAGGAGCGCCGCCTGATGAACGCCATCGACAACAAGTGGATCGGCAAGCGCACCATCCGCCCGGATGGCGCCGACAAGGTGACCGGCCGTGCCGGCTACTCCGCTGACCACAGCATGCCCGGGATGATCTGGGGCCGCGTGCTGCGCAGCCCGCATCCGCATGCGGTGATCCGCGGCATCGATACGTCGAAGGCCGAGGCGCTCCCGGGCGTGAAGGCGGTGGTGACGGCGAAGGACATCGTCAACTTTCCGCTCGACAAGTCCGTGATGCTGGGCATCCAGGACATGCGCTGGATGTGCCGCAACGTGATGGCGCGCGAGAAGACGCTGTTCCACGGCCACCCGGTGGCCGCCGTGGCCGCGATCAGCGAGGAAGTGGCCGAGGCCGCCTGCAAGCTGATCGAGGTGGACTACGAGGTCCTGCCGCACGTCATCGAGATCGAGGATGCGATCAAGCCGGATGCGCCGATCCTGCACGACTTCGTGCGGCATGAGGGCAAGCCCAGCAACATAGCGACCACCATGGTCAACAAGCTGGGTGACGTCGATGCTGGCTTCGCCCAGGCTGACCTGATCATCGAGCGCAGCTTCACCACGCGCCCGGTGCACCAGGGCTATATCGAGCCGCATGCCTGCACTGTCAGCTATGCCGCCGATGGCCGGGTGACGATCTGGTCGTCCAGCCAGGGCCAGTTCATGGTCCGCGCCATGACGTCGCTGCTGACGGGCATTCCGCAAAGCAACATCCGCGCGATCCCGGCGGAGATCGGGGGCGGCTTCGGTGCCAAGACCATCATCTACCTGGAGCCGGTGGCGGTGATGCTGGCCAAGAAGTCTGGCCGCCCGGTCAAGATGGTGATGAGCCGCGACGAAGTGTTCCGCGCCACCGGCCCGACCTCGGGCTCGATGAGCACGGTCAAGATCGGTGTGAAGAAAGACGGCAGCATCGTTGCCGCCCAGGGCACCTTCTACCTGCAGGCCGGCGGCTTGCCGGGTTCGCCGCTGCGCGGTCCTGTCGGTTGCTCCTTCTCGCCCTACAACATCGAGAACGTGCTCTCGGTGGGGTATGACGTGGTTTCCAACCGCTCCAAGGTCGCGGCCTATCGCGCGCCTGGCGCGCCGCTCGGCGCCTATGCCACCGAGTGCGTGCTGGACGAAATCGCCGAAGCGCTCGGCATGGACAAGCTGGAACTGCGGCTGAAGAACACCGCCAAGCCCGGCGGCAAGACCGTGTATGGCGCCACCTTGGGCGCCATCACGTTCAAGGAGACGGTGGAGGCTATCAAGAACCACCCGCACTACACCGCGCCGCTGGACAAGAACCCGTCCAAGGGCGTTGTGCGCGGGCGTGGCGTCGCCTCCGGCTTCTGGTTCAACGCGGGCGGCGAGAGCAGCGCGCAGCTCAACATCACTGAGGACGGCAACGTCAACGTTACCACCGGCCACCCGGATGTTGGCGGCAGCCGCGCTTCCATCGCCAACGTCACGGCGGAGCTGCTGGGCATCGACCACAGCCGGATTTCGGTGCTGATCGGTGACACCTCCTCCATCGGCTTCTCCAACCTCACCGGCGGCAGCCGTGTTACCTTTGCCTCGGCGATGGTGGTCACGCAGTCGGCCGAGAAGGTGATCGGCCAGCTGAAGGAGCGCGCTGCGAAGATCTGGAAGATCGACCCCGAGGCGGTGATCTGGGACAATGGTGAAGCGCGCCCGGCTGGCCCGAATGCCGGCCAGTTCCCGCCGCTGACCCTGAAGGACCTGGCGGCGAAGGCGAACGAGATGGGCGGTCCCATCGGCGCCGGCGTGCAGTTGAACACCACGGGTGCGGACCCCGGCTTCGCCACGCATTGCGTGGATGTGGAAGTGGACGTGGACCTCGGCATCGTCCGCGTGCTGCGCTACACGGCGGCGCAGGATGTCGGCCGGGCGCTGCATCCTGACTACGTCGAGGGCCAGATCCAGGGCGGCGTGGTGCAGGGCATCGGCTGGGCGTTGTCGGAGGAGTACCTCTACAACGCCAAGGGTCAGCTGGATAACGCCAGCTTCCTCGACTACCGCATGCCGGTCTGTTCGGACGTGCCGATGATCGAGCCGATCATGCTGGAAATTCCGAACCCGAAGCACCCGCAGGGTGTGCGTGGCGTCGGCGAGGCACCGATCGTGCCGCCGCTGGCCGCCATTGCCAACGCAATCCACGACGCGCTGGGCAAGCGGTTCTACAGCCTGCCGATGTCGCCGCCGAAGGTGCTGGCCGTCATCGACGGCTGACGCTTCCGGGCGTTTGAAAGAGCAGGGGCGGGTCCGAGAGGGCCCGCCCTTTTTCATGCCCTGACCCTGGCGCATGGATTGCAAGGTACACGCCATGCGGATTGGCGTGATCGGGACCGGCGTGGCCGGCTCCCTGTTGCTGGAATGCCTGAGCGACGTGCCAGGCTTCCAGCTCGAAGGCTTCGAGCGGGTGGCGGAGGGCGCACGGGATGAGGCCGGCACCGGCCTCAACATCTGCCCCAACGCGCTGAAGGCGCTGCGGCTGTACCGCCCGGCGCGGCATCGCGCGTTGCTGGAGGCGAGCCTGCCCTGGCGCCGCTGGTTCATCGACAGCGCCACGGGGGAACGGCTGTTCGACCTGGACCTGCTGGAGGTGGCGGAGGACCTTGGCGTGCGGCTGCGTTGGTCGGAGCTGTACCGGCTGATGCGCGAACCGGTGGCGGCCTGCACGAAGTACGGGCATGAACTGGTCGCGCTGGAGGAAGACGCCGCCGGGCGCCTGGTGCCGGTGTTCCGCGTGGGCGGCGAAACGGTGCGGCATGGTGGCTTCGACCTGCTGGTGGCCGCCGATGGGCGCTACAGCCAACTGCGCGTGCTGAGCGCCGGCGAGCCAGTGCCGGAGCATCACGGCATCGCGCTGACCCGCCTGCTGGTGCCTGATGCGGCGGACTGCCCGTATGACGATTATGGCCAGTGGTTCAACGGCAACAACCGGCTGCTGAGCTACAGGCTGCCGGGTGGCGCGGTGTACATCGCCGGAGCCTTTCCCATTGGCGTGGGGGCGGATTTCACGGCGGAGCAGAAGACCGCTGCGCATGCCCGCGCGGTGTACCTGCCGGCGGAGGACGAAGCCTGTCCGGCGGTGGCCTGGATGGTGGACCAGACCTGCCGCTTGATCGACCAGGTGCATTGGGCGCGGCTGCAGGTGACGCCGTTGCGGCGCGGCAGCGCCGATGGCCGCGTGCTGTTCCTGGGCGACTGCGCCCACGCCATGGTGCCCACGCTGGGGCAGGGTGCCACCCAGGCGCTTGAAGAAGGCGTGCTGGCCGCCGAGGTGCTGAAGCGCGGCGGCGGCGTGGCCGAGATTGCCGCGCTGCGCGACCCGCGCGTCAGCTTCATCCGCGCCTTTTCGGTGGCGGCGACGGACAGCATGCAGCCCGGTGCCGATGCGCTGGCACTGAGCCGGCACAAGATGCAGCCGGAATTCCTGGCCAAGCTGCGCCGCGCCTATACGGATGTGCCGGAAGTGGTTTGAGCGGCTGAATCATGCCCTGCGGCGCCAGCGCCTCGGGCGACCGGGCGCTACTTTCCCGCCCAGTGGATGAAGCGCTTTTCCAGCAGCAGGAAGGTCAGGTTCAGCAGGTAGCCCAGCGCGCCGGCGACGAAGATGACGCCGTACATCAAGCCGCTCTCGAACAGCGATTGCGCGACGATGACGCGCTGGCCCAGGCCATCCGTGCTGCCGATGAACATTTCGGCCACCACCACGATGACCAGCGCCAGCGAAACGCCGCTGCGCATGCCCACGAGTATCTGCGGCATCGCCTCCCACAGCATCACGTCGAAGACCACGCGCAGCGGGCTGGCGCCCATGACGCGGGCGGCCAGCAGCCTGGTGCGGCGCGCGTTCATCACGCCATAGGCGGCGTTGAACAGGATGACCAGCGCGGCACCGAAGGCGGCGACAGCAATCTTGGTGCCCTCGCCAACCCCGAACAGGATCAGGAACAGCGGGAACAGTGCCGAGGCGGGGGTGGAGCGGAAGAAGTCCACCACGAACTCCACCGCTCGATAGATGCTCTCCCTCGCCCCCAGCAACAGACCGAGCGGCACGCCGATGGCGCAGGCGACGAGGAAGCTCAGCACGGTGCGGGTGACCGTGCGCCACAAATCGTGCAGCAGCGGGCCTTGGGTGAAGGACTTGGCCGTGTCGTTGAAGGTTTCCAGCGGAGAGGGCAGCAGCACCGGGTCTGCCAGGCGCAGCAGCACCGCCAGCCACCACAGCGCGATGAAGCCGGCCGCGCCGCCAGCGGGTACCAGCAGCGCCCTCATGCCCCGGCCACCGCACGCGTGAACACATCCAGGCAGCGCGCCTTGATGGCGATGAAGTCGGGTGCCGAGAGCGTCGCCGCCTCGCGCGGCCAGGCCAGGTCAACGGCGATGTCGTCGGCCACCAGGGTGGGACGCCGGGTCAGCATCAGGATGCGGTCGGCCAGGACGATGCTTTCCTCCAGGTCGTGGCTGACCAGGATGGTGGTGGTCTTCCGCGCCTTCAGCACCTGTTGCAGCAACGTGCGCAGGCTCAGCGTCGTCTCGTAGTCCAGCGCGGAGAAGGGTTCGTCGAGGAACAGCACCTCGGGTTCCACCGCCAGGGCGCGCATGATGCTGACCAACTGCTGCTGCCCGCCGCTGAGCGAATAGGGGTAGGCGTTGAGGTCGAAGCGCACACGGAAATCCGCCGCCAGCGACTCCAGCCGGCGCTCGATTTCGGCGCGCTTCAGCCCCATGCGGCGGAGGGGATAGCGGATGTTCTCGGCGGCGCGGCGCCAGGGGAACAGCGCCTCCCGGTAGTTCTGGAAGACGTAGCCGATGCGCACCTCGTCCACGATGCGGCCGTCATAGAGGATCTCCCCGCCATCCACCGGCAGCAGCCCGGCTGCCATGTTGATCAGCGTGGACTTGCCGCAGCCATTCGGGCCGAAGATGGCCAGGATGTCGCCGCGCTTCACGTCCAGCGAGAAGCCGTCATAGACCGCCACGCCAGCAAAAGCCTTGCGCAGGCCGCGCACGGAAAGCGCGGCCTCACGCGGGGTGATGGCGTTCAAGGCGCCCGCAGCAGCTGCGCCGTGGTGATGCGCTCCCGCACCACGCCCTGGGCCACCGCCAGGTCGATGAACTTCTGCAGGTCGGCCAGCATCTGCGGCGTCATCTCGCTGGCCAGGGTGAAGCGCTGCAACGGCATCACGGCGGCCAGCTCGGCTGGCGTATTCAGGTGGCTGGTCAGCACCTGGCGGGTGGTCAGGTCGTTGCGCACGGCCATCACGGCCTTGCCCCAGGCGGCGGCGTAGCGCTTGGCCACGTCGTGCCGCGTCTCCAGGAAGCGGCCGGAGAAGCCGGCGCCGGAGGCGAAGGCGAAGGCGTCCCGCCTGCCCAGCATGTGTGTGGCGATGACGCCGGCTTCCAGCCGCTGCATGGCGCCGTTGCGCACGCCGATGGTGGCAACGGGTTCCAGCGTATAGGCGGCGTCGAACTGGCCCGACTGCATGGCGCCGATGTGCTGGCCCATCGGCTGTTCCACCAGGGTGTAGTCACGGTTCTCCTGCAGGCCCACCGCGGCGAGCGCGCCGCGCGCACCGGCCAGGTTGCCGGGGCCGGGGGCGGAGATGATGCGGGCGCCCTTCAGGTCCGTCAGTGCCTTGGCCGGGCTGCCCGGGCGGACCACGAACTGCTCCATCTGGTATTCGGCGTTCTGGCCGTTGATGGAGAAGAACAGCACCGAATTGGCACGGCGGCTGTTGATGTTGGCGGCTTCCAGCGTCACCAGGTTGGTGCAGGCCTCGGCGTCGTTGGTCACCAGGGACTGCACGATCAGCGGATGCGTCGCCAGCGGCGTGCCGACCGGTTCGATGCCGACCTCGGAGAAGTAGCCGCGGGTGACCGCAACCCAGTAGGGCAGGGTGGAGGCAGCATCGAAGGTCGCGACCTTCACCGTGTCGGCGGCGCGGGCGGTGCCGATGACGAAGGGCGCGGCGACGGCACCCAGCAGCAGGGAACGGCGGTGCATCAGCCAAGCCTCGGGTAGGTGGTTGCGTCGAAGAAGCTGCTGCCGGCGATGTAGCGGCGGCCATCGCTCATGTCGGGCGAGGCGCCGTCTTCGAAGTTGCCATCGAAGGTCAGCTCCAGTTGCACGCCCGAGGGGTCATAGACGAAGAGCTGCCAGAGCGTGGTGCCGGGCACCAGGAACTCCCGCCAATCCAGCCCATGGGCGCGGAAGCGCGCGATATAGGAATGGTAGCCGCGGCAGGCCAGCGACACGTGGTCGATGGCTGCGGTGCCGGCCGGCGCGATGCCATCGGCGCCGAGCGCCGGGCCGCCGGCATAGATGTGCATGATGGCGGGGCCACCAGGCAGCGGAATGCCCAGCCAGGCGCCGGGATAGCCGAAATCCGGCCGGAAGACGGAAACCAGCCCGAGCACCTTGGTGTAGAAGGTGACGGTGGCATCCAGGTCGTTGGTCTTGATCGCCACGTGGAACAGCCCGGCGACCATGGGCGCGATGTTTGTCTCGGTCATGCGCCCAGTTCAGCAACCGCCGTGCCAGCGGCGATCGCGCCGTTGCGCGCCGATGTCGGCCGCGGTTGACCAAAACACCGGCACTCCCCCCGTGCCATTGCCCGCCGAAGCGCCGCCCGCGTTGACGGCGCCGGCCGGGGACCGTAATCGGCGGAGTGGATAGCTTCGGCAGGAACGGGAATTGAAGCAGTCAGCGGCCGCGCCGAAGACCAGCAGGGCCAAGCCGGGCGACAGCTCCGGCGCCGCGCTCACCGTCTCCCGCCCCGAGTTGCTGACGGGCGGCAGCGACCGCGACTTCCGCCTGCTGGTGCATAACCTGTTCGGCTTTCTGGCGCGGCATGAGGCGATCCGCGAGGGCCATGCCGCCTATATCGGCCTGGTCGGCATCGAGTACACGATCCTGATCTCCATCGCGCATCTGTCGGCCGAGGGGGATGTCAGCATCCGCACCGTGGCCGGCCACCTGCACCTGAGCGGCGCCTTCGTCACCACCGTGACCAAGCGGCTGCTGGGCAAGGGGCTGGTGGACAAGGCGATGGACCCGAGCGACCGGCGCCGCCTTTGCCTGACCGTGACCGAGGCCGGCCGCACGCTGCTGGCGCGGCTGGCGCCGGTGCAGCGCCAGGTCAACGACGTGGAGTTCGAGAGCCTGGGCGCGGAGGACTTCCGCCGCCTCTCAGCCATGCTGGAACGCCTGCTGGACAGCAGCGAGCGTGCGCTGGCGCTGCAACGCCAACTTGCGGTACCGGGGTCACCCAAGCGGCGGTGAGGTCCGCTCCAGCACCTGCTGCACCAGGCCGGTCGCGCCGGCCCAGTCCGCGGTGCGGAAGGCGTGGCCGCGGGTGACGAACTGCGCGCCGGCGTAGAACATCTCATACTGCTGGTGGCGAGAGGCGAATTCGGAGCCAACCGCATCCCAGGCCAGCTTGAGGAAGCGCACCCGCTCATCCGGGCTCATCGTCGCCGAGGACTGCGTGCTGCGGATGATCTTGGCCATTTCCGCATTGGCGTAGTCCTTGACCGAGGAGGGCAACATGATCAGCGAGCCGCCGGCCAGTTCGCGGATGCTGGCGACGAAGCTGCCATACAACTCCTGCGTATGGACCTGTGCGGCATAGACCAGGTGGCGGTCGGGCACGAAGTAGGGGCCGCGCATCTTGCCCGCGGCCTCGATGCCGTAGAGCATGGCCTGCACCACGGAGGCCTGCGACGCCAGCTTGCCCAGCAGGTCCCGCACCGGGGGCATGTTGACGGTGCCGATGGTCTCGGTGACCCGGCGCGCCACGCCCAGCAGGAAGCGCAGCTTCACCGCCAGGCGGATCTGTGCCTGGTAGTTCTGGTAGATATGGCCCGGCGTGTCGTGGAACTGTGCCCGACAGAGGTCCGTGTTGCGGTGATGGAACACCCGGTCCCACGGCACCTTCACGTCGTCGAAGAACAGGACGGCGTCGTTCTCATCGAAATGGGTGGAGAGCGGGTTGTCGAAGGCGCTGACCGCGTGCTGTTCGTAGGATTTGCGGGACAGCACCTTCAGCCCTTTGGCGTTCATCGGTAGGCCGCAGGCGAAGGCGAGGTTCTCCTCGCCCGGCTTCAGCGGCTGCAGGCTGGCGACAAAGACCTCATTGGCCATGATGGAACTGGTGCCGAGCATCTTGGCGCCACGGATGGTGATGCCGCCGGCATCCTCGTCCACGATGGAAGCGACGAGGTCCTCGCCCTGCTGCTGGCCCCAATCCTTCGAGCGATCCGCCTGCGGGTTGATGATGACATAGGTGAGGAAGGCATCGGCGGCGCGTACCTGGGCGTAGTAGTTCGCCATCACGGCGGCGCCGCGCGCATCCTGCGCGGCGATCACATCCAGCCCCATGATTTGGCCGCCGAGCGCGGAGGCGACATGGTCCGGCGAGCGGCCGAGGAAGCCGCCGCTGAGTTCCGCCCAGGCCACCAGGGCTTCCCGCCGCTGCACCAGCTCGGCGTAGCTGGTGGGCAGTTGCCAAGCGCGATTCACCCGGCGGCCGCCGGGTTCGGCGAAGGTCATCCGCTCCAGGTTTTCCGGCCGGGCCTGGAAGTCGTACATTGCGGCGGCGGCGGCGCAGGCGTTGCGGAAGGCCGGGTGGATGGTGACATCGGCCACCTGCTGGCCTTCCAGGAACACCGCGCGGCCGTCCCGCAGGCTGGCGAGATGCGTGGCGCCGTCCTTTACCGTGGCGCCGATCCGGGTGGTCACGTTCATGGCGGGATTCCTGCGCTGGGGCGGGCCGAAAATAGCTTCTACAGAAAGCTATTCGTTTCGCGCTGGCCCTGGCAAGCGCGATCTGCATTGGCAAGATGCCGCTTGCCAAAAGCCTTCGGGTGAAAGGTAATGAGCCCAGGGCGCTGCTTGCCCCGATGATAGGGAGTGTGGGCATGCGCCTGGTCATGCGCCGCTGGTTCACCATGGTGGACCACAAGATCACCGAAGCGGACCGCAGCGATGGCGGCCCGGCGCTGCGCCGCGTTGCGGCCATCGCGGTGCTGGCCAACCCCTATGCCGGGCAGGGCCATGTCGCGGACCTTACGCCGGCCATCGCCGCCAGCGAGGCGCTGGGCGAGGAACTCGCCGCCATCGCCATGCAGGCCATGGGCGATTTTCCGGTCGAGAGCTACGGCAAGGGCGGCATCGTCGGCCTGGGCGGTGAGCAGGAGCATGTGAACGCGCTGTTGACCACCACCTTTGCCGAGCCGCTGCGCCGCGCGGTCGGCGGCGGCGCGGCGTGGATTTCCTCCTTCACCAAGCGCGGTGCACCGGGCAGCAGCATCGACGTGCCGCTGGCGCACAAGGACGCGCTGTATGTCCGCAGCCACTATGACGGCATGTCGCTGACGCTGCCGGATGCGCCGCAAGCCGATGAGGTCGCGCTGATCATTTGCCTGGCCAATCGTGGCCGGATCGACGCCCGCGTCGGTGGCCTGGCGGCGAGCCGGATCGAAGGCAAGGACGGGCTGCGCTGATGCGTACCGCCATCGTCAACCTGGGCGGGGTCTGCACTGGGGACTACCTGAACCCGCTGATCAAGGCCGATGGCATCCTGATGGAAGCCGGCCGCATCACCGCCATCGGCACGCTGGGCGCCGCCGAGACCGAGGCTTGCGACGTGGTGATCGACGCCGGTGGCACCATCGCCGCGCCGGGGCTGATCGACAGCCATGTCCACATCACCTTCGGCGATTATTCGCCGCGCCAGCGCACCATTGGCTTCCTGGAAAGCTACCTGCATGGCGGCGTCACCACCGCCATCAGCGCCAGCGAAGTGCATGTGCCGGGCCGCCCGAAGGACCCCGCGGGCGTCAAGGCGCTGGCGCTGGCGGCGCGCGCCTGCTTCCTGAACTATCGGCCCGGCGGCATGCGGGTCCACGCGGGCAGCATCATCCTGGAACCCGGCCTGACCGAAGCCGACCTGCGCGAGATCGCCGCCGCCGGGATATGGCTTGCCAAGGCCGGCTTCGGTGCCTTCGAGACCCCCTATGGCTACGCGCCGCTGATGCACGCGGCGCGCGCGGCCGGCATGGTCACCACCATGCATACCGGCGGCTCCTCCATCCCGGGCTCGTCCGGCATCTGGGCCGAGCATGTGCTGGCCAGCAACGCCTGCGTTTCCTTCCACGTGAATGGCGGGCCGGTGGCGATGCCGGATGCCGGCTTTCCGCGACTGGTGAATGAGAGTGACGTGGCGATGCAGATATGCACCGCCGGCAACCTGCGCACCGCGCTGCTGACGGCGAAGCTGCTGGCGGAAGCCGGGCAGCCTGAGCGCCTGCTGATCGCAACCGATACGCCCACCGGCAGCGGCATCATGCCGCTGGGCATGCTCTACACCATCAGCCACCTGGCTTCCCTTGGTGGCATGGCGCCGGAAGCGGCAATCGCCGCCGCCACGGGCAACAATGCGCGGGGCTATCGGCTGAACAGCGGCATCCTGGCGCCGGGCCGTGACGCCGATGTGATCCTGCTGGATGGCTGCGATGGTGGCGCCTGCGACGACGCGCTCTCCGCGCTGCGCAACGGCGACATTCCCGCCGTGGGTGCGGTGGTGACGGATGGCGTGCCGCGCTTCGTCGGCCGCAGCCGCAACACGCCGGGCGGCATCCGCACGGTCAGGGTGGCACGCTGCGTGCTTCCGATGGACTTCTCCGCTTCCGCGCATTGAAGCGCGGCGCAAAGCGTGTTCACCACCTGCATTGGGGCATTGCGATGACCTTTTCCCGCCGTTCGCTGCTGGCCACGCCGGCCCTGCTCCTGGCCCGGCCCGCCGTCTCGCAGGCCCGCTTCGCCGGGCTTGAGGTGAAACTTGGCGCCATCGTGCCCAGCAGCGGCCCCTTCGCCGAATGGGGCCGCACCAACACCGTGGCGCTGCGCATGGTGGAGGAGCAGGTCAACGCCGCTGGCGGCATCGGTGGCGCCAAGCTGTCCATTGCCATCTATGACGACGCTGCCCGCCCGGCGCAGGCCGCCAACCTGGTGCGCAAGCTGGCCGATGACGACAAGGTGCTGGCGATCGCCGGCCCGCTGACCAGCAGCGCCTGCGAAGTGGCCTTCCCGGTGGCCAACCAAGCCAAGCTGGTGGCGTGCAGCCAGGCGTCCTCGAAGCCTGGCACCGCCGCGGCCAACCGGCCCTGGGCCTTCCGCAACACCATCGACGAGGCTGTGCTGATGAAGACCTCGCTGCCCTGGTTCAAGCGCAGCTATTCGGTCGACACCATCGCCATCATCTACGACGCCAAGGACGCCAACTCGGTCGCGCTCGGCAGCCGGATCATGCCGGAGATGCTGAAGGAGAACGGCATCCGCCTGCTGAACGAAGGCTCGCTCGCCACCTTCAACACCGGCGATATCGACGTCTCCGCGCAAATCACGGCGCTGAAGGCGCTGAACCCCAGCGCGCTGGTGGTGGCCGCCGACTATTCCCAAGCCGTGACGGTGCTGCGCGAAATGCGCCGGCAGGGCTTCATCAAGCCGATCATCGGTGGCACGCCGCTGATCTCCTCGGCCATCCTGCGCGCCGCGCCGGAAATCCCGGTGGTGTCCTGCGCCACCTACTACGCCGGCCAGACCGGGGAGAAGGTGCAGCGCTTCACCAACGCGTTGCAGCCGCGGCTGCGCGCCACCGCCGGCCTGCCGCCGACCATCGAGCCGAGCATGTACGACGCCCACATGGCCGAGATTGTCGGCATGTACACCGACGCCGTGCTGCGCGGCGGGCTGACGCTGAAGCCGGCCGACCTGGAGAGCGACCGCGAGAAGCTGCGCGCCCATCTGGAAAAGCTGAGTGGCTATGAGGGCCTGTCCGGCCCGATCCACTTCGCCGCGACCGGCGATGCGGTGAAGGTGTTCTTCACCGTGGTCGGCCAGAACGGCAGCTGGACCGAAAAGCTTCGCGGGTGCAGTACCTCGGGCAGCCTGACCTGCTGAGCCGGTGCTCCTGCAGCAACTCGTCAATGGGCTGACGCTTGGGGCGGTCTATACGCTGGTAGCATTGGGCTTTTCGCTGGTCATGGGGGTGCTCGGCATCCTCAACCTGGCGGTGGCGGAGCTGTTCATGCTCGGCGGCTATGTCGGGCTCACCCTTATGCTGGACGGCCAGCCGCTGCTGGTCGGGCTCGGCGCGGCGGCGCTGTTCACCGGGCTGCTCGGCGTGATGGTGGAGCGCGTGGCCTACCAGCCGCTGCGGAATGCCCCACCTATTGCGCCGCTGCTCTCCACGCTGGGCTTCTCGGTTATCTTCCAGACCGTGGCGACGAATGTGTGGGGCAGCGACCCGCTGTTGCTGCCGCCGGAACTGATGGATGAACGCTACCGTATCGGCAGTATCTCCCTGGGCAAGCCGCAGTTGGTGGTGATGGCGACCGCGGTCGGCCTGGTCACCGCGTTGGCGCTGGTCATGCGCCACACCCGCTTCGGCTACGGGCTGCGCGCCATCGCCGAGAACCGCGATGTGGCGCGGCTGCTCGGTGTGCCGGCGCCGCTGGTCACCTCCGGCGCCTTCGCGCTCTCGGGCGCCATGGCGGGCGTGGCTGGCGTGTTGATTGGCCTGCACTACGGCGCGCTGACGCCGTTCGTCGGCGTCGAGGTCGGGTTGAAGGCGATTGCCGTCATGGTAGTGGGCGGTACCACCAGCATCTGGGGCGTGCTGCTGGCCGGGCCGTTGCTGGGCGTGCTGGAAGTCATGACCGTGGCGTTCGGCGGCGCCGCCTTCCGCGACATGACGGTCTATGGCCTCATGATCCTGACCTTGCTGCTGCGGCCGCAGGGCCTGCTCGGGCGTGCCAGCGGGGCGCAGCGGGTATGATCTCCTCCTACGCCGCCGGGCTGCTGGCGGAGATCGGCATCGCCAGCATTGCCGCGCTCAGCGTGCACCTGATCCTGGCTGTCGGGCAGCTCTCGCTTGGCAATGCCGCCTTCATGGCCTGCGGCGCCTATACCGCCAGCGTGCTGAGCGTCGAGCACGCGGTGCCGATCCCGCTCGCCATCGCAGCCGGCGCCGTGGTCAGCGGCGTACTCGGGCTGATCGTCGGCTTCCCGGCGCTGCGGCTGCGCGGCATCTACCTGGCCATGGCGACGCTGGGCTTCGGCGAGATGACGCGCAGCTTCTTCCTCTCGCTCGATGCCACCGGCGGCGCCGCCGGCTATTCCGGCATGCAGCGCGTCTCGCTTATTGGCATCTGGGCCTGGGCCTTGCCGCTGTTGGTGTTGGTGCTGATAGCGGAACGATCCCGCCTCTGGCTGGCGCTGAATGCCGTGCGGGATGACGAGACCGCGGCGCGGCTGCTCGGCCTCAACACCGTGGCACTGAAGCTCGGCGCCTTTACCGCCGCGGCGGCGCTGGCCGGTATCGCTGGCGGGTTGTTCGCGCATTGGCACATCTTCATCGAACCCGGCGCCTTCAGCCTGGACCGCTCGACCGAGATGGTGCTGGCGGTGGTGCTGGGTGGTTCCACCGTGGCGCTCGGCCCGTTCTTCGGCGCCGCGGCGCTGGCGCTGGCGCCGGAAGCCCTGCGCTTCATCGCTGACTGGCGGCTGGCGGCCTTCGGTGCGCTGCTGATCGTCATCCTGCTGCTGCGGCCGCAGGGCATCATCGACAAGCGCTTGCTGCGGGCGCTGAAGCCATGAGCCTGCTGTCGCTCAAGGGAGTCACCTGCCGCTTCGGCGGCATCACCGCGCTGAACAACCTGACGCTGGACCTGCCGGCCGGCGCCATCACCGGCGTCATCGGCCCGAACGGCGCCGGCAAGACCACGCTGTTCAACTGCATCACCGGGGCCTATCGCCCCAGCGAGGGCGAGATCAGCCTGCGCGGGGAGAGCCTGCTCGGACTGCCGCCGCATCGCATTGCCCGCCGCGGTATCGCCCGCACCTTCCAGAACATCCGGCTGTTCCCCTCCATGACGGTATGGGAGCACCTGATGGTGGTGCAGCGCGGTGGCGGGCTGCGCGCCGCGCTGGCGCCGCTCTCGCTGTCCGGCGACACGCCGCGCCGCCGGGCCGAACAGGCGCTGGAACGCTTCGGCCTGGCGCCGTTCCGCGACCGGCTGGCGACCACGCTGCCCTATGGTGTCATGCGCCGCGTCGAACTCGCCCGCGCGCTGACCGCGGAACCCGCGTTGCTGCTGCTGGATGAACCCGTGGCCGGCATGAACCACGAGGAAGCCGCCGGCGTCGCCAGCCTGCTGCAGGGCCTGGTGGCGGAAGGCCTGACCCTGCTGCTGATCGAGCACGACATGGGCTTCGTCGAACACCTCTGCGACCGCGTGCATGTATTGGACTTCGGCACGCTGATCGCCAGCGGCACCCCCGCCGAAGTGCGCCGCATCCCCGCCGTCATCGACGCCTATCTGGGAGTTGAGGCCTGATGCTGGTGGTGCAGGGCCTGGCCGTGCGCTACGGCCCGATCCAGGCGGTACGCGACCTGTCGCTGGAGGTGCGCCCCGGCGAGATCGTCGCGCTGATCGGCGCCAATGGCGCGGGCAAGACCAGCGCGGTGAAGGCCATCGCCGGGCTGCTGCCGCACGCCGGCAGCGTCACGCTCGCCGGCAAGCCGCTGCCGCGCCGGGCCGAAGCAGCGGTGCGCGCCGGCCTGGCGCTGGTGCCGGAGGGCAGGGGCATCCTCGGCCAGATGACGGTGGCCGAGAACCTGCGCATGGGCGGGTATGCGCGGCGCGACCAGGCCGGGCTGCCGGCCGCAATGGACGTGCAGATGCGGCGCTTTCCCATCCTCGGCGAACGCCGCGACCGCCTCGCCGGGCTGCTGAGTGGCGGCGAGCAGCAGATGCTCGCCATCGCCCGCGCGCTGCTGAGCGAGCCGCGCCTGCTGGTGCTGGACGAACCCTCGCTCGGCCTGGCCCCGCTGATGTCCGCGCGCATCTTCGCCCTGGTGGAGGAGTTGCGCGCCGGCGGCATGTCGATCCTGCTGGTGGAGCAGAAGGCGCGCCAGGTGCTGAAGATAGCCGACCGCGCCTATGTGCTGGAGACCGGCACACTGCGTGCCAGTGGTACCGGGGCGGAACTGGCCGCTCAGGGCCTGTTGAGCGACGCCTTCATGGCCGCGGGCGCGGCGGGCTAATAGCCGGGCAGGCTGCCTGCGTAATATGCAGGGCGCCGTTGTGGGGTCTCAGCCACACAAGCGCTGACGCTGCGTCGCCGTCGGCACGCGACTTGCTTTCGCTGAACCTGACTGTCGCACGACCAGTCCAATCGGGGTTGGTGCAGGGCGGCGAGGACGTGCGGGACCAGCCATGCACCTGACCCTTTCGCTGACAGGCCATGGCTGCCACCCGGCGGCGTGGCGCCAATCCTCGGGCCCGGCGCTGCCCGGCTACCGCGCCCCCATGCAACGCGCCGAGGCGGCCGGGCTGGACGCGGTGCTGCTCGGCCCCGCGCTGGGCAGCCCGGGGCTGCTGCTGTCCGGCGGCGCGGATGCGGTGCAACTGGACCCCATGCCGCTGCTCGGTTCCCTGGTGCCGCACAGTCGGGTCATCGGCCTCGGCGCCTCGGTCTTCATGAGCCATACCGAGCCATTCCACACCGCGCGCGCCTTCGCGGTGCTGGACAATCTCTCGGCCGGCCGCACCGCCTGGTGCGTGGATACTCAGCAACTGGACTACGTCGCGGCCGACTTTGGCCATCTGCCGCTCTCCGTCGCTGCCCGCTACGCCCGCGCCCGCGAGTACATCGAAGTAGTAAAGCAACTGTGGGACAGCTGGCAGGACGACACGATCATCGCCGACAAGCCGTCAGGCATCTTCGCGCACGGCACCAAGGTGCATCGCATCGACCACGCCGGCGACTATTTCACCGTGCGAGGCCCGCTGACTGCCATCCGCCCGCGCCAGGGGCGGCCGGTGATCGTGCAATGGGACATGAGCGCCGAAGGCCTGGCACTGGCCGCTGCCACCGCTGATGTGTTCCTGGCTTCGTGCCAGACGCTCGCCGAAGCGCAGGCCTTCAGCACCAGCCTGCGCGCCGCCACCGCTGCCGCGGGCCGCGACCCCGCAGCGCTGCGCATCCTGCTCAACATCACGCCCATCCTGGCCGCCTCGGCCGCTGCGGCCGAGGCGCGTGCGGCAACGCTTGACGCCGCTGTCCCGCCCGCGCTGGCGGGTGCGCTGATCGCCGAAGCCGGCGACACGCTGCTCGCCACCCGTTCGGGGCTGCGCTTCATCGGCACGGCAGCGTCGCTGGCCGAACAGATGTGCGCCTGGGTTGCCGCCGGCGCCTGCGATGGCTGGAACCTGCGCCCCGCCGTGCTGCCGGACGACCTTGACGCTCTGCTCAGCGAGGTGGCGCCACTGCTGCGACGCGCCGGGCAACTCCGCACGGCCTATGCCGGCGCCACGCTACGCGAGCATCTGGGCCTGGCCCGTCCCGCCAATCCGAACGCCGCCTGAAGCGCCGGGAGCATCGCCATGGCAACGCCGCCCAAGCAACTCCACTTCGGCCTGTTCACCTACCCCGGTGGGCATCACATCGCCGGCTGGCGCCACCCGAGCACGCCGTCATCGGAGCTGATGACGCTGGATTTCTGGCGCAACATGGCGCAACTCGGCGAACGTGGGAAGTTCGACCTGTTCTTTGTCGGCGACACGCTGTTCACGCGGGAAAAGGATGGCCGCTTCTTTGGTCGTCAGGCGTTTTCCAACCCGGACCCGATCTCGCTCTGCTCGGTGGTCTCGGCGGTAACGGAGCGCATCGGCGTGGTGGCGACACTGTCCACCACCTATCATGAGCCCTACGCCATCGCGTCCAAGTTCGCCACGCTGGACCATGTCTCCGGTGGCCGCGCTGGCTGGAACATCGTCACTACCTGGGAGGATCGCGCCTCGCAGAATTTCAGCCGAGCCACGGCGCTGCCGAAGGATGACCGCTACGCCCGCGGTACCGACTTCATGCGCGCCTGCACGGCGTTGTGGGACAGCTGGGGCGACGACGCCCTGCTGATGGACCGCGCTGGCGGGCGCTTCCTCGACCCTTCGCGCATCCAGGCGGTGCACCACCGCAGCGACAGCTTCGACGTGGCCGGCCCGCTGCGCCAGCCGCGGCCGCCGCAGGGCTGGCCGGTGCTGGTGCAGGCCGGCGCCTCGCCACCCGGCAGGCGCTTTGCCGCGCAGATCGCGGAGGCGATCTTCACCGCGCAGACCAACATGGCGGAAGCGCAGGCCTTCCGCAGCAGCACGCATGCGCTGATGGCGGAATACGGCCGCCCGCCGGAAGCCGTGGTCATCATGCCAGGCCTCTCGCCATTGGTCGCGGATACCGAAGCCGCGGCGAAGCGGCTGGAGGAGGAGCTGGCCGAGCTGGTGCATCCGGAAGTCGCGATATGGATGCTCAGCGAGAATCTCTACTTCAACTTCTACGACCGGGACCCGGATGACCCGATGCCGATCGAGGAGGTGCGGGCCAGCCGCACGCCGACCTCCAATGGCGAGAGCATTCTGCGCGCCTGCGCCCGCGGCAACCTGACCATCGGCCAGGCGGCGCGGCATGTCGCCAGGTCGCGCGCGCACCAAAGCTTCGTCGGCACGCCGGAGCAATTGGCGGACCTGATGCAGGCCTGGCTGGAGGCCGGGGCCTGCGACGGCTTCAACCTGTTGCCGCCCTACTTCCCGACGCAGCTGGAGGTGTTTGTCGAGGAGGTGGTGCCGGTGCTGCAACGCCGCGGCATCTATCGGCGGGACTATGAGGGCACGACGCTGCGCGAGCATCTCGGCCTGAAGCGCCCGCCGGGCCGCCACGCCGGGTGAGCGCGCCGCTGCTGGACGTGCGCGGGTTGGCCGTGGGCTTCGTCGGCGAGGACGGGCTGGTGCCGGCGGTGCAGGGCGCCAGCTTCGCGCTTGGTGCGGGCGCGTGCCTGGGCATTGTCGGTGAATCCGGGTCCGGCAAAAGCGTCGCGGCGCTGAGCGTGATGGGGCTGCTGCCGCCAGCGACCGCGCGCATCAGCGGCGGCAGCGTGCTGCTGGACGGGCGCGACCTGCTGGCGCTTTCTCCGGAGGCACGCCGGCAACTGCGCGGCGGCGAGGTCGCGATGATCTTCCAGGAGCCGATGACCTCGCTGAACCCGGCGTTCACCATTGGCGACCAGATCGCCGAGGCGATCCGCGCCCATGCCGATGTGGGCGCGCGGGAGGCGAAGGCGCGGGCCATCGCGCTGCTGCGCCAGGTGCGCATCGCCTCTCCGGAACAGCGCTACGACGAATACCCGCACCGGCTTTCCGGCGGCATGCGGCAGCGGGTGATGATCGCCATCGCGCTGGCCGGCAACCCGCGGCTGCTGATTGCGGATGAGCCGACGACCGCGCTGGATGTGACGGTGCAGGCGCAGATCGTGGCGCTG
>CANBNK010000043.1 GCA_947371015.1 Acetobacteraceae bacterium | reverse complement strand
CCGCCGGCACCAACGCCTCCGGACTCACATAGCTGAACATCGAGCCCGTCTGCCGATCCGATCCGCGCATCGCCCCAACCCGCCGCCGCCATCATCAACAGCGAATCAGACCCAGGCCGATCCGAACAGCCGAATTTCCGCAGCCTGTTGAGGCCCCGGCGAAGCGGGCCGGCGTGTCGCGTGGAGACTTCCGGCGCTTAAACTTGGTCCGTCTGTCCTGCCGCGAGCCGCAGTCAGCCGCTCGCGTGACCGCCTGCATGTCGCTGATCGAGCATGAGTGGCGTTACGCTCAGGAGCGTGGGACCGGCGTCATGCAGATGGAGATCAGCAAGGCAGTCGTCCGGTTGGAACGGTAGCCGCCCTACTCTGCAAAGACTTTCATGGCAGGCGCGTAGCTCTGAAGCAGAACGGAAATTACGGGAGCGGCCCGGACCTGCAACCCCGAGGGCATGTCCAACCGCGTCTACGGGCGGCCGCGTCGCTGGTGGCCTTGCGACTGGGTCCGCTGCCTATGGTACCGTCGGCGTGCCGTGACACGGTGATATTCTCCTGGCCGTAACACCGCCTTCGGGCGGGAGTTCAATGTGGGGTTCGATAGGAGGCCCCACCGGCACGCCGCCCCGACTTTCATTCGCGTGCGGGTCCAGTTGTCGCCGCCGGTTCGCGCACATTGCGGACTTCGGCCAGCCTACGGGGGAATGCCTTTCAGGCATCCGGAGCCTCTTTGGCGAGGCGTCACCACACGCAAGTACATATAAAGCCGATAGAAATTATAGAAAAACAAGCAAGCAGGTTTTGCACCGCCAGCGATGCCATCCGTCCGCGGTCTGGAGGCGCCGGTTGCCACCCGCATTCAGGCCGAAAAACGCCCGTGTTGCCGCGCTTTCTCCGGTTCCGTCGCAGGCGATGTGCCTGTTAGGCTGGCCGTCCCGCCGCAGGAGAGCCAGCATGATCGACCAGCCGGACCAGGGTTCCGCCGCCGCCGCGCGCATTCCCATCCTGGATGTCGGGCCGTTGCTGGCCGGGCAGCCCGGCGCCGCCGCGGCGCTGGGGCGGCAGGTGGCGGTGACCGCGGCGGATACCGGCTTTCTCGTCATCGCCAACCATGGCGTGCCGCAGCCGATCATCGACACGGCATTCGCCGCCGCCGCCGACTTCTTCGCGCTGGCCGAGGACGCGAAGCTGGCACTGAAGATCGGTGCCGAGAACATCGGCTACCTGCCCTATGGCGGCCAGACGGTGCGGACCTCCACCGTCTCCAAGGTCACGCGCCCGAACAACAGCGAATCCTTCTACATCGTGACCCCGGATGCCCTGCCGGATCGGAACCGCTGGCCGGAGGTGGCGGGGTTCCGCGCGGCGCATCTGGCCTACTTCACCGCCATGCGCGCCGTGGCGCATCGGCTGCTGCCGGCCTTCGCGCTGGCGCTGGACCTGGCCCCCGACTACTTCGAGGCCGATTTCATCGACCCCAACGGCATCGTGCGGCTGATCCAGTACGCGCCGCAGCCGGAGGAGGAGGCCGACCTGTTCGGCTTCGCCCCGCATACCGATGGCAGCTTCCTGACGCTGCTGCCGCAATCCAAATTCCCCGGGCTGGAGGTGCGCACCCGGGAGGGCGAGTGGCTGCGCCCGCCCAGCCTGCCCGGCACGCTGGTGGTCAATACTGGGGAGATGCTGGCGCATTACTCCAATGACCGCTTCAAGCCGACGCCGCATCGGGTGCTGAACCGCAGCCCGAATATCCGCCACGCCATGCCGTTCTTCTATGGGCCGAACCGGCATCGGGTGATCAGTTGCGCGCCCACCTGTGTCAGCGCCGACAACCCCGCGCGCTACGCGCCCAGCACCTCCGCCGAGCGGAATGCGGTGAAGGACAAGCTGAACTTCCCGCACCGGCAAAAGCCCGAATTCGCCAGCGAGAGTTATTAGAGCGGGATGAGCTGCGGCGGAAACGCTGCAACCCGCGATCTTCAAAAGGCTGGAGCGTGCGGCGTTAGCGCAAGCGAACGCAGCGTGCTCTAGCGCCAGGCCAGCAGGGGCGGGACCGCCGACGCGCGAACCGGTGCCGTGGTGTGTTCCGCCGCCGTGAATCAAGCCGGGGCGCCGGCTGTCCTTGCCGAGCGGCGCGACCAGCCTGTAGCCTGCCCCGACAAGCGCCGCCGGACCAAGCGTCCGCGACAAGGCGCGGATCGAGGGAGGCGCATCATGGCAGGTACTCGCCGTTCGCTTGGGGCATTGGCCGCGGGGGTAGCGCTGGCGGCCGGCGTGCCGCGACTGGCCCGGGCGCAGGCCTATCCATCGCGGCCGGCCCGCATCCTCGTCGGCTTCGCCCCCGGCGGCGCGACGGACATCCAGGCCCGGCTGATGGGGCAATGGCTGTCGGATCACCTGGGCCAGCAGTTCATCGTGGACAACCGCGCCGGCGCCAGCGGCAACATCGCCACCGAGATGGTCGCCCGCGCGGCGCCGGATGGCTACACGCTGCTGCAGATCGTCTCGCCGCACGCGATCAACCCGACGCTTTATCCGAACCTCGGCTTCGATTTCGTGCGCGACATCGCGCCTGTGGTCTGCGCCGCGCGGCTGGCCTATGTCGTCGTGGTCAACCCGACGCTGCCGGTGCGGACGATCCCGGAGCTGATCGCCCATGCCAGGGCCAATCCGGACAAGGTCAGCTATGGCTCGGCCGGCAGCGGCACGCCGCAGAACCTGGCCGCCGAGATGTTCAAGATGATGGCCAGCGTGAACCTGACGCATGTGCCGTATCGCGGCGGCGCGCCCGCCATCGCCGACCTGCTGGCCGGGCATATCCAGCTTGTGTTCAGCCCGGTGTCGGAAGCGATCGAGCAGATCCGCGCCGGCAAGCTGCGGCCGCTGGCGGTTTCCACCATGGCGCGGCTGGACGTGCTGCCGGACGTGCCGACGGTGGCGGAGTTCGTCCCGGGCTATGAGCTGAGCGGCTTCGCCGGCATCGGCGTGCCGCGACAGACGCCGGCAGAGATTGTCGCCCAGCTGAACCGCGAGCTGAATGCCGGCATCGCCGACCCGGGGGTGCGCGCCAAAATCCGCGACCTCGGAGGCACGCCGATGGGCGGGACGCCGGCGGAGTTCGGCAAGATGCTGACCGATGCGATCCACAAATGGGCCGAGGTGATCCGCTTCGCCGGCATCAAGGCGGACTGATACGTTTTTTCCTCACCCTCAGACGCCGGGCGGGCGCATCCGCGCCCTGGGGTTACGTCGTGCGGAACGCACGCCTACGTCGTGCGGAACGCACGCCTACGGAGCGTGCAGAACGCACGCCTACGGCATGACGCAATAGCCGCGGGCGCCATTCGGTGCCTCGGCATGAGCCAAAGCCTCGTGCCGGAACTGTGACATAGTCCCGGCCGGGCTTGCCGCGGCGCCCCTGCCACCGCACTCTTGGCGCTTCGGTTCAGCGCAGGGGTTTGAGTGCATGGCGGAGTTCGGGCGGTTCGGCAGCGGCCAGTCGGTGAAGCGGATTGAGGACGGGCCGCTGCTGGCAGGTGCCGGCAGCTTCACCGATGATTTTTCCCTGCCGGGCCAGGCGCACTTGGTCTTCCTGCGCTCGCCGCATGCGCATGCCCGGCTGGTCAGCGTGGACGTGGCGCCGGCGCTGGCCATGCCTGGCGTGCTGGCGGTGCTTACCGGCGACCAGCTGGCGGCGGCGGGGGTGAAGGAGTTCGTCACCGCCATGCCGTTCAAGCGGCCGGATGGCTCGCCGCTGGCGGCGCCGACGCGCCCGATGCTGGCGCGCGGCACCGTGCGCTTCGTGGGAGAGCCGGTGGCGGCGGTGGTGGCCGAGAGCGTCGCCATTGCCCGCGACGCTGCCGAGTTGGTGGAGGTTGAGTACGCCGAGCTTGCTGCGGTGACGGGCATGCAGGCCGCCACCGCGCCGGGTGCGCCGCAGGTCTGGCCGGCGGCCACCGGCAATGTGGTGGCGCAGACCGCCTATGGCGACAGCGCCGCCGCCGATGCCGCCTTCGCCGCCGCTGCCCATGTGGTGGCGCTGGACCTGGTGAACCAGCGCCTGGCGCCGGTTTCCATGGAACCGCGCGTGGTGCTGGCGCAGTACGAGGGCGAGCGCTTCACCCTGCGCCTGAGCAGCCAGATGCCGTCCGGCGCGCGGGATACCCTGGCCAAGGAAGTGCTGGGCATTGCGCCGGAGCAGGTGCGCGTGCTGGTTGGTGATGTCGGCGGTGGCTTCGGCATGAAGACCGGGCTTTATCCGGAGGACGCCGTGGTCGCCTTCGCCGCGCGCCAGGTTGGGCGGCCGGTGAAGTGGGCCGGCACGCGGCTGGATGATTTCCTCAGTGCCACGCATGGGCGGGATACCGAGAGCCGCGCGGAGATGGCCTTGGATGCCGCCGGCCGCGTACTGGCGCTACGGGTGCGGACGCTGGCCAATATGGGTGCGTATCCGCGCCCGGCGAGCGTGGCGATCCAGTTGCTGATCGGGCCTTGGGTCAGCACCAGCGTCTATGACATCGGCTGCGTCGATTTCCGCTTCACCGCGCTGCTGACGCATACCGCGACGACGGCGCCGTATCGCGGCGCCGGGCGGCCGGAGGCGATCTACCTGGTGGAGCGGCTGATGGATACGGCGGCGCGGAAGTTGGGCCTGGACCCGGCGGAGCTGCGCCGGCGCAACCTGATCAGCCCGGCGCAGATGCCGTACAAGAACGCCATGGGCCAGACCTATGACAGCGGCGCCTTCGAGAGCCTGCTGGACCAGGGCATGGCGCTGGCGGATTGGGGCGGCTTCGACGCCCGCGCGGCGGCCAGCAAGGCGGCCGGCAAGCTGCGCGGGCGCGGCATGGCCAGCTTCCTGGAATGGACTGGCGGCAACGTGTTCGAGGAGCGCGTCACCGTTGCCGTGAAGGGTGAAGGCGAGATCGAGGTCTATGCCACCACCCAGGCCATGGGCCAGGGCATCGCCACCAGCTACGCGCAGCTGGCGGTGGATGTGTTCGGCGTGCCGATCGAACAGATAAAAGTCGTGCTGGGCGATAGCGACCGTGGCAGCGGCTTCGGCAGTGCCGGGTCGCGCAGCCTGTTCACCGCCGGCAGCGCCATCAAGGTGGCGTCGGAGCGCACGGTGGATGCGGCGAAGGACCTGGCCGCCGATGTGCTGGAAGCCGCGGCGGTGGACCTGGAATACCAGGCCGGCGTTATCCGGGTGGCCGGCACCGACAAGCAGGTGGGCCTGTTCGACCTGGCGGCGAAGCAGCCGGAAGGCCGCATCTTCATGGATATCAGCCACAGCGTTTCCGGCCCGACCTGGCCGAATGGCTGCCATGTTTGCGAAGTGGAGATCGACCCGGAGACTGGCGAGGTGGCGGTGGCCAGCTACGCCTCGGCGAATGATGCCGGGTACGTGGTGAACCCGATGGTGGTGGAAGGCCAGATCGTCGGCGGCGCGGCGCAGGGCCTCGGCCAGGCGCTGATGGAGCAGGTGGTCTATGACCCCGAGAGTGGCCAGCCGCTGACCGCCAGCTTCATGGACTACGCGATGCCGCGGGCCGACATGGTGACGGACTACCGCACCACGCTGGATCAGAGCGTGCCGTGCCGGAACAACCCGCTGGGGGTGAAGGGCGTCGGCGAGTTGGGCACCATCGGTGCCACGCCGGCGCTGGTGAACGCGGTGGCGGATGCGCTGGCCCGCGCCGGCCATGCCGCGGCGGCCGATGCGGCACAGATGCCGCTGACCGCGCCGCGGGTCTGGGCGCTGTTGCAGGCGTAGCGCCTGATCGCCGCAGGTGCGCAGCGGCCGGAGGCGTGAGTGAGCCGCTCCTGAGTGGCAGGCGGCGGGGTGCCCCGCCGCCCAACCTGCTTCAGGTGACGGCCAGCGCCATCACCGCGGTGCAGCCCTGCGGCAGCGGCACGTCCTGCCACGTCGCGCCTTCATCCTGCGTGCCGAAGACCTGGCCTTTGCGCGCGGCGGCATAGACGACCTTCCGGTCGCTCGGGCTGGGCACGGCGGCCATCATGGTGCTCTCGGCCTTGGTCGGCCCATCGAACCGCGCCCAGTTGCGGCCGAGGTCGGTGCTGCGCCAGACCTGCCCGGTGGCGCCGACGGCGCTGGTGGACATGGTGGCGTAGAGCGTCCGTGCGTCGTGCGGGGAGACGCGGACGTCGCGGCCGTAGAAGATCGGCGTGCGCTTGCGCATCTCCAGGTCGGTCCAGTGGCTGCCATGGTCCTCGCTGCGGAACAGCCCCATGCGCAGCGCCAGCAACGGCACCTCCGGCTCGGCCGGGCTGATCGCCAGGGCGTGCACGTCCAGCATGCCTTCCGCCGTGTGCGTGGTGATGATGGCGCTCTTCAGGTGCTCCTGTTCGGCCAGCGCGATCAGGTGGTCGCTGCAATCGGTCCAGCTTTCGCCGGCATCGGTGCTGCGGATGACGCCACGGACTTCCAGCGCGGCGTACATTTCCTCCGGCCGCGCCGGGTTGAAGGCGAAGCGCATGACGCGGTTGCGGAAGCCGCGCATGTCGGCCACTTCCGGCAGCTCGGCGCCCTTGGCGCGGCGGAAGCTGCCGCCGGCGTCCTCACTGATGAAGACGCCGAGTGGCGAGGTGCCGACATAGAGCTTGCGCGGGTTGTGCGGATGCACCGCGATGGCCCAGACCTGCAGATCCGTGTGCGGAAAGTTCAGCCGCGCCCAGCTGTTGCCGCTGTCGGTGCTGAGATAGGGGCCTTCCTGCGTGCCGGCGTAGATCCGCGTGCTGTCATGCGGGTCCACGGTGATGCAGGGCACGTGGCATTCGGCGGGCAGGCCCTGGGTCAGGTGCTGCCATTCGCTGCCGCCGACCGCCAGGCGGAACACGCCGCCGAGGGTGCCGGGGGGCGAGGCCAGGTTGGCGCCGCCGGGCCAGCGGACCACGCCGGCAAAGACCTGTGCTTGGCTCATGGCCGTTTCCTTCCTTGATGCTTGTGGCAAGCCTAGGCCGGGCTGGCCGGTGCCGACAAGATTGACGCCGGGCCGCGCGGCTTCGCATCATTGCCGCCAAGCGGCGCCCCATGCCGGGCAGCCGCACCCTGGGGAGGGATTTCGCCATGGAGAAGCTGACGCGCCGGCTGCTGCCGGGCCTGGCGGCGGCGTTGTTGCCGGGCGTGGGCCGGGCGCAGAGCTGGCCCGACCACGCCGTGCGGCTGATAGTGCCGACTGCGCCGGGTGGGCCGACCGATATCATCGCGCGCGTCATCGCGCCGGGGCTGGGCGCTGGGCTTGGCCAGTCCATGGTGGTGGAGAATCGCGGCGGCGCCGGCGGCAATATCGGCGTGGCGGTGGCGGCACGGGCGCCGGCCGATGGCTATGCCGTGCTGGTGACCTCCACCGGCTTCGTGGTGAATGTCAGCCTGTTCCGCAACCCCGGCTACAGCGTGGATGAGTTCATGCCTGTCACCGAACTCGGCGCGGCGCCCAACGTGTTCCTGGCGCGGGCGGATAGCGGCATCACCAGCATGGCGGACCTGGTGGCCAAGGCGCGGGCGACGCCGGGCGGGCTGAACTTCACCAATCCCGGCAGCGGCTCCACCCCGCACCTGGCGGCCGAGCTGCTGCGGCTGCGCACGGGGATCGAGCTGGTGCAGGTGGCGCATAACAGCGCCGGGCTTGCGGTGCAGGCGTTGCTGTCGGGCACCACCCAGGTGGGCGCGACATCGCTGCCGCCAGCGCTGGCGCAGGTGAAGGGCGGCACGCTGCGGGCCCTGGCGGTGACGGCGGGGGAGCGCTTTCCGGACCTGCCGGATGTGCCGACGATGCAGGAGCTGGGCTACCCTGACTTCATCTCGGAGACCTTCATCAGCATGTTCCTGCCGCTGGGCACGCCGGCCGCCATTGTGGCCAGGCTGGCGGAAGCCACGCTGAAGGTGGTGCATGAGCCCGCGACCAAGGCGAAGCTGCTGGCGGCGGGGTTCAATGTCAGCGGCGCACGCGGGCCGGAGGCGCTGGCCAACCGGGTGGCGCGGGAAGTGCCGATGTGGCGCGACCTGATCCGCCGCGCGGGGATTGCCCAGGAGTAGGCGCGGCCAATCGGCGCGGCCAGTAGGCGCGCGCGCCCTGGCCGCCTAAGCTGCTGCGATAACGAACCGGAGAGAACGCCCATGACTGCCCCCGAACGCCTGCGCGCGCTGCTGCGCGAACCCGGCCTGGTTGCGATGCCCGCGGTGTGGGACGGCATCAGCGCCAAGATGACCGCGGCCGCCGGCTTCAAGACCGCCTTCCTGTCCGGCTCCTGCTGCGCTGCCAGCCGGTTGGGTGCGGCGGACCTGGATTTGATCTCCTTTGGCGAGATGTTCGACAGCTTCACCATGGTGCACCGTGCCGCGCCGGACCTGCTGATTCTGGCCGATGGCGATCATGGCTACGGCAACGCCATGAACGTGCAGCGCACCGTCCGCGCCTATGGCCAGGCCGGTGCGGCGGCGATCCTGATCGAGGACAAGATCACCCCGCGCGCGCTGACTGCTGGCGGCAAGCCCTGCATTCCGCGGGAGGAAGCGCGGATGAAGGTGCGCGCCGCGGTGGAGGCGGCGAAGGATAGCGGCATCCTCATTCTGGCCCGGACTGACTGCCGGCCCACCGCCGGGATCGACGAGGCGGTGGCGCGCATCGAAATGTACGTTGAGGAGGGCGCCGATATACTGTTCCTCGACAGCCCCGCCGATGATGCCGAAGTGCTGCGCGCCGTGGCGGCGGCCAAGGGGCGGCCTTCCTTCGCGGTGCTCTCCCCGGGTGCGGCGCGGGCCTGCCCGAGCCAGGCCGAGGCGCTGAAGCTGGGCTTCAAGATCGGCACCTTCCCGACCGGCATGCTGTCGCCGGCCATGGCCGGCATCAAGGCCGGGCTGGCGGCGATTGCGGCCGGCGCCAGTTCTGCGGCTGGCGCGTTGCCGACTGCGGAGCTCCGCGACACGCTGGGCTTTGCGGCCTATGAGGCTGCGGCGAAGCAGTTCATCGCGTAGGCCTGCGCCTGGTCGGCTAAGATGCTGGCCTCGAAGGCGGCGGATCAGCCGCTGAGAAAACCCCGGAGGGCGGCCTCGGCGCCGCCTTCCGGGTCGGGCGGCCATAGCTCGGCCGGCCAGCTTGCCGGGTCAGTCGGGGGTGGCCAGGTGTTGCGCTGGCGCCAATAGGCTTCGCGCCTGGCTTCCATGGCATTGGCCGGGGCCCAGAACCATTCGCCATGCTGCGCCGAGACCGCGGCGACCATCACCCGCGCCATCGCGGCGGCCTCCGCGCGGGGCGCCCCGGCGGCGACCAGGGCCTGCACCGCCCGCAGCAGCGCGGTGGCGTCGCGGTGGCCCTCGCCCATGGCCTGGCGATACGCCGAGGTGCAGCCGGCCAGCCAGGCGCGGGGCCATTGCTTCAGCGGGATGGTGTGCGCCTGGGGCGCGCTGGGGCCGGGCAGGTTGACGTCTCCGTGAGCCGTGCGTCCGGCGCCTCTGCCGGACCGTAGCGCACCTGGGACTGCGATTTTTCAGGAGCGACAATACATGGCCGATTTTCTGCAAAGCGGCATGCAGGTGTACCAGACCGACTTCATCGCGCTCAACAATTCGGGCGTGGCCGGCAAGGCAACGGTGCTGCTCGACAGCAGCACGCAGAGCGTGACGGTGGATATCCAGGCGAGTGGCCTTGAGCCGGGCCAGGTGCATATCCAGCACATCCATGGCTTCGACGACGACAGCAAGGCGACGACGCCGAAGCTGGCACAGGACGCCGACCATGACGGCTTCGTGGAGTTGGGCGAGGGGCTGGCGACCTACGGGCCGATCCAGCTGAACCTGAGCCTGAACCCCGCGGATTCCACGCATGACCACGGCAGCACCGGGCACGACCATACCGGTGCCGCTGAGTTCCCGACCGCGGACGCGAGCGGCAGGCTCCACTACACTGAGACCTTCCACTTCGCCGCCGGCGACGTGAACGCCCAGGCGATCTTCAACGGCATCACGCCGCTGAGCGCGAAGGAGGTGGTGATCCACGGTGAGAGCGTGGCGGCCGGCAGCGGCGCTGGCACCAGCGGCGAGGTGGATGGCACCGCCGGCTACAAGGCGGTGCTGCCGGTGGCCTCGGGTGAGCTTCACCTGGTCAGTGGCCAGGCGGAGGTGATCGCCGCCGTGGGCGCCTTCGGCGATGCCGGGGCCGGCCAGGCGGTGGACTGGAGCGCGGTTGGCGCCCAGGTGGAAGCGAACTTCGCCGCCACCGGCCACTGGTTCCTGTAACGACGGCCGGGCCGGTGGCGGGGTGGAATTTCTACCCGCTGCCGGCCCGGGCTGGCGTAGGCTTCGCACAGACCCAGGCCAGAGAGCCGGGCGTGAGGGAGAGCCAGCATGCCAACCACCCGCCTGCCGCTGCTGCGGCGCCGTAGCCTGCTTGCCGCCAGCCTGTTGCCGGCGCCCGCCCTGGCTCAAGGGACTCAACCCTCTGCGCCATGGCCGAACCAGACGGTGCGCTACATCAACCTGTACGCCGCCGGTGGCGCCACCGACATTGCCTCCCGCGTGTGGTGCCAGGCGATGAGCCTGGTGGCCGGCCAGCAATTCGTGGTGGAGAACCGCGCCGGGGCCGGTGGCACGGTGGGCACGGATGCCATCGCCAAGGCGCGGCCGGATGGCTACACGCTGGGCCTGGGCAGCGTGGCGACGCTGGCCATCGCGCCGTCGTTGTTCGGCAGCCTGCCCTATGACCCCGCGAAGGATTTTTCCTTCATCTCCGGCCTGTGGCGGCAGCCGAACCTGCTGCTGGTGAACAATGATTTGCCGGTGCGCACGGTGCCGGAGCTGATCGCGCTGCTGAAGGCCAATCCGGGCAAGTACAACTATGCCACCGGCGGGGCGGGCACCACGCCACATCTGTGCGCCGAGATGTTCAAGACCCGCACCGGCACCGACATGCCCTTCGTGCAATATCGCGGTGGGGCGCAGGCGCTGCTGGACCTGCTGGCCGGGCGGGTGCACGTGATCTTCGACAACTTCTCCGGCCCGATCGGCGCGGTGCGGGAAGGCAAGGCGCGCGGCCTGGCGGTGAGCAGCCCGCAGCGCAGCCCAGCGGCGCCCGAGTTGCCGGCGCTGGCGGAGTTTCTGCCGGGGTTCGACATCACCAGCTGGAACGGCGTGGTGGCACCGGCCGGCTTGCCGCCAGCGATGGTGGAACGCATGGCGGGCTTCGCGCATCGGGCGCTGGCCAGCCCGGAGCTGATCCGCACCTATGCCGAAAGCGGCGCCACGCCCTGGGCGATCGGGCCGGAGGAATACGCCAGCTACGCCCGCGCGCAGGAGGCGGTGATGCGGCCGCTGGTGAAGGCGAGCGGCGCTCGGGCGGAATAGCTTGCTGTGCGGTGGCTGGAGCATGCTGCGCTCACGCGGCACGCTCCGGCCTCCTCGGCGCTTCCGCCTCAGCGCATCCCGCTCTGGTCGCCGCGCAGCAGCGCCTGGGCTTCCGGCGGTACCGGCACCGCGCGCAGCGTGCCGGTGGCATCGGCATAGCCCCAGATGCGCACCTGCTCCCCTGTGGCCAGCAGCGTCCCGTCGCGGTGGAAGCTGTGCTTCACCAGGAAGGACTTGCCGGCGCCGAATTCCGGCGGGTGGATGTGGTGCTGCATCACGTCGCCGTACATCGACGGCGCGCGAAAGCCGCAGCTGACATTGACCAGCGGCGAGCCGCGGAAGCTGGCATCGGCTTCCACCATCAGGCGGAAGTCGAGGCCACGGGCGCGGCACATCTCCTGGAAGCCCTCATCCATCCAGCGGACGTAGTGCGCATGGAAGACGATGCGCGCGGGGTCGCAGTCGTTCCAGTGGACCGGAACGCTGCGGATGTAGTCCTTGCCACTCGGCGCGGATGCGCTGCGGTCAGCCGCAGCCATCAGGCGGCCTCGACCAGCACCATCATGCCCTGGCCGCCGCCGGCGCAGGCGCCCGCCATGGCGTAGCGGCCTCCGCGACGCTGCAACTCCATCAGCGCGGAATAGACGCAGCGGATGCCAGTGGCGGCCAACGGATGGCCAAAGGCGATGGCGCCGCCATTCACGTTGAAGCGGTCCTCGGCCACGCCGAGGCCGCGGCGGACGCTTTCCGCCTGGGAGGAGAAGGCCTCGTTGACCTCGACCAGGTCGATGTCGCCGATGCCCATGCCCAGCTTGGCCAGCAGCGCCAGGCCGGCCGGTACCGGGCCGATGCCCATGACCTGCGCCGGAACGCCGGCCGTGGCCACCGCCACCACGCGTCCAAGCGGCTTGCCTTGCTTCGCCAGCGCGCCATTGGTCACCACCACGGCGGCGGCACCATCGACGATGGCGCTGCTGTTGCCGCCGGTCTGTACGCCACCGAAGGCGGGCGAGAGCTTGGCCAGGATTTCCATCGGCGTCGGGCGGATATGCGTGTCCTGCGCCACTTCCTTGACGCCGCGCGGCAGCTTCAGGCTGCGTGGCTTCAGGCCATCCGCGGTGAACTCGGCATTGGTGACCGGGGCGATCTCCGCCCCGAAGCGGCCGCTTTCCACCGCGGCCTGGGCACGTGCAAAACTGCGGGCGGCATAGGTGTCGGTGGTCAGGCGGTCGATGCCGTAGGCCTGCGCCAGGTTCTCCGCGGTCTGGCCCATGCCGCAGCCGCCGGCGGTGTCGAACAGGGATTCCCACAGGAAATCCTTGAACTCCACCTGGCCCATGCGGAAGCCACCGCGATGCGTGTAGGCGGCCACCGGGTTGCGCGACATGCTCTCGGCGCCCACGGCCAGCGCGGCTTCATACTGGCCCATGGAGACGCCACGAGCGGCTTGCGCGATGGCCTCGAACCCCGTGGTGCAGAGCCGGTTCACGCCCAGCGCCGGGCGGTCATTCGCCATGCCCGCGAACAACCCGACATGGCGCGGATAGAAGAAGGCGTCGAAGCTGGTCTGCGCGCAGGAACCGGCGATGGTGGTGCCGAGGCGCTTGCCCTCCAGCCCGCTGCGCGCCAGCGCGGCGCGGGCGGCGTGGATGCCGAGGTCGGTGGCGGAGACCAGGCCCAGCGCGCCGTTGTAGTCCACGAAAGGCGTGCGCGCGCCGGCGACGATGAAGGCGTCCGAGAACGTCTCCACCAGCGCGCCGGGGACAAAGGCGGACCAGTCGGTCGAATAGGTCATGGCGTGATCACCTGCTGTTCTTCGTTGTCGTACAAGCGTGCCACGTCGGCAGCGCGATGCGCCAGGATGGCGCGGACATTCAGCGAACCCTTGTCGGTCATCTCGCCGGCGTCCAGCGAAAGCGGCGCGCGCAGGAACAGCGCGCGGGCGATGGTCAGCGAGGAGGCACCGCCGCCCTCGGCATTCAGCGCATGCAGGCAAGCGCGGACTTCGGCGAGGAAGGCGGCGTTGTCCAGGTCAGCCAGGCGGTGTGGCTGCGGGATCAGCAGCAGCCCGATATCGTCGCGGTCATGGCCGCAGACCACCATGTCCCGCGCCACCTCCGCCAGCGCCGCCATGGCGCGCGGCTTGATGGCGCCGACATTGACCTTGGTGCCCGTCGCCAGCTTGAAATCCTCGCCCAGCCGGCCGTCGAAGCGCAGCCCCTGGTTGGGGTCGGCGGGGTCCATCCAGCGCATGGCGTCGCCGGTGCGGAAGAAGCCTTCCGCGTCGAAGCTGGCGGCGTTGGCGTCCGGATTGTTGAGGTAGCCCGGCGTCACCTGCGGGCCGCGCACGCGCACTTCCAGCTTGTCGGCATCCGGCAGCAGCAGCAGCTCGGCCGATGGCAGCGGCGTGCCGATGCAGCCGGAGGCCACGTTGGGCGCATGGGTCAGCACCACGGCGGGCGCGGTCTCCGTCAGGCCCCAGCTGGCGGCCATGTGCACCTGGCGCGGCGCCTGGGCGATCACCGCCTCCAGCCGGCGCCACATCGGCGGCGCCAGCGCGGCGGCGGCGTAGAACACGATGCGCAGCCGGCCGAGGAAGGCGTCGCGGATGTCGGGCTCGTCCTCCAAATGCGGCAGCAGCAGCTCGTAGCCCTTGGGCACGTTGAAGCTGATGGTCGGCGAGACGTCGCGCAGATTGCGCAGCGTGCGGCCGAATTCCTGCGGCAGCGGGCGGCCGTCATCGATCCACAGCGTGCCGCCATGCCGCAGCACCATGTTGAAGTTGTGGCTACCCCCAAAAGTGTGGGACCAGGGCAGCCAGTCCAGCAGCACCGGCGGCTCGCGGTACAGGAAGGGCCAGGCGTAGGCGATCTGTTCCTGGTTCACCGCCATCATGCGGTGGGTGTTCATCACGCCCTTGGGCATGCCGGTGCTGCCGCTGGTGAATAGCAACTTCACCACCGCCTCCGGCGGCACGGCAGCGATGGCGCGCTCCGTGTTGGTGTTGGGTGTGGCCAGCAGGTCGGCGAAGGCGGTCGCGCGGCCGTGGGCTTCCAGCGCGACGTGGTCGGCCGCCATCGCTTCCGGCACGGCCAGCGCGCGGGCGAAGACGGCGGTGCTTTCGGCGAAGATCAGGCCCGGCTGCGCCAGGCCGAGCACATGGCGCAGCTTCAGCAGGTCCCGGCTGGCCAGGCTGTAGGGCACCGAGACCGGCGTCACCGGCACGCCGACGCTCATCGCCGCCAGCGCCAGCAGCGCGTGTTCGATGCTGTTGCCGGACAGGATGGCGACGCCGCGCCTCGGCCCCAGCCCGCGCGCCAGCAGCCCGGCGGCGATGCGGCGGACCTGGTCGGCCGCCTCGCCCCAACTCAGGCTGCGCCATGCCGAGCCATCGGCGCTGCGCTGGCGCAGGAAGGGCGCGTGCGGCTGGCGTTCGGCCCAGTGGAACAGGTTATCGGTGATGCGCGGCGGATGCGCCGGCAGCGTCGCCGCCGAGCGCACCAGCCAGCCGCCGCCGGGGTGCGGCTGCACCAGCACATCCGGTTTGCTGAAGGTGGGTTCCTGCATGTGTTCCTCCCGCATGCCGCGTTCAGGGCGGACTGAGCTTCGCCAGCAGTTTCAGTAGTGTGGCGTATTGGGCGCGGGTCAGCCGGTGCGCGACCTGCTGTTCCATCGCCAGGATTTCGGGCGTCACCCGCCCGTAAAGCGTGCGGCCGGCGGCGGTCAGGCGCAGCAGGTTGGCGCGACGATTGGTGGCGTCGACGCGACGGTCCACCAGCCCTTGGGCTGCCATCTCCGCCAGCAGCACCGCCAGGTTGGGCGGCTTGATCCGTAGTGCCTCGGCCAGCCGGGCCTGCGGCACGTCCGGGTTGGCGTGCAGCAGCGCCAGCACCGAATAGCGCGCGGGGGTGATGCCGGCCTGCCCGAAGCCGCGATGGAACTCGTCGAACACCTGCTGCTGCGCCAGCCGCAGCAGGAAGCCTACATGGCCGGCCAGCGGCGCCATGTCCAGCGGCGGCGCCGCGGGCGCGGCGCGGCGGCGTGGCGTGGCCTCGGGCAAGGCGCTGGTCATGGCAACTCGCCGGCCGCCGCCTTCAGCTGTAGCAGCGCCAGCAAGGTGGCGTCGCGCTGGCGCACCATTTCTGCTTGCTCATGCGGCGCCAGTTCCTGTGCGACGCCGGCCGCCACCTCGGCGCCCAGCGCGGCATCGACATGCACGGTGCCGAGGTCGCGCCACATGCCCTCGGTGGCGGCCCAGAGCGGCTTTTCAAACAGCGCGCCGATGCCGCCCGCACCGCCGGAGAGATGCAGGTTCAGGAAGGGGCCGAGCAGCGCCCAGCGCAGCCCGGGGCCATGGGCGATGGCTGCATCCACATCCGCCACGCTGGCGACGCCGGCCTGCACCAGGTTGAACGCCTCCTGCCACAGCGCCGCTTGCAGCCGGTTGGCGACATGGCCGCGGATTTCGCGCTTCAGGTGGATCGGGTGCTTGCCGATGGCGCGGTAGAACTCCATCGCGCGCTGAATGGCTGCGGCGCTGGTCAGCGTGCCGCCGGCCACTTCCACCAGCGGCACCAGGTGCGGCGGGTTGAACGGGTGGCCCAGCACGACGCGGCCGGGATGGCGGGCGCAGGCATCCTGGAACTGCGAGACCATGATGGTGCTGGTGCTGCTGGCCAGAATGGCGTCAGCCGGCGCGGCGGCGTCCAGCCGGGCGAAGAGCTCGCGCTTCAGGTCCAGGCGTTCCGGCGCGTTTTCCTGCACGAATTGTGCGTCGCGCACGGCCTGCTCGGGCGTCTCGACGAAGCGCAGCCGCGCGGGGTCGGCGCCCTCGGCCAGGCCCATCGTGACCATGCTCGGCCAGTGCTGCGCCACCGCCTGGCGCAACGCGGCCTCGGCGCCCGGCGAGGGGTCGGTGGCCACTACCTCCAGCCCACGGGCCAGGAAATAGCTGGCCCAGCTGGCGCCGATGACGCCGGTTCCGATGATGCTGACGTTGGTGATCATGCCTCGCCGACCTTCTTCGCGCGCTTCTCGACGAAGTCGGTCAGCATGGCCACCGCCTCCGGCCCGGTCTGCACCAGCGCGGCGGTCAGGCTCTCTACGAACAGTCCGTCGCTCTCGCTCATGTCCTGGATGCGCGGCAGCGCCTGCAGGATGGCGAGCACGGTCAGCGGTGCCATGGTGGCGACCTTGGCGGCGAGTTCCCCGGCCTTCATCAGCGCCTCGCCCGCCGGGACCAGGTACTGCACCAGGCCGATGCGCTCGGCCAAGCCAGCGTCGATGACGCGGCCGGTCAGCATCATGTCCGCCATGCGCGCGGCGCCGATCAGCCGGGCCACGTTCACGCTGGCGCCGCCGCCGACATAGATGCCGCGGGTGCCCTCCGGCAGGGCGAAGAAGGCGGAGGCATCGGCCACGCGGATATGGCAGGCCGCCGCCAGTTCCAGCCCGCCGCCCACCGTGGCGCCGTGCAGCGCGGCAATGGCCGGGACGCGGCCATGGCGGATGCGGCCGAACAGCGCGTGCCAGTCGCGCGACAGGTGGAACACCTCGGCGGCGCTGCGCAGGCGCTGCTCGGCCAAATCCAGCCCGGCGCAGAAGCAGGGGCCGTGCCCGTGGATCACGATTGCGCGAGCCTCCGCCTGGGCGCGGGCGATGCCGCGGTCCAGTTCCGCCAGCAGGGCGTCTGAGATGGCGTTGCGCTTGGCCGGACGATTCAGGCCCAACCAGGCGATGTTCCCTTCCAGCGCATAGGTCAGCAGCTCGTGTGCGGGCATGGGCTGAGTGTTCCAATATTATGTCGCATAACAATAAGGTCGACCTTAGACGGCGACTGCCACTGCCGGCAAGGGGCATGGTTGCCATAGCGGTACGCTTGTTGTCGTTCGGCTTTGCGGGCAATAGCCAGAATCAAGTAACGGAATATTCACAAGGGATCACCGTGCCGTCGCAGTCGCTTCCCATCGTCGGTTCGCCGCCGGTCATACTGCTGGCCTTCGACCGGCCGGAGCTGCTGGTCCAGGTGGCCGAGAGCCTGGCAGCGCAGCAGCCGGCGCTTGACCCGGCCCGGGTGCATCTGTTCTTGGACGGTGCCTATTGCCCGCATCGCAACGCCGCGGTGACCGACCCGGCGCTGCTGGACCGCGCGGTGATGATATTCCGCCGCGTCTTTCCGGCGGGGCAGGTGCATCGGGCGCCGCAGAACCTGGGCGTGGCGTTCAACTTCGACCGGGCCGAGCGCTTCGCCTTCCAGACGCTGGGCGCCGAGGTGGCGTATTTCTTCGAGGACGACCTGGTGCTGTCGCCGCACTACCTGGCGACACTGGACCGGCTGGCGGCGCTGGCCTTGCTGGATGAGCGGATTGCCTATGTCGCTGCCTATGGCAACCATCGGCTGGACGTGGCTGCGCAGCAGGCGCGCCAGACCGAGCTGCAGCCGATGGAGCACCTGTGGGGCTATGCGCTGACCCGCCGCCATTGGCAGGAACGCCAGCCGCTGTGGCAGCCCTACCTGGCCCTGCTGCGCGGCCAGAACTACCGCGACCGGCCGCACCAGGCGGTGCTGGAGCATTGGTGGCATCGGGGCATCGGCGCCGAGGTTTCATCCCAGGATGGCGCCAAGACGGCGTGCTGCCACCTGCTCGGGCGGCTGCGTCTGTCCACGGTGGCGGTGCTGGGGCGCAATATCGGCGAATACGGGCTGCATTTCACCCCGGAGCAGTTCCGCGGCGCCGGCTTCCACCTGACCGAGATGTTCCCCGCCGAGGCCCCGCTGGACGGGATGGTGCTGCCGGACGAGCCGGCCATGGCGGCGTTGCTTGTGGAGAACCGGGCCGTGGCGCAGACGCTGCCGGTGGTGCCGCCCGCCTTGCGCCACACCTGGCCTGCGCAGACCCTGCCGTTGGATGCCGCCGGGCTGGTGACGCTGCTGTACCGCACGCTGCTGGGGCGGGAGCCGGATTTCGCTGGCCTGGCCGCCTATGAGCAGCGGCTGGAACAAGGCGAGATCGACACGGCGCGGCTGGTTCAGGGATTTCTCGAATCGGAGGAGTTCCGGCAATTGCTGGGCACCGTTGCCCTCAGCCCGCCGCGGGCATGATGCCAACGGCCAGCTGGCATGACCGCCGGGTGATGTCGCATCAACCGCCGGTACGCTTCGGCGCCTCGGCACAAGCGAAGAACCCGTGCCACTGCCATCACGACCGATATTGCGCTGCCCGCGCCTGGGGTAGAAGCATTCCAGCAGAACCGGACCCGCCACAATGCCCGTAAGCCGCGAAGACGTTGTCATGGCCTATCGCTACATCCTGGGGCGAGAGCCCGAGGGCGAGGCAACGATAGCGGGGCATGTTCGCAATACGCCCGACCTGATGGCGCTGCGAATGAACTTCCTGTCCTGTGAGGAAGCCCAGCGGCTGGTAAACCCGGTGAAACTGCCCCCCAGCCTGCCGCTGGGCGCGCCTCCGTTGGATGTTGAAGTCAGCGCCGATGCCGATACCCTGGCCCGGCTGGTCGGCTTTACCGGGCGCTATTGGGAGGAGATTGGTCGCACCGCTCCCCATTGGTCGGTGCTGACCGACGCGAACTTCCGTCCCGAGGCGATTGCGCAGCACGAGGCGGCGTTCTTCGAAACCGGCAAGGGCGATGCGGAGCTGCTGCTGGCGCTGCTGCGGCGGATCGGCCGCCAGCCCGCGGAGTTCAACTGCTGTGCCGAGTATGGCTGCGGCGTCGGCCGCATCACCTCGCATCTGGCCCGGCATTTCCCGCGGATGCAGGCGCTGGATATCTCCCGCCCGCATCTGGACCTGGCAGCGGAGACGCTGCGGCGCTTCGGCCAAGGTAACATCACCTTCCACCAGGTAACGCCGGCGGACCTGCACCCAGCCCAAGGCTTCGACCTGTGGTACAGCCGCATTGTGCTGCAGCACAATCCGCCGCCCATCATAATGGCTATTCTGGACACGGTGTTCGGGCTGCTGCCACCTGGCGGCGTGGCGGTTTTCCAGGTGCCGACCTACCGGGTTGGCTATCGCTTCCGCATCGCCGACTACCTGTCGCACGACCCCGGAGCCAGCATGGAAGTCCATGTGGTGCCGCAGAAGGCGGTGCTGGACCTGGCCTGGAAGCACCGGCTGCGGCTGGCGGATATTCGCGAGGATACGGCCGTGGTGGAGGAGAATCCGAACTGGCTCTCGAACACCTTCGTCTTCTGCAAGGACTGACCCTGGCGCAATTTCGGCGCGGGTATCACGGGCTACCTGCGCCGCACCCGCTGGGAGCGGCAGCCCGCCGGAGTGCCGGCGCTACTCGCCGAAGATGTCCAGCCGTTCCAGCCGGCCGGTGAAGTTGTTGCCGTTGAACAGCCGCACCTCCACCTGGCGCAGCGGCTCGTCGGCGCTGAAGGTCAGGCTGGCGCCGGCCTGCAGCTTGGCCGCCGAGACCGGGATGCGCGCCAGCACGCGGCTGCCGGTTTCCACGCAGACATCCATCACCGCCTGGCCATGCGCCATCTCGCCGCCCGCGAAGCTGAGGCAAGCGCGGTAGCGGCCGGCCGGCAGGTCCATGTAGGGGCCGTACAGCGCGGTGCCGGAGGCGGCATTGGCAAAGCGGATGCCCGCCTCGTCCCGCAGGCCATGCGTGGTGTGCAGCAGCGGGTCGGTGGCCACCAGGCTGGCGACCAGGGTGTTGAGCTGGGCGGCGGCGGTGGTCTCGGGGCCGAGGTCGCCGCTATCCTCGACCAGGCCGAGCGCAACCCAGGGCTGGGTTTCCGAATTGCCCTCGCCGGAGAGGCGGCCGGTCAGCACTTCCAGCGCGCCGCCTTCGCGCGGCACCAGCGACCGGCGCAGCTGCAGGCGCAGCATGGCTTCGTAGATTTCCAGCTTGTGGTCGTGCCGGGCGTAGATTTCGGTAGTGGCCTGGTGGGTGGACTGGCGCAGCAGCTTGAACAGCCTGAGCGTGAGCCCGGCGCAGAAATTCCAGTAGGCGTGCGGGTTCAGGCGCTGGCCCTGCTCATTGGTCCAATGCACCGTCAGCACGTCCTGCTTGCGCATGTCGCCCAGCTCCACCGCCATGGTCTCGGCGCGGTAGGCTTCCAGGCCACGGTCGATGCTGGTGATGATGGCGGGGTCCTCCAGCACCGGCAGCGCGCGCACCAGGGCCAGCAGCACCGCGCTGTGGCAATCCACGAAGGGCGAGACGCAGGTCACCTGGCCCATCAGGAAGGCGCTTTCGGTGTTGCCATCCGGGCCGGCGAAGCCGCGCTCGAAGTCGAACATCACCCGCACGGCGTCGCGCAGCGCGTCCTTGTAGTGCTGTTCCCCGGTGGCGATGGCCATGTCGATCAGGCCGTACACCACGAAGGCCAGCGGGCGGGAGAAGATCGCCGCCGGGTCGGTGAAGTGCCGCGCCAGGAATACGTCGGCATAGACCTGGTGATAGCGGTCGAACAGGGCGCGGGACTTGTCGCGCAGCGCCGTCACCTCCGGCGTCTGCGGCATGGCCGAGAGCGTGCGGTAGCAGCGGGCGAAGGCGTTGATCTCGGCGCCGTAGTCGTACGAGATCGAGATATCGACCGGCTGCAGGTCGCGCATGGCGGCGCGGCGCTGCACCAGCCCGGCGCAATCCGCCACCTGGTCGTAGAAGCCACCGGCAGTGAGGATCTTTTTCTCCCGCGCCACCAGCCGGGCGCCGCCCCGCTGCGTGCCGGGGAAGACGTGGCGGGAGACGACGCGGTGCAGCCGGCCGGCTTCCTGTACCAGCACCTGCAGGTTCAGCATGTCCGCCGGGTTTTCCGGCAGGGTGTGGATGGCCAGCGCGAAGCCGCGCATCTCCTCCCGCTGGGAGAACAGGAAATAGTCGGTGCCGCGGGCGTCCAGCCAGGTCTCGCCGACTTCGGCGGCGGTGAACTGGCGCGGCCTGGCGTCGGGCTGGGTCAGGCCGATATCGCCGTAGTGGACCTGGTTTTCGTTGTGGCTCAGCTGGTCATGGCCGAAGCCCAGAACGACATCGTTGACGGTGATGCCCGGGTCCAGCTCCAGCGCCAGCTCGGCGGCCACGAACATGCTGCGGCCATCGAAGCGGAAGGTGGCCACCAGCGCCCCCAGCCGGACCGGGCCGGTGCCGGGGTCGAAGTGCAGCTCATGGGTGTGGCTGAGTTCGAGTTCGTGGCCTTCGTGCAGCATGCTGTGCGCGCTGCTGCGGCCGGCCACCGACAGGCGGTAGCCGCGGCCCTGGTACTGGAACTCAACCTGGTGCTGGGTGAGGATCAGGTTGCGGGCGGTGCGGATGTCGTGGAACCGCATGCCGACGGTGACGCTGCCATTCGGCAGGTCGCAGCTGAGGTTCATGAAGGTATGGACCCAGCGGCCGACGCCGTCGGCGTGCTCGCGCGCCTCCAGCCGGGCATGGCCGGTGCGGCGCAGGATGAAGGGGCCGTCGCAGAGGCTCTCGATGAACTCCAGCACGTCGCGGCAACGGTCTGGCCAGCGCTGCCACAGCGCCGGCAGGGCCAGGAATTCCAGCACCTTGGCGTTGTCGTCCGCCCAGAACCAACGGTCGCCATCCACCGCGTGCTCGGTCTCGGCCACAGCCAGGGCCGGGCTGCCCTCGGGCGCCACGCGCTGCATCAGGTAGCGCATGATGAATTCGGCGTAGGGGACGGGGTCGTTCGTCAACTCGGTCATACCGGCCATAGAGCGCAGCGGCCGGGGCGGCGTCAACCGCGGCGGGAAGGCGTTGCGGCCGGTGCCGCGCCACCCTGGCGCCCCAGACTGGCTCACATGGCGGCCGAGGCTGGACGGCCCGGCGACCGACGCTAAAAAGCGCGGCGGCCGAGGCTAAACAGCCCGGCGGCCGGCGCTAGACAGCGCGGCGGGAGCGTAGGGCGGCGCTGAGCGTGCCTTCGTCCAGCAGGTCCAGCGTGCCGCCCATCGGCACGCCCTGGGCCAGCCGCGTGACCGGCACGCCGGTCGGGCGCAGCCGGTCGGTCAGGTAGTGCACCGTGGTGGCGCCATCCACGGTGGCCGGCAGCGCCAGGATGACCTCCTCGACGCCGCCTTCCGCGATGCGCGCCAGCAGCGGCTGCACCGCCAGGTCTTCCGGCCCGATGCCGCCCAGCGCCGACAGCGTGCCGCCGAGCACATGGTACAGCCCGCGATGCGCGTTGGCCCGTTCCAGCGCCCACAGGTCGGCCACGCCTTCCACCACGCAGACCAGGCTGCGGTCGCGGTGGCTGTCGCGGCATACGCCGCAGGGGATGCGCGTATCCAGATTGCCGCAGGTCGGGCAGGGGCGGACGGCGGCGGCGGTCTCGCGCAGCGCCTCGGCCAGCGGCAGCATGGTCTGCTCGGGGTGCATCAGCATCTTCAGCACGGCGCGGCGCGCGCTGCGCCGGCCGAAGCCGGGCAGCTTTGCCAGCAGGCTGACGAGATGCTCGATCGGGTCCATCAGCCGGGCTGGTCCATCAGAACGGCAGCTTGAGGCCGCCGAGACCGCCCAGCCCGCCGGGGATGTTCATGCCGGCGGTGGCCTTCTGCATTTCCTCGGCCATCATCGCTTCCACCTTCAGCTTGGCGTCGGCATGGGCGGCCAGCAGCAGGTCCTCCAGCACCTCGCGGTCGTCGGCGACCATCAGGGCGGGGTCGATCGAGACCGCCTTCAGGTCGCCCTTGCCGGAAAGCGTGACCTTGACCATGCCGCCGCCGGCCTGGCCCTGCATGGTCGCGGCCTCCAGCGCAGCCTGCATCTCCGCCATGCGGGACTGCATCTGCTGCGCCTGCTTCATCATGTTGGCCAGGTTCTTCATGGCTTTGTCCTCTGGTCAGAAATCGTCGCGGCCCATCGGCCGCGCCTAGAAGTCATCAAGGCCCATCGGCCGCGCCTAGAAGTCATCGAGATCCACCGGCTCCGCCTCGGGCGGCGCGAATTCCGGCATGTCCTCAGGCAGCGTGTCGGGTTCGGGTTCCGCGCCCACGATGATCGGCGCGGCCAGGCCATAGGCGTCGGTGCCCTCATCCCGCACCGCCTGGATGCTGGCGCCGGGGAAGGCGGCCAGGATCGCCTGCACCAGCGGGTGGCTGGCGGCAATCTCGCGGCGAGAGGCTTCTGCCAGTTTGCCCTGTTCGGCCAGGGTCGGCTCGCCCTCGGCATTGGACAGCGCGATGGTCCAGCGCTGTTCCGTTTCCTCCGCCAGCAGGGCGGTCAGCTGCGCCGCCAGGTCACGCGGGGCCTGGGCCAGCACGCGGATTTCCAGCCGGCCGGGCGAAACCTTCACGGGATGCACGTGATAGAGCAGGTGCGAATGCAGCAGCGGCCGGCGGCCGGAGGCCAGCGCCACCACCTGCTGCCAGTTTTGCGGCTGGGCCAGGGCCGGGGCGGCCACCGCCATGGTCATGCCGCCATTGGCCACGGCGCGCGCACCGCCGCCGCCGCCATTGGGCGCCGGGCGCGGGGCATTGGCGGCCACGCTGCCGCCCTCCAGCAGGCGCTTCACCAGGTCGCCGGGGGTGGGCATCTCGGCCACATGCGCCAGGCGGATCAGCACCATCTCGGCGGCGGCGCGGCGGTCCGGCGCCTCGTTCACCTCGCCCAGCCCCTTCAGCAGCATCTGCCAGGCGCGGCCCAGGCTGGCGACGCTGAGCTTGCCCGCCAGCGTGGCGCCGCGGGTGCGCTCCACCTCGGTCAGCGCGGGGTCGTCGCGCAGCGCCGGCACACTGACCAGGCGGGTCAGGGTATGGGTCAGGTCCAGCAGGTCGGCCAGCACCACGCCGGGGTCGGCGCCCTGTTCATGGCCGCGGTCCATCAGGCTGAGCGCGGTGGCGGTGTCGCCGGCCATCAGCGCCTCCATCAGGTCCAGCACCAGGGAGCGGTCGGCCAGGCCCAGCATGTCCCGTACCAGCAGGGCGGAGACCTGGCCCTCCGGCCCGGCCAGGGCGATGGCCTGGTCGAGCAGGGAAAGCCCGTCGCGCACGCTGCCATCGGCGGCGCGGGCGACCATGGCCAGGGCCTCGGCTTCGGCGTCCACCGCTTCCTTGGTGCAGATGCGGGCGAAGTGGTCGCGCAACTCCGCCTGGGGCACGCGCTTCAGGTGGAAGGTTTGGCAGCGGCTGAGAATGGTCGCCGGGACCTTGCGGATCTCGGTGGTGGCGAACAGGAACTTCACGTGTGGCGGCGGCTCCTCCAGCGTCTTCAACAGCGCGTTGAAGGCCTGGTTGGAGAGCATGTGCACTTCGTCGAGGATATAGACCTTGAAGCGCGCCTGGGCCGGGCGATAGCGCACCGCCTCCCGCAGTTCGCGCACATTGTCCACGCCGTTGTTGCTGGCGGCATCCAGCTCCTGCACGTCGGGGTGGCGGTCGGCCAAAATCGCCTTGCATTCGGCACAGACGTTGCAGGGCTCGGCGGTGGGGCCACCGGTGCCATCCGGGCCGACGCAGTTCAACGCCCGGGCGATGATGCGCGCCGTGGTGGTCTTGCCGACGCCGCGAACGCCGGTGAGCATGAAGGCATGCGCGACGCGGCCCTGGGCGAAGGCGTTCTTCAGCGTGCGGACCAGGGCTTCCTGGCCGATCAGGTCGGCGAAATTCTGTGGCCGGTATTTTCGCGCCAGCACGCGATAGGGCGTGGCCGGCGGGGCTGCGGCGGGTTCCGGCGCAGGGGCGGTGCCAGGGGGCGGCGGCGCTTGAAGGCCCGAGGGCGCTGGCGCGACGACCAGTGGCGCCGGCACGACAGGGGCAACGGCCACCGTGGGCTCGCCGAACAGGCCGGGGCCTTCGGGGGCGGGCGGTTCCGGTAAGGGTTCCGGCCCGCCGAACAGGCCGGCGCCGTCGGGCGCGGGCGGCTCAGGCAAGGCGTCCGGGGCTTCCGGGTCCTGGCCGAACATGTTGTCGGACATGGCGTGCGGCCTCGGCGCTGGGCGGCGCCAGCCGCCGGGGAGGGTGGAAGGCCGACAAGCGACCCAGGCGAGAACCCGTTGCGGCTGCTTCCTTCCGGACCTGACCGGGTTGGCGAGGAGCCCGTCCACCGCCGACCTTCCGTGGGCACATATGCTGCCTCTGGCGGCCGGACGCAATGGCAGCCGTGCGTTGCCAGGTGGTGTGGGCCACCTGGCCCGGCGGGCGTAACGGCGGTGCTGCTGGCCAGACCCCACGGCATCAGCCAAGGGAGACTGCCATGCGTCGCCTCAACCGCCGTGCCTTGATCGCCTTGCCGCTGCTGCTGGCCACCGGCGCCGCGGGGGCACGGACCAACACGCAGGATGGCGCGGCCATCGGCGGCTATGACCCCGTGGCCTACCATGCCGGGCAGGGGCCGGTGGCGGGCCGGCGCGAGTTCACGCATCGGTGGGATGGCGCCACCTGGCGATTCGCCAGTGCTGCCAACCGCGACCTGTTCGCCGCCATGCCGGAACGCTACGCCCCGGCCTATGGCGGGTTCTGCGCCTACGCGGTCTCCGAGGGCTACACCGCTACGATCGAGCCGAACGCCTGGCGCCTGGTGGCGGGCCGGCTGTACCTGAACTACAGCGTGGCGGTACGCGAACGCTGGGAGCAGGACGTTCCCGGGCGGATCAGCCGGGCCGACGCCAATTGGCCGGAACTTGCGCGCAGCCAGCGCTGAGGGGGGCAGCGGGGAGTGTCGCTGTTGCCGCCAGGGGGTGGCACGGGTGCAGTTGCCGCCCGGGGGCCGGCGTGGCAACGTCCGCCGCAAATGCAGCCAATCCCCGCCTCGCGCCCGAACCCCTATACCGGCAGCCCGTTGGAACGCGTCGCGCACAAGCGCGACGACGCGGACTACATCCAGGCCGCCCTGCACCACCCGGAGTCGCTGTTCGCGCCGGTGTGGCGCGCCCGCAACCTGATGAAGGGGGTGGATGCCAAGCAGCCGGAAGGCCTGCTGCTGACCGGCGCCGCCGCCGAGGCGGTGCGCATGGCCGGCGGCCCCTGGGCCTTCCTGGGCGAATGGCACGGCCGGCCCACCTTCGCGGTGGATTGCTCGGCCGCCGAGGACCCGCTGCCGCTGCTGCCCGAGGGCATGGGCACCTTCACGGATCTGCGCGCCGTGGCCGGGCTGCTGCCGGCGGACGAGGCCAGCGTGCTGGCGCATGCCCGCGGCCTGATGCACTGGCGCACCAAGCACAATTTCTGCGGCGTCTGCGGTGCTGCCTGCCAGCCGAAATCGGCGGGCAACACCATGCATTGCACCGGCTGCGGGGTGGATCACTTCCCCCGCACCGACCCGGCGGTGATCATGCTGGTGGTGCGTGGCGACAAGGCGTTGCTGGGCCACAGCCCGCGCTTCGTGAACAACATGTACTCGACCCTGGCGGGCTTCGTGGAACCAGGTGAGAGCCTGGAGGAAGCGGTGCGGCGCGAGGTGTTCGAGGAAGCCGGCGTGCAGGTGGGGCGGGTGCTCTACCACTCCTCGCAGCCCTGGCCGTTCCCGGCCAGCGTCATGCTGGGCTTCCATGCGGAAGCGCTGAGCGAGGAAATCACCATCGACACCAATGAACTGAAGGACGCCCGCTGGTTCAGCCGCGACCAGATGCGCAACCCGAAAGACCACGGTTTCAACCTGCCGCGCGGCGACAGCATCGCCAGCCGGTTGATCGCCGATTGGATGGCGCACGGATGAGGGCCGCCCTGGTTCTGCTGCCGCTGCTCCTGGCCGGGTGCAACTGGTTTTCCCCTGCCGAGAAGCCGGATGTGGAGGCGCGGCCGGAATACGCGGCCTGCCGCCGTGAGGCCGAGCGCAGCCCCGAAGTGACCGCGCTGGGCGCCCAGTCCACGCCGGATTGGGGGCTGAACCAGGCGCGGATCGGGCCGCAGCGCCAGGTGCTGCTGAATCGCGCCTATCGGGAATGCCTGCGTCGCAGCGGGCTCGGCCTGCCGGGCGGGGTGGAGACGCTCCGCACCCGTTGACCGCGTTCAGCCGCCGCGATGCGCGCGGCGGTAGGCATGCGCCGGATAGGTGCCGAGCACGCGGACCTGGGTGCAGAAGAACTTCAACTCGTCCAGCGCGCGTTCCAGGTCGGCATCCTCGCGGTGGCCATCGACATCGGCCAGGAACTGGGTGGCGGTGAACTCGCCATCCACCATGTAACTTTCCAGCTTGGTCATGTTGACCCGGTTGGTGGCGAAGCCGCCCAGCGCCTTGTACAGCGCTGCGGGTATGTTGCGGACGCGGAAGACGAAGCTGGTGACGCAGTCAGGCGTGCTCGCCGGCGGCGTCTGCGGCGACGTGCTGCACACATAGAAGCGCGTGGTGTTGTGCGCGGCGTCCTCGACGTTCCTCTGCAGGATCTGCAGGCCGTAGATCTCGGCGGCGAGTTCGCTGGCGATGGCCGCATCCTCGATGCCGCCGCGGGCGGCGATGAGTTCGGCGGCGCCGGCGGTATCGGCCTCGATCACCGCCTGCAGGTTCAGCTGCTTCAGGATGTTGCGGACCTGGCCAAGCGCCACCGGGTGGCTATGCGCGCGCTTCAGGCTGGCCAGCGTGGCGCCGGCCGGGGCCAGCAGGCAGTGTTCCACCCGCTCGAAATGCTCGCCGATGACGAACAGGCCCGAGTCGGGCAGCAGCCGGTGGATATCCGGCACGCGCCCGGCCAGGCTGTTTTCGCACGGCAGCATGGCCAGTTGCGCCTGGCCGGAGGTAACCGCGTCGATCGCGGCCTCGAAGCTGGGGCAGGGCAGGGTCTGCCATTCCGGGTAGGCCTTGCGGCAGGACAGGTCGGAATAGGCGCCGGGATAGCCCTGGAAGGCGATGACATTGCTCATCGGGCAGTCTCCTGGAAGGCGTGGCCGGGGTTGTGGGTCGCATCGGCGGCGGAGCCGAGATGGCCCCCGCCAGGCAATTCGCCGGCCTGGCCGAGGCTCGCCTTCCGGGTGGGGCGGAGGATGATGGAATTCACGAGGCCAGACCGGGTTGATGCGCGCCCAAGCGGGCACTATGGTCCGCCGGCTTCTAGTCGAGGCGGACCCGTGGTGCAAACCGTCGGGAGTCAACGCCAGCATAAGGGATCGGGTTCGGGATGAGCTTGGAACTCAACAAGGCATTCGCGGGCATCTTGACGGCCGGGATCGCTTTCATGGTCACCGGAATTGTCGCCGGCCAACTCGTGCATCCACACATGCCGGAGAAGAGCGCGATCCAGATCGGCGACCTCGCGCCGGCTGGTGGCGGTACACCGGCACCGGCCGCGGCGCCGGTGGCGCTGGAGCCGATCAGCCCGCTGCTGGCCAATGCCAACCCGGCGAATGGTGAGCGCCTGGCCAAGGCGCAGTGCGGCGCCTGCCACAGCTTCAACGAAGGCGGCCGCGCCGGCGTGGGGCCGAACCTGCATGGCATCATCGGCCGCGGCCATGGCGCCGTGGCGGGCTTCGCCTATTCGGCCGCGCTGAAGAGCCATGCCGGCCCCTGGAGCTATGAGGAGATGAACGCCTGGCTGGCCAAGCCGGCCACCTATGCCCCGGGCACCAAGATGGCCTTCGGCGGCATCAGCAATACGCAGCAGCGGGCGGACGTCATCGCCTATCTGCGCAGCATCACCCCGGGCGCGCCCAATCCCTGATCCTGCGACCCTGATGCAGGCCTGCCTGGCGGCGGCCGAAGCGGCTGCCGACCTGGCGGGCGGGGTGATCCGCCCGCTGTTCCGCTCCGCCCTGCTGGTGGAAGCCAAGGGCGATGCCAGCCCGGTGACGGCTGCAGACCAGCAGGCCGAGCAGGCGATCCGCGCCTTCCTGGCCGAGCGCTTCCCCGACCATGGCATCTGGGGCGAGGAATACGGTGCCGACCGGCCGGATGCCGAGTGGCTGTGGCTGCTGGACCCGATCGACGGCACCCGCGCCTTCGTCACCGGGCGGCCGCTGTTCGGCACGCTGATTTCCCTGCTGCACAAGGGCGTGCCGGTGCTGGGGCTGATCGACCAGCCGGCGACGGGAGAACGCTGGATCGGTGTGGCCGGCCAGCCGACGCGGTTCCGCGGCGCCATGGGTGGGGTGGCCAAGTGCCGACCCTGCGCTGAACTGTCCCAGGCCGAACTTTCCTGCACCAGCCCGGACATGTTCCTGGAAGACCAGCGCGACGGCTTCGACCGCCTGCGCCGCGCCGCCCGCCGGGTGACCTGGGGCGGCGACTGCTACAGCTACGGCCTGATGGCGCTGGGCCTGGTGGACGTGATCGCCGAGGCGACGATGAAGCCCTGGGACTGGGCGGCCCTGGTCCCCGTGGTGGAAGGCGCCGGCGGGCGCGTGACCGATTGGGCCGGGCGGCCGCTGACCGTGGAATCGGATGGCTCGGTGCTGGCGCTCGGTGACGCGGCGATGCTGGCGGAGGCGACCGCGCTGCTGCGCTGAGGAAGCGTTGACAATCGCGGGCCATGCAAGGTTGTAGCGGCGGCGCCGAACCCCCATCCTGGCAGCCATGCAACGTCGTACCCTGCTCGGCGCCGGCCTGGGCGCACCCTTCCTCCGCAGCCTGCCAGCGGCGGCGCAAGCCGTGCCCCCCCGCAGGACGCATGGCCTGGCACTGCATGGCACGCCCGCGCTGCCGGCGGGGTTCCCGCATTGGCCCTGGGTGAACCCGGATGCCCCCAAGGGTGGCGAGATGGTGCGCTGGGCGCTGGGCAGCTTTGACAGCTTCAACCCCTTCGTGCTGCGCGGCACCCCGGGCGCCGGGCTGAACGCGCTGCAGAACGGCATTTTGTGGGAAAGCCTGCTGGAGCGCGCCTCCGATGAAGCCAGCGCCGCCTATTGCCATCTGGCGGCGGTGGTCGAGGTGGCCGGCGACCATACCTGGGTCGCCTTCGAGATTCGCCCGGAGGCACGCTGGCACGACGGCAAGCCGGTGCTGGCCGAGGACGTGGTGTGGACCTTCACCACCCTGATGGAAAAGGGCCGGCCGCTGTATCGCGCCTATTGGGGCGACGTGGCCGAGGTGAAGGCCGAGGGCGCCCGCCGGGTGCTGTTCCGCTTCAAGAACGGCGACAACCACGAATTGCCGAGCGTGCTGGGCGAGTTGCCGGTGCTGCCGAAGCATTGGTGGGAAGGCCGCGACTTCGGCCGGCCGACGCTGGACCTGCCGCTGGGCAGCGGGCCGTATCGGCTGGAGAAGTTCGAGCCCGGCCGCAGCATCACCTGGCGCCGGGTGGCGGACTACTGGGGCGCCAACCTGGGCACGCGGCGCGGCACGCAGAACTTCGACAGCATCCGCTACGAGTATTTCCGCGACAACACCGTGGCGCTGGAGGCCTTCAAGGCCGGCCAGGTGGATTTGCGGCAGGAGAACATCGCCAAGGAATGGGCCACCGGCTACGACTTTCCGGCGGTGCGTCAGGGCCTGGTGAAGAAGGAGGAGCTGCGCCACCAGAACCCCACGGGCATGCAGAGCTTCACCATGAACCTGCGCCGCCCGTTGTTTGCGGATGCCCGGGTGCGGCAGGCGCTGGGGCTGGTGTTCGACTTCGAGTGGCTGAATGCCAACCTGTTCTACGGCAGCTACAAGCGCACCGAGAGCTATTTCCAGAACAGCGAGCTGGCCAGCAGCGGCCTGCCGCAGGGGCGCGAGCTGGCGATCCTGGAGAAGTATCGCGGCCGCGTGCCGGCAGCGGTGTTCAGCACCATCTATCGCGAGCCGGTGACCGATGGCAGCGGCAACAACCGCGACAACCTGCGCCGCGCCCTGGCGCTGCTGAAGGAAGCCGGCTGGGAGGTGAAGGAGCGCAAGCTGGTCAACGCCCAGGGCCAGCACTTCAGCTTCGAGATTTTGCTCGGCGAGCCCAGCATGGAACGGCTGGCGCTGCCCTATGTGCAGTGGTTGCAGCGCATCGGCGTGGAGGCGCGGGTGCGCACCGTGGACCCCGCGCAGTACCAGGTGCGCTCCGACGCCTATGACTACGACATGACGGTGGACGTGATCGGCCAGAGCCTGTCGCCGGGCAATGAGCAGCGCGAGTTTTTTTCCTGTGCCAAGGCGCGCGAGCCGGGCGGCCGCAACACGGCGGGCATCTGCGACCCTGTCATCGACGAGCTGATCGAGTTGGTGGTTGCGGCGCCGGACCGCGAGGAGCTGGTCCAGCGGACGCGGGCGCTGGACCGGGTGCTGCTGTGGCACCACTACGTCATCCCCATGTACAATCTGTCGGCGTATCGGCTGGCCTGGTGGGACAAGTTCGGCCGCCCCGCGCGCAACCCCAAGCATGGGCTGGGCGTGGAAGGCTGGTGGTGGGATCCGCAGCGCGCGGCGGCGGTGGAAGCCGGCAAGCGCGCGTCTCCGCCGGCGGCCCGCTAGACGTTGGGCGGCTATCTGCTGCGCCGGCTGGCGCTGATGCTGCCGACGCTGTTCGGCATCATCCTGATCAATTTCGTTGTGGTGCAATTCGCGCCCGGCGGGCCGGTGGAACAGGCGCTGTCGGAGTTGCGCGGCCGCGGCGGCGGCGTGCTGGAACGGGTGACCGGCGGTGCCGGCGAGGTGCGTCAGGCCGACCCGACCTTGCGCGGCGCGCAGGGCATCGACCCCGCCGTCGTGGAGGAGATCAAGCGCGCCTTCGGCTTCGACAAGCCGGCGCATGTGCGCTTCTGGGAGATGCTGAAGGGCTATCTGCGCTTCGACCTGGGCCAGAGCCTGTTCCAGGGGCGCGGGGTGGCGGAGCTGATCTTCGAGAAGCTGCCGGTCTCGGTTTCGCTGGGGCTGTGGTCCACGCTGATCATCTACCTGGTCAGCATTCCGCTCGGTATTCGTAAGGCGGTGCGGGACGGCTCGACCTTCGACCTCTGGACCTCGGGGGTGGTGCTGGTGGGCTATGCCATCCCGGGGTTCCTGTTCGCCATCCTGCTGGTGGTGCTGTTCGCGGGGGGCAGCTTCGTGCAGTGGTTTCCGCTGCGGGGGTTGCTGTCCTCCGGATTGGAGAATGCCGGTTTTCTAACCCGCGCCGCGGACTACCTGTGGCACATGGTGTTGCCGACGCTGGCGCTGATCATCGGTGGCTTCGCCAGCCTGACCATGCTGACCAAGAACAGCTTTCTGGAAGAGATCAACAAGCAGTACGTGGTGACGGCCCGCGCCAAGGGCGCCGGTGAGCAACGCGTGCTGTATGGCCATGTCTTCCGCAACGCCATGCTGCTGATCATCGCCGGCTTCCCGGCCGCCTTCATCGGTATCCTGTTCACCGGGGCGCTACTCGTAGAAATCATCTTCTCGCTGGATGGGTTGGGGCTGCTGGGCTTCGACGCCGCCATCCGCCGCGACTATCCGCTGATGTTCGGCACGCTCTACGTCTTCACCCTGCTCGGCCTGGTGATGCAGATCGTCGGCGACTTCACCTATACGCTGGTGGACCCGCGCATCGACTTCGAGAGCCGCGGCTGATGACGCCGCTGAACCAGCGCCGGCTGGCGAATTTTCGCGCCAACCGGCGTGGCTGGGTCAGCCTGTGGCTGTTCCTCGGGCTGTTCGGGCTGACGCTGGGCGCCGAGGTCATCGCCAACGACAAGCCGCTGCTGGTCTGGGTGGATGGCCGCGTGCTGGTCCCGGTGCTCAGCGACTACGCCGAAAGCGACGTGCTGGCCGATGGCCTGCCGACCGAGGCCGACTGGCATGACGAAACCCTGGTGCGCGAGGTGCGCGCCCGCGGCTGGATGCTGTGGCCGCTGGTGGAATACGACTACCGCAGCGTGATCCGCGACCTCGGCCGCCCCAGCCCGGCACCACCGAGTTGGCGCAACCCGCTGGGCACCGACGACCAGGCGCGGGACGTCTTGGCGAGAGTGATCTACGGCCTGCGGCTGGCGATTTTGTTCGGGTTCTCGCTGACCTTGGCGTCCTCAGCCATAGGCATCGCCGCCGGGGCGGTGCAGGGCTTCTACGGAGGCACCACGGATTTGCTGTTCCAGCGCTTTATCGAAGTCTGGTCCGGCATGCCGCAGCTGTATTTGCTGATCATCCTCGGCAGCATGATCCAGCCGGGGTTCTGGGTGCTGCTGCTGTTCCTGCTGGCCTTCAGCTGGATGGCGCTGACCGGCGTGGTGCGGGCCGAGTTCCTGCGCGGCCGCAACCTGGACTATGTCCGCGCCGCCCGGGCGCTGGGGGTTTCCGACGTGCGGCTGATGTGGCGGCACATTTTGCCCAACGCCATGGTGGCGACGCTGACCTTCCTGCCCTTCGTCCTGTCGGGCAGCGTGACCATCCTGGCCTCGCTCGACTTTCTGGGGTTTGGCTTTCCGCCGGGCTATCCCTCGCTCGGCGAGTTGCTGAGCCAGGGCAAGAGCAACCTGCAGGCGCCGTGGCTCGCCTTCACCGGCTTCCTGGTGCTGGGCGGCGTGCTGACCCTGCTGATCTTCATCGGTGAGGCGGTGCGCGACGCCTTCGACCCCAGGCGGCTGCCGGGGGGGATGCGCTGATGTCGCCGCCGTTGCTGATCGTCGAGGACCTGCGCGTGGCCTTCAACGGCCGCCAGGTGGTGCATGGCGTCTCCTTCCAGGTGAACCCCGGCGAGACCGTGGCACTGGTCGGCGAATCCGGCTCCGGCAAGTCGGTCACGGCGCTCTCGGCGCTGCGGCTGCTGCCGGCCGCCGGCGCCAACCCCAGCGGCAGCATCATGCTGGACGGCACCGAGGTGCTGACGGCGGATGAGGCTTCGCTGCACCGGCTGCGCGGCAGCGTTGCCGGCATGGTCTTTCAGGAGCCGATGACCAGCCTGAACCCGCTGCACCATATCGGCCGCCAGGTGGGCGAGGCGATCACGCTGCATCGCCCGCTGGCCGGGGAAGCGCTGCGCGCGCGGGTGCTGGACCTGCTGCACCAGGCCGGGCTGGGCAATGCCGCGGAACGCATGGGCGCCTACCCGCACCAGCTTTCCGGTGGCCAGCGCCAGCGGGTGATGATCGCCGGCGCCCTGGCCAATGACCCGAAGCTGCTGATTGCGGACGAGCCGACCACGGCGTTGGACGTGACCATCCAGGCGCAAATCCTGGAACTGCTGGAAAAGCTGAAGCGGGAACGGCAACTGGCGCTGCTGCTGATCACCCATGACCTGGCGATCGTGCGTCGTCATGCCGACCGGGTGGTGGTGATGCAGAATGGCCTGGCGGTGGAGCAGGGCCGCACCGCCGAGGTCTTCGCCGCGCCGCGCCACGCTTACACGCGCATGCTGCTGGCCACCCAGCCGCG
>CANBNK010000042.1 GCA_947371015.1 Acetobacteraceae bacterium | reverse complement strand
CGGATCTGGTATGGCGTGCTGCTGACGCTTTCGCTGGAAATGGCGCTGATCTCACCGCCCGTGGCGATGAACCTGGTGGTCATCAAGGCCATCACCGGCGCGCCACTGGCCGAGGTGAATCGCAGCATCATGCCCTACATGGTCATGCTGATGCTGGGCACAGCGCTGCTGATCATCTTCCCCGGCATCGCGCTGTGGCTGCCGCGCGTCGCGGGCTACGCGGGTTAGCGTCTGATCAAAATCGGCGGCTTGAAGCAGCCGCCCCGGGTTCAGCGCGTCCGCACCGGCCCGCTGGAGCCGCCACCGCCGCCACCACCGCCGGGCAGGTTGGTCGCCAGCGCGGCCACCGCGCCGGCCGCCAACGGCACCAGCACATAGGTCCAGGCGCTCGGGCCGGCCAGGTTGTCCTCCGGCCAGGCGTCGGCCTCGGCCGGGCGGGCGCGGGTGGTGCTGCGCGGCATGGCGATGGTGCCGGCGCTGCGCGGCGGAATCACCACCTCGGCGCCTGCCGGCACCGGCACCGTGCGCAGTTGCGCCCGGGCGGGCAACAGCGGAAATACCACCAGGACGAGTGCGAGAACGGCTTTCACAACCGCAGCATGACCCCAGCGCGGGCGCCGGGGCAAGCGGTTATTCCGCGTCCGGCTGATTCTCCGGCACGTTGTCGGCAAAGGCGGGCAGCGCCATGCAGGCAGCCTCGGCGGCCAGCAGCCGCGGCATCCCGGCCAGGTCCACCTTGAAGCGGCGGGCGTTGTACAACTGCGGCACCAGCGCCAGGTCGGCCAGCGTCGGCGTGGCGCCGAAGCAAAACGGCCCCGCCTCACCCGCCACCAGCGCCTCACAAGCAACAAGCCCCTCGGCGATGACGTCATGCGCCCAGGCGCTCACCACCTCCTCGCCATGGCCCAGCGCGCGCAGCCGGCCGAGAACCTTGAGATTCTGCACCGCGTGGATTTCGCAGGCGATGGCCTGGGCGAAGGCCCGTACGCGGGCGCGCTGCACCGCGTCTTCCGGCATCAGGCGCGGTTGCGGATGCGTCTCGTCCAGGTATTCGATGATGGCGAGCGACTGGGTCAGCGCCGTGCCATCCGCCAGCACCAGCGCCGGCACCAGGCCCTGCGGGTTCAGCGGCAGATAGTCGGCACTGCGTTGCTCACCCTTGCGCAGATGGCGGAAGGCGTGGTTCGCCTGCAACCCCTTCAGGTCCAGTGCAATCCGCACCCGATACGCCGCACTGGACCGGTAGTAGCCATACAGCTTCATCAACGCCTCCCCAGCATCTGCCGCGCGATGATGACGCGCATGATTTCGTTGGTGCCTTCCAGGATGCGATGCACCCTGAGGTCGCGCACGATCTTCTCGATGCCGTAGTCGGCCAGGTAGCCGTAGCCGCCGAGCAGTTGCAGCGCGTCATCGGCGATGCGGTGGCAGGTATCGGTGGCAAAGCGCTTGGCCATGGCGGCGAAGGCACCGGCATCGGGCGCCTTGTCGTCCAGCTTGGCGCAAGCGCGCCACAGCAGGGTGCGGCTGGCCTCCAGCTCGGTCAGCATGTCCGCCAGCTTGAACTGCGTGTTTTGATAGTTCGCAATCGGCTGACCGAAGGCGGTGCGTTCCTGAACATAGGCCAAGGCGCGATCCAGCGCCGCCTGCGCGCCGCCGACGCTGCACGCCGCGATATTCAGCCGCCCGCCATCCAGGCCGGCCATGGCGAATTTGAAGCCCTCGCCTTCCTGCCCCAGCAAGGCCGAGACTGGCACGCGCGCACCATCAAACAGCACCTGGCGTGTCGGCTGCGCATTCCAGCCCATCTTCTTCTCATTGGCGCCGAAGCCGACGCCGGGCATGTCGCGCTCGATCAGCAGCGCGCTGATGCCGCGCGGCGTGTCGTCGCCGGTGCGCACCATGGTCAAATACAGGTCGGAAACGCCGGCGCCGCTGATGAACTGCTTGGCGCCATCCAGCACATAGTGGTCGCCGTCCCGCCGCGCGCGGGTCCGCAGCGCCGCGGCGTCGCTGCCGCTGCCGGGTTCGGTCAGGCAGTAGCTGGCGATCTTGTCCATGCCGATCAGCTGCGGCAACCAATGCTTGCGCTGCGCCTCGTCGCCGAAGCGGTCGATCATCCACGCCACCATGTTGTGGATGGACAGGAAGGCCGCGACCGTCGGGCAACCGGTGGACAGCGCCTCGAACACCACCGCCGCATCCAGCCGGGACAGCCCGGCGCCGCCGCTTTCCTCCCGCACGTACAGCGCCGCCATACCGAGGCCCGCGGCCTCGCGCAGCACGTCCACCGGGAAGTGGCGCTGCTCGTCCCAGGCCTGCGCGTTCGGCGCCAGGCGGTCGGCTGCGAAGGCCAGCGCGACCTCGCGCAACTCGCGCGTGGCTTCGGGCAGGTCGAACATCACGCCGCCTTCGCCTGGCCGAGCGCGGCCAGCTTCGCCCGCGTCGCTGCCAGGTTGCGCAGCTTGATGTGGCCATAGCCCTTCACCCCGGCCCAGGCTTCCGCCCATTCCGCGGCCTGGGCGTAGCTGGCCGGGGTCAGCGCCGCCAGGAAGCCTTCCACGCCGGCGCGGAACTCGCTGGGCAACGCGCGCTCCATGCGGCGCTCCTCGGTCTTGCCGAAGACGTCCAGCGCGGTGCCGCGCAGCGCCTTGCCATGGCGCAGCAGGCGGAGCGCCGCCAGCATCCAGGGGCCGAACGCCATCTTGCGCGGCTGGCCGGTCACCGGGTCCAGCTTGGCCAGCATCGGTGGCGCCAGGTTCAGCTCGACCCGCTTCACGTTGGTGAAGTGCTGCGCCAGTTCCGCCTTCCATTCCGGCAGGCTGTGCAGGCGCGCCACCTCGTATTCGTCCTTGTACGCCATCAGCCGATGCAACTGCGTGGCGACGGCACGCGACAGCCGCTCGCTGCCCGGCACAATGCCGGCTTCCACCCGCCGCACGCTGGCGACGAAGCCTTCGTAGTTCGCCGCATAGGCTGCGTTCTGGTAGGCGGTAAGGTCGCCGATGCGGCGCGCCACCAGCGCGTCCAGCGTCTCCACTTCCGGCGTCACCACCGCCGGCGGTGCCAGCGCGGCGCTGCGGCCCAGCGCGAAGGCGGCCTGGTTGCGCTCTACCTGCGCGCCGTTCAGTTCCAGCGCGCGGTTGATCGCCTCGCTGCTCAGCGGTAGCAGGCCCTTCTGATAGGCCACGCCGAGCAGCCAGACATTCAGGTAGATCAAGTCGCCCAGCGCTTCCTCCACCACCTGGATGCCCGGCATGGTGATGACCTCACGGCAGGCCTTGCGCACGCTGGCCAGCATGCCGTCGCGGTCGTAGCGCGTCGCGGTATCCAGCACGAACTGCGCGGTCGGCTGCAGGTCCACGTTCAGCACGGCGCTGGTACGGTCGGCGCCCAGCAACGGCCGCGCGGTACGACCCTGCGCCACCACCATGTCGGCGGACAGCAGCAGGTCCGCCTTGCCCATGCCGATGCGCGGTGCGTCGATGCTCTCCGGCGCCGCGCCCACGCGCCCGACCCGCAACTGCGCGAACACGCCACCGCCCTTCTGCGCCAGCCCGAGCATGTCCACGCTCCGCACCGGCCGGCCTTCTATGTGTGCGGCCATGGCGAGGATGGCACCCAGCGCAGTGACGCCCTGCCCGCCCACGCCAGCCAACAAAATATTCCACGCCGGCTCACCCGTGCGCGGCTCCGGCCGCGGCGGCTCCGGCAACTGCCCATCCACGGTCGGCACTGCCGGCTTCACCGGCTCGGCGCCGACCAGCGTGACGAAGGACGGACAAAAACCCTGCACGCAGGACAGGTCCTGGTTGCAGGCGCTCTGGTCGATGCCGCGCTTGCGACCGAACTCGGTCTCCACCGGCTCCACCGCCAGGCAGTTGCTGGTGGCCGAGCAATCGCCGCAATCCTCGCAGACCCGCGGGTTGATGACGGCGCGCTTCAGCGCCAGTGCCTGGGTGCCGCGCTTGCGCTTGCGGCGGCGTTCGGTGGCGCATTGCTGGTCGAAGATCAGGATGGAGACGCCAGGCACTTCCCGCAGTTCGCGCTGCACCTGGTCCAGCTCGGCACGCGGGCGATATTCTGTCAGTGCCGGCATGCGTGGGTCATCAACGTGACGGTCCGGATCATCGCTGACCACGACGATCTTCTGTGCGCCCTCGGCATGCACCTGCGCCGCGATCATCGGCACCGTCATCTCGCCTTCCGGCACCTGGCCGCCGGTCATCGCCACGGCGCTGTTGACCAGGATCTTGTAGGTCATGCTGGTGCCGGCGGCCAAGGCCTGGCGGATGCTCAGCAGCCCGCTATGCGCATAGGTGCCGTCGCCGATATTGACGAACATGTGCTTCTCGGAAACGAAGGGCGCCATGCCGAGCCACGGCATCCCCTCCGCACCCATCTGCGTGTACAGGTCGGTGTTGCGGTCCATGTAGATCGCCAGCGTATGGCAGCCGATGCCGGCCATGGCGTGGCTGCCTTCCGGCACTCTCGTAGAAGTGTTGTGCGGGCAGCCCGGGCAGAAATACGGCGCGCGCTCATGCACCGGCGCCTGCTGGATCTGCGCCAGCCGGTCCAGCTCCTCGATCCGCGCCCTCAGCTGCTCGGTGCGCAGCGCTTCCGGCAGCCGCGCGTACAGCGCGCGCAGCACGTTGCCGGTTTCCAGTTCCGTCAGGTCGGACAGCAGCGGGCGGCCCTGCTCGTCCTGCTTGCCGACGATGCGCGGGCGTTCACGCATGTGGTACAGCGCGTCACGCAGCTGCGGCTCGATCACCGGGCGGCGATCCTCCACCACCAGCACTTCCTCCAGCCCCTGCGCAAACGCGCGCGCCGCTTCCGCGTCCAGCGGCCAGGCCAGACCCACCTTCCAGATGCGCAGCCCGGCCATCCGCGCCAACTCATCGGTGATGCCGGCATCGTTCAACGCCTGGCGCAGCGTGGCGTAGCCTTTTCCGCGCGCAGCGATGCCGTAGCGCGCATTCGGGCTGTCCAGCACGACCTGGTTGAAGCCGTTGGCGCGGGCGAAGGCCAGCGCCGCCGGCAGCTTGAAGTGCCGCAGCCGCTCTTCCTGCGGAATGGCATGGTCGCGCAGGCGGATGTGCACGCCATCGGCGGGGAACAGGAATTCCGGCGCCACGGTCGCGTAGGCGGCGGGATCAATGCGAACGCTGGCGGACCCATCCATGGTCTCGGCCACGCATTTCATGCCGACCCACAACCCGGCGAAGCGCGACATGTCCAGCGCCTTCATGCCGTACTCAAGAATCTCCTGTGCGCCGGAGGGGTCCAGCACCGGCATCTCCACATCCATGAAGGAGATTTCGCAGCCGCTGGTAATGGTGGAGCTTTTGCAGGAAGGATCATCCCCGGCCAGCGCCAGCACGCCGCCGCGCGGCGCGGTGCCGGCGCTGTTGGCGTGGCGCAGCGCGTCGCCGGAACGGTCAACACCAGGCCCCTTGCCGTACCAGATGCCGAAGACGCCGTCGTATTTCTGGTTGCCGTACAGCGCGATCTGCTGCGTACCCCAGATGGCCGTCGCGGCCAGGTCTTCGTTCAGCGCCGGGCGCACCACGATATTGGCGGCCTGCATGCGCTTTTTCTGCTGTGCCAGTTGCAGGTCGTAGGTGCCCAAGGGGCTGCCGCGATAGCCGCTGATGTAGCCCGCGGTGTTGAAGCCCTGCGCCTTGTCCAGCTCATGCCGCAGCAGCGGCAGCCGCACCAACGCCTGGATGCCGGACAGCAAGGTGGTTTCTCCAGGGGTCGCCCCATGGCCCTCCCAGCGGTCCTCAAGCGTCACGTTCGGCCGGATGATGCTGCCCATGGATGTTCTCCCTCGTACCCCAGGCTAGAACATTGTGCGGGGGCCGGAAACGCCCATCCGCCCCACCGCCAAAACGCAACTCGGCGCGGCTACCGGCGTACCGTGCCGGGTGCAGCTACCGCCGCAACACATCCAGGTGCGGCTACCGCCGCAACGCCGCCGGGTGCGGCTACCGCCGCAACGCCGCCGGGTGCGGCGGCGCCAGCCGGTCGCCCGCGCCGAACAACTTCTGGCGATAGCTGCCGGGCGCATAGGCCCGCTTGTACAGGCCGCGGCGCTGCAACTCCGGCACCAGCAGGTCCACCACGCTGTCCAGGCATTCCGGCATCACCGTGCGGCTGAGGTTGAAGCCATCCACATCCGCCTCCGCCACCCAGGCCGCCAACTCGTCCGCCACCTGGGCGGCATCGCCGACAATCGGCCGCTGGCGGCTGCCAAGAATAAAACTCTCCTCCATCCGTCGCCGGGTCCAATCCGCGCCGAACTGCCGGCGCATCGCCTCCACATTGCTGGCGATGGCATCGGAACGTTCCACCGCAATCGGCTCGTCGAGCGCGAATCGGGCGAAGTCCACCCCCAGCGAGGCACTGGCATGCGCCATGGCGCCCTCGACGCTGGCGTGGCGGCGGTAGTCCTCCAGCAGGTCCCGCGCTTCGGCCGGCGTGCGCCCCAGCACCACGGTGGCGCCCACGAAGACCTGGATCGGCCGCGGCGCCGCCTGCGCACGTAGGTCCGCCGCCAACCGCGCAACATCCGCCCGCCGGCCGCCATTGGCGAAGACGCATTCGGCGTGGCGCGCGGCGAAGGCGCGGCCCCGAGGCGACGCACCGGCCTGGTACAGCATCGGCGTCCGCTGCGGCGAAGGCTCGCACAGGTGGATCGCGGCCATGCCGGCGCCCCGCACCTCCCGCACCCGGGAAGGGTCGGTGAACACGCCGGCGGCATGGTCGCGTCGCACCGCGTCATCCGCCCAGCTGCCCTCCCACAGCGCATAGACCGCGTCCATGAACGGCTCGGCGGCGTCGTAGCGATCGTCATGGGCCACCTGGCTCGCGTGGCCCATGGCGCGGGCGGCGCTGTCCAGGTAGCCGGTCACGATGTTCCAACCGATGCGGCCCTCGGTCAGGTGGTCCAACGTGGACATGCGCCGGGCGAACAGCGCCGGGGTTTCGTAGCTGAGGTTGCAGGTCACCCCGAAGCCGAGATGCGTCGTCACCGCCGCCATGGCCGGCACCAGCAGCATGGGGTCCAGCAGCGGCACCTGCACCGCCTGGCGCAGCGCCGCATCGGCATTACCGCCGAACACGTCGTAGACGCCCAGCACATCGGCCAGGAACAGGCCGTCGAACAGCCCGCGTTCCAGGGTGCGGGCCAGGCTGGTCCAGTAGGACAGGCGCTTGTAGTCGCCGGAGCGGTCGCGCGGATGCGTCCACATGCCGTGCTGGATGTGGCCGACACAGGCCATGTCGAAGGCGTTCAGGCGGATTTCACGCGGCATCCCGCCAGCCTAGCGTCTGATCGTCGCCGGTGGAATCGCCGGCGGCGTGAATCAGCCGCTCAAACAACAGCCTCCAGCCCATTTCCCGGCAACCGACGCCAGCACCCCGAAGCGCGGCGTGACACCCGCGGCTTTCGGTTGCAGCATCCCCCGGCACAACCCGGAGGGACAAAAGATGGCTCGCTTGCAGGACAGGATCGCAATCGTTACCGGCGCGGCGCAGGGGCTCGGCCGCGCCATCTCCCTGAAGCTGGCCAGCGAGGGCGCCCGCCTGGCGCTGCTGGACATGCAGGCCGCCGGCGTCGAGGAAACCGCCGCCATGGTCCGCGCCAAGGGCGGCCAGGCCATGGCCTGGGCCGGCGACGTGACCGACGAAGCCACCGTCACCGACCTGTTCGGCAAAATCCACGCGCATTACGGCCAGGTGGATGTGCTGGTGAACAATGTCGGCGGCAGCCGCAACATGAAGATCTGGGAGATGACGGCCGAGGTCTGGGACTTCACCATCCGGCTGAACCTGCGCAGCACCTTCCTGTGCACCCGCGCGGTGCTGCCGGGCATGATGGCGCGCAAGGCCGGCAACATCATCTGCCTGTCGTCCGGCGCCAAGGAAGGCACGCCCTGGTCCGCCGAGGACAAGGGCGCCAGCGCCTATTCTACCTGCAAGGCCGGCATCCACGGTTTTATTCGTGACCTGACCTGGGAGCTGTCGCCCTACGGCATCCGCTGCAACGCGGTGGCGCCCGGCCCCATCGCCACGGAAAAGAACGCGCCGATGTTCGCCGACCAGGAAACCCGCCTGGTGCATCCGCCCAGCCGCATGGTGCCGATGGTGCGCCTCGGCCAGGCGCATGAGATCGCCGACGCGGTCTGCTTCCTGGCCAGCGACGAGAGCAGCTACATCACCGGCGTCACGCTGGACGTGGCCGGGGGGCGCTGACCCAATGTAGGGACCGCCCACAGGGTTCCCCTGGGGCGGCCCCAACGCCGTTCAGTGCGCGTGCGCCTCGTCGAAGTGCCGCTTCACCGTGGCATAGGCGGAGACGACGCCGAACAGGAACAGCGCGAAGCCGAAGAACTGCAGGTAGTCCTTCGCGGCGGCTGCGGCGAACAGCCCCACCAGCGCCATCACGGCATACAGGGCGATGAAGAAAAACTTGGTGGCACTCATGGCTTGGGCTCCTTCTTGGTCGGCAGGTCGTCAAACAGAATGCGGTTCGCGGCACCGTCCAGGTCGTCATACTGGCCGGACCGCAAGGCCCACAGGAAGCCACACAGGGCGATGAAGCCCATCAGCATGGCCACCGGCATCAGCAGGATCAGGCTGTCCATGCTGCGGGTTCCTTTCCTGCGCGGAGCGCGTTCAGGATCACGATGATCGAGGAGCTGGCCATCACCACGGCGGCCAGCAGCGGCGTCACGTAGCCCAGGCAGGCCAGCGGAATCGCCAGCGCGTTGTACCCCAGCGACAGCCCGATATTCTGCCGCACCAGGGTCTGCGCCTGCCGCGCGGTGCGGATGGCGGCGGGCAAGGCGGCCAGATTCTCGCTGCGCAGCACCAGGTCGGCGGCGGTCTGCGCCAGGTCGGTGCCGTCATCCGGCGCCGCCGAGACATGCGCCAGCGCCAGCGCCGCGGCGTCGTTGATGCCATCGCCCAGCATCAGCGGGCGGCGGCCGGCGGCGCGCAGCGCTTCAATGCGCGCGGCCTTCTCAGTTGGGGAAACCCCGGCCCGCCACGCGGTGATCCCGGCCTGCCGCGCCACCGCGGCCACGGCCGGAGCGGCATCGCCGGAAAGCAGCTCCACTTCCAGCCCCAACGCCCGCAGCCCGGCCACCGCCGCGGCGGCATCGGCGCGCAGCTTGTCGGCGAAGCGGAACGCCACCGGCGCAACACCGGGTTCGGCCAGCCACAGGGTCAGGCCCGGGTTGCTGCCGGCAACGCCGCAGAACGCCGCGCTGCCCAGCCGCGTGCAGCCCAGGCGCAGGCCCTGGCCGGGAATTTCCTGCACGCCCTCCACCACCGGCGCGGCCTGGCAGGCGCGGGCCAGCGCCCGGGCCAGCGGGTGGCGGCTGGCGCGTGCCAGGGAAGCGGCGCGGCGCAGTTGCGCGCTGCTCCAGACGCCCGGCAGCAGCACCGGCCGCCCTTCGGTCAGCGTGCCGGTCTTGTCCAGCACGGCGCAATCGGCGCTGGCCAGGCGTTCCAGTGCGGTGGCGCTGGAGACCAGCACGCCGCGGCGGAACAGCGCGCCCACCGCCACCACCTGCACCGCCGGCACGGCAATGGCCAAGCCGCAGGGGCAGGTGACGATCAGCGCCGCCACGGCCGGCACCAGCGCCTGGCTCCAGGGCATGCCCGCCACCAGCCACCAGTACAGGAAGGTGGCGGCCGCCACCGCATGCACCACCGGCACAAACCAGCCGACGACGCGGTCGGCCATATCGACGAAGCGGCCCTTGGCCTGTTCGGCGCGCTCCAGCAGTCGGCCCATCGCGGCCAGCGAGCCATCGGAGGCGGCGGCCGTCACCCGCGCGACGAAGGCTTCGCCCATGTTGATGGCGCCGGCCGGCAGCGCCTCACCGGCGGTGTAGCCGCGCGGCAGGGATTCGCCTGACGTGGCGCTGGTGTCCAGCAGGGCGGTGCCGCCTTCCAGCACCGCATCCAGCCGCAGCCTTTCGCCGCTGGCCAGCAGCAGGCGCGCCCCGGGCGCCACCTGATCCACCGGCGTCTGCACGACACTACCGCCAGCGCCCAGCACCGCGACGCTGCCTTCCTGCAACGCCAGCAGCTCCGCCACGGCGCGGCGGGCGCGGCGGCGCGCGGCGCGGTCGGCCACGCGGCCAGCCAGCAGCAGGGCCAGCAGCGAACTGGCGCTATCGAAGTAGGTGAAGGGGCCGTTCTGGATGGTCTCGCTCAGGCTCATGCCGGTGGCGGCCAGCACGCCCAGCGACACCGCAAGGTCCATGTTCATCCGCCCGGCGCGCAGGCCGGCGATGGCCGAGCGGTAGAACGGCATCCCCGCCACCAGCACCACCGGCAGGCCGATCAGCGCGGCCATCCAGTGCATGCCGGCGCGGGTGGCATCGCCCATGTCCCAGCCGACCCAGACAGCCACCGAGATCATCATGATGTTGGCGGCACCGAAGGCGGCGATGCCCAGCGCCCGCGTCAGCTCGCGCCCCTCGGCATCCTCATCCGCCCGCAGGCAGGCCGCCGACCACGGCGCCACGCGAAAGCCGAGCCGCGCCACCAGCGCGACCAACGCGTTCCCGCGCACCGCCGGGCCGCGCCAGCCAAGGCTCAGGCGGCGCGCCGTCAGGCTGACGCGGGCCTGCAGCACGTCCGGCTCGGCCGCCAGCGCCTGTTCCAGCAGCCAGACGCAGGCGCCGCAGGTCAGGCCTGACACCATCAGTTCCAGCGTGCATTCGCCTTCGCGCTCCGCCTGGGCCAGTGGCGCGAAGTCGATGCTGGGCGCATCGGTTGCCGGGCGCAGCAGGCCATCGGCCTGGTCGCGGCGGCGATAGAAGGCGTCCAGCCCCAGCCCGGCGACCAGCGCATGCGCACCCTCGCACCCCGCGCAGCAGAAGCCGCCACGCGCATCGGCCGCCAGCACCGCGCCGCAATGGGCGCAGGCGGCGTCGGCCACGGGTTGTGGGCGCGCCATCGCGTTCACCGCAGCACCACCCGCTGGCGGATATCGAGCCGATGCCCCTCGGCGTCGGTCAGGGTCAGCCGCACTTCCCACAGGCCGGCAGGGGTCTCCGGCACGGCGGCGGTCCAGCCGGCGGCGTCGGCGGCGAGCACCAGCGGCAATTGCAGCCCATCCATCGGCCGATGCAGCCCGCCCGCGACCCGCCCGGGCACCGGAAGGCCGGCGCGATCCTGCACCGCCAGGCGCAGCGTCCGCGCTTCCACCGCCACGATGCTGCGCCAGCCCAGCGCATCCTGCCGCGCGGCTTCCTCCAGCACATGGTTGTAGGCGCGGCCCTTGTCATAGGCGCGGCCGGTGGTGACGCCGGTGAAGGTGGTCAACGCCGAGACCACCATGCCGACATTCACCAGCAGCACCAGCAGCATGCCGCCGACGAAGACCCAGGGGATCCAGCGGCTGCGGCGCGGGTCATGCTCGGGGATGCTCATGCTCATGGCTTCGGCCCCAGGAAGACGCTGCTGGTGGAGGTCACCACATGGCCCTCGGCATCCAGCAGGCGGAAGGTGACGGGCACGCTCTCATTCAGGTGCAGGCTGGCCGGCGCGGTGACCAGCGCGCGCCACTGGGTGATGCCATCGCCACGCGAATGCACCACCGGGCGGCCCTGGCTGTCCTGCGGCGCGTCCTGCACCACCACCCGCAACCCGGCCGGGCCGTCCAGCACCAGGGCGAAGTCGCCCTCCTCGCGCAGCTTGTTGGCCAGCTTCAGGTTGTAGGCGTTGCGGACGGCGCCGTCCGATAGCCGCACGAACAGCGGCGCGCGTTCACGGATGACGGCCAGGGACAGCGTGGTACGCAGCACATAGCTGCCCAACATCACGCCGCCGACCGCCGCCAAGACGCCCAGGTAAACCAGCGTGCGGGCGCGGATGAAGCGCGGCACCCGGCGCGCGGCCATGCCGGCCTGCTGGCGCTCCGGCCCCGGCGGCAACGGCGCCGCCGCCTTGGTGCTGACGTCCAGGTTGTTCCAGGTCTCGAAGCCGATCAGCCCCTTCGGCCGCTCCAGCCGGCCCATGATGTCGTCGCAGGCGTCGATGCACAGGCCGCAACCGATGCACGCCATCTGGATGCCCTCGCGGATATCCACGCCGGTCGGGCAGACATTCACGCAGGCATTGCAGTCCACGCAGTCGCCCATGCCCGGCGCCTTAGCCTTGCCGCGCGGCTCGCCGCGCCATTCCCGATACGTCACCACCAGGCTGTTCTCATCCAGCATGGCGGCCTGGAAGCGCGGCCAGGGGCACATGTAGATGCACAGCTGTTCCCGCGCCCAGCCGGCGAACACATAGGTAGTCCCGGCGAACAGCCCGAAGAACCCGTAGGTGGTCAGGCTCGCCTCGCCGTTCAGCAGCTCCCGCACCACGGTCGGCGCATCCTGGAAGTACATGATCCAGGCGCCGCCGGTGGCCGCCGCGATCAGCAGCCACACCGCATGCGTCGCCGCCTTCTTCAGGAACTTGCCCGCGCTCATCGGCGCCTGGTCCAGCTTCATCCGCGCGTTGCGGTCGCCCTGGATCCAGCGTTCCACCAGCATGAACAGGTCGGTCCAGACCGTCTGCGGGCAGGTGAAGCCGCACCAGACGCGGCCAAACAGGCTGGTCGCCATGAACAGCCCGATCGCGCCGAGGATCAGCAGGCCGGTCAGGTAATAGACTTCCTGCGGCCAGATCTCGATGAAGAAGAAGTAGAGCCTGGCGTTCTGCATATCCACCAGCACCGCCTGGTCGGGCGCACCCGGCCCGCGGTCCCAGCGCAGCCACGGCACCAGATAGTACAGGCCGAGGCAAAGGCACAGGATCAGCCACTTGGCCCGCCGGACGGTGCCACCCACCGCCTTCGGATAGACCTTGCGATGTTCGGCATACAGCGAACTGGCTTCCGGCGCCGCCGGCGTCACCTTGCCCTTGACCTCGACCTTACTCATGGGGCGATGCTCACTCACCGCCGCCGAGGGCGTGGACATAGACCGTCAGCCTGTTGACCATGGCCGGGTCCAGCCGGCTGCCCCAGGGCGGCATCACGCCAGCACGGGCATAGGACACGCTGCGGACGATGCTCGCCTTGTCGCCGCCATAGAGCCAGACTTGGTCGGTCAGCCGGGGTGCGCCCAGCTCCCGATTGCCCTGGCCCGCATCGCCGTGGCAGGCGACGCAGTTCTCGGCATACAAGGCGGCGCCACGGCCGGCCGCGGCCGCATCCGTCGCGCGGCTGCCCAGCGCCAGCACGTGCTCGGCCACGTCGTTCACCTGCACCGCGGTCAGCACGCCATCGGCCAGGAAGCGCGGCATCATGCTGACCCGGGCGTCCTCGTCCTCGGCGTTGCGGATGCCGTGCTGGATGGTGGTCTGGATCGCCGCCAGGCTGCCGCCCCAGATCCAGTCATCATCCGCCAGGCTGGGGAAGCCACCGGCCGCCCCCTGGCCGCCGGCGCCGTGGCAGCCGGCGCAGTTGATGCTGAACACGCCCCGCCCACCGGCCAGCGCATAGGCGCGCAGGTCAGGGTCGGCGGCGATCTGCGCCGGGGTTGCCGCGCGCAGCCGGGCCAGCATCGGCTCCTGCTTGGCGCGTTCCTCCGCCACCACGCCGGCGATGGCGCCGCGGGCGGTCCAGCCGGTGGTGCCGAAGGCGCCCGGCAGCGGAATGGCCGGGTACAGCACCACCCAGACCGCGGCGAAGGCGATGGTGGCGAAGAACACGTACAGCCACCACTTCGGCAGCGGCGTGTTCAGCTCCTTCAGGCCATCCCACTCATGCCCGGTGGTGTCGGTGCCCGTCAGGGCGTCCTTTTCAATGCCAGCCATGATCAGTTGCTCCTGGAACGGGGCGGAGCAGCTTCATCCCGCAGCGGGATCAGGCCTTGCTCCTGGTAGTATTGCCGCTTCCCGGGCCGGAAGATCATGAACATCAGGACCAGGAAGAGCGCGACGAACCAAACCTCCCACAAGGTGGCGAGGAAGTTCTGCAGGTGGAGAAGATCCATGGTGCGGCCCTCCTACTGCTGGCGAACTTGTTCGGGCGTAACGTCGCGGAACGGCACCAGGGTCCCCAGCATCTGCAGGTAGGCCACCAGCGCGTCCATTTCCGTCACCACGGCGGCGTTGCCGTCGAAGCTGCCCTGCCGCGCAGTGGCGTAGCGGCCGGTGAAGGCGGCAGCGTCCTCGTCCGGCTTGGCCTGGGCTTCCAGGTCGGCGCGGGCGTTCTCGATCATCGCATCCGTGTAGGGCACGCCCACCACGCGCAGCGTCCGCAGGTGGGAAGCGATGTTCCCGTAGTCCAGCGGCCGGTCGAGGAAGCTGTACGGCGGCATGATGCTCTCCGGCACCACCGACCGCGGGCTGCGCAGGTGCTGCGCCTGCCAGTCATCCGAGTAGCGGCCGCCGACGCGCGCCAGGTCCGGCCCGGTGCGCTTGCTGCCCCACTGGAAGGGGTGGTCGTACATGCTCTCGGCCGCCAGGCTGTAGTGGCCGTAGCGCTCCAGCTCATCGCGGAACGGGCGGACCTGCTGGCTGTGGCAGTTGTAGCAGCCCTCCCGCACGTAGATGTTGCGGCCCGCCAGTTCCAGCGGGGTGTAGGGGCGAATGCCCTGCACCCGCTCGATGGTGGTTTCCACGGCGAACAGCGGCACGATCTGCGCCAGGCCGCCGATGCTGACCGTGATGAGGATGAGCACCCCCATCAGGACCAGGTTCTTCTCGATTGTCGCGTGCTTGAACATGATGCGGCCCTCCTCAGCCGGCCGCCGGGGCGGCGACCAGGCCGGCGGCGGGTTCCGCCTCAGCCAGGTCCTTGGACCGCACCGTCATGAAGAGATTGAAGGCCATCAGCAGCGCGCCGCTGAGGTACAGCAGCCCGGCCAGCACGCGGATGACGTAGTAGGGGTGCATTGCGGCCACGGTCTCGACGAAGCTGTACTGCAAGAAACCCAGCTCGTCGTAGGCGCGCCACATCAGGCCCTGCATGATGCCGCTGACCCACATGGCGGTGATGTAGAGCACGATGCCCAGGGTCGCGACCCAGAAGTGCCAGGCCACCAGACGGGTGCTGTACAGCGCCGTCTTGTTCCACAACTTGGGGAACAAATAGTACAGCGCGCCGAAGGTGATGAAGCCGACCCAGCCGAGCGCACCGCTGTGCACGTGGCCGATGGTCCAGTCGGTGTAGTGGCTAAGGGCGTTGACCGCCTTGATCGACATCACCGGGCCTTCGAAGGTGGACATGCCGTAGAAGCCCACCGCGGCCACGCTGAAGCGCAGCGCCGGGTCAGTCCGCAGCTTGTCCCAGGCGCCCGAGAGCGTCATCAGGCCGTTGATCATGCCGCCCCAGCTGGGCATCCACAGCATGATGCTGAACACCATGCCCAAGGTCTGCGCCCAGTCCGGCAGCGCGGTGTAGTGCAGGTGGTGCGGGCCGGCCCAGATGTAGAGGAAGCTCAGCGTCCAGAAGTGCACGATGGACAGCCGGTAGCTGTACACCGGGCGCCCGGCCTGCTTCGGGATGAAGTAGTACATGATGCCGAGGAAGCCCGCGGTCAGGAAGAAGCCCACCGCGTTGTGGCCGTACCACCACTGGATCATGGCATCCTGCACGCCGGACCAGACGATGTAGGACTTCGCCGACGTGCCCCCATCCAGCGGCACCGCGGCGTTGTTGGTCAGGTGCAGCATGGCGATGGTGATGATCATCGCCAGGAAGAACCAGTTGGCGACATAGATATGCGGCTCAAGCCGGCGCAGCAGCGTGCCGCCGAAGGCAATGAGGTAGAACACCCAGACCACGGTCAGGAACAGGTCCACGAACCATTCCGGCTCGGCGTATTCCTTGCCCTGGGTCACGCCCAGCACGTAGCCGACAGCGGCCATCACGATGAAGAACTGGTAGCCCCAGAACAGGAACCAGCCCATGTCGCTGCCGCCGAACAGCCGTGCCCGGCAGGTGCGCTGCACCACGTACAGGCTGGTGCACAGCAGCGCGTTGCCGCCGAAGGCGAAGATCACGGCGGAGGTATGCAGTGGCCGCAGCCGGCCGAAGCTGGTCCATTCCAGGTCCAGGTTCAGCAGCGGCCAGGCCAGCTGGCTTGCGATGACCACGCCCACCAGAAACCCCACCACGCCCCAGAATACCGTGGCGATGGCGAAGGCGCGGATCGGCCCGTCGATATATCCTGTCCCGTCCGCCGTCGTGCCGGCGGTCACCGGACCCGCGGCGGCATAGCCCCCTGCTGACATTGTTCGGCCTCCTTGCGGCACGTCCCGGAACAAGCACCGGGGAGTCGCGCCACACGCAGCGCCGTGCTCTCCCCCTTCGATGCCATTCGGTGCCGATCGCGTCCTTGATCCGGATCAAGGGAAACCGTCGGACCTTCCTTTAGTGACATGGCCGCGGGACGCCACCCGCCGTCCACGAGGGCACCGATGAACAACGACTCCGCCAAGGGCACGGCCACGGCTACGGACCCCAGCCAGCCCCAGGCTGGCCCGAAACCCCCGGCGGAGGCCGGACCCAAGTCCTTGGCCCAGCGCGTGCGCCGGGTGCCGGTGGACCGGCCCTGGGTCTGGATCACCGCCGGCTGGCAGGACCTGCAACGCGCGCACGCCGTCGGCTGGGCCTATGGCATGGCCCTGGTGCTGGCCGGCTGGTGCCTGACGCTGCTGCTGTTCGAGGCCGATACGCTATGGGCCACGCTGCCCGCCACCGCCGGCTTCTTCCTGCTGGCGCCGCTGCTGGCCACCGGCCTGTATGAAACCAGCCGACAGTTGGAAGCCGGCGGCAGCCCCACCCTGGCGGATGCTATCAGCGGCTTCCGCCGCAATGGCGGCCAGGTGGCGGTCATCGGCGTGCTGCTGCTGGTGCTGCACCTGTTCTGGGTGCGCATCGCCGGGCTGCTGTTCATGCTGTGCTTCGGCCTGAACTTTCATCCCGGGCTGGAAGACCTGCCCCTGGCGCTGCTGCGTTCCCCGATGATCCTGCCCTTCCTGATCATCGGCACCGGCTTCGGCCTGGTGCTGGCGGCGGTGTCCTTCGCCATCACGGTCGTCAGCATCCCGATGCTGGTGGACCGCGACATCTCGGCGCTGGAAGCCGTCACCGTCTCCATCCAGGCGGCGATGACCAACTGGCGCGCCATGCTGCTGTGGTCCGGCCTGATCGTGCTGTTCACCGGGCTGGCGCTGGTGCCCTTCTACCTGGGCCTGGTGGTGGCGCTGCCGGTCATCGGCCACGCCACCTGGCATGCGTATCGGGACCTGGTGGTGGAGTAGGAGGGGACGGGCGTGGGCGCTACCGCCGCCGCGCCACCAGCGTGCTGCGCATGGCCGGGTTGCCGCGATGCACCGCGTGGGCCGGCATGATCTCCACATCAAAGCCACACGCGTCGAACACCGCGCGGTACAGTTCCTCGCTCAGCTCCCACCAGGCGAAAGCGGTCTCGGGCTTCCAGGTGGTGATGGGCCGCATGAAGCGCCCCTCGCCAGGCGCGACCGGGGTGAAGCCGATCACCACCGTCTCCTCGGCCAGCCGGCACAGATGCCCCAGCGCCGTCACCGGGTCCGACATATGCTCGATGAAGGCGCCGGCGATGACCACCTGCTGGCGCGGCAGCAGCGCCGGCAGCGCGGCCAGTTCCCCGTACAGCACCCGCGCGCGAGACCCGTATTCGTGCCAAGCGTACCAGAACGCCGCCTTCACGCTGCGCACGTAGGCCGCCATCGCCAGGTTCCAGCTCGCGCGGTCCTCATGCCAATGGTGCCCGGCGAAGGGCACCATGCCGATCTGCGCCGCCGAGGCCAGGTCGAAGCCGATCACCTCGGCACCGCGCCGCTCGCACTCGAAGCCGACGAAGCCGCTGGCGGTGCCGATATCCAGCACCGTCTTCCCGGCCACCGGCACATGGCCGATATATTCGTCGAAATGCGGCGCGATGTCCCATTCCCCGCCGACCCGGCCGGACAGCGGCAGGTCCATGACGTGGTAGAAGAAGCAGTCGTCGCGCGCCGGCTTGGCCCAGGGGGTCTCGAAGGTCGGTTCCATGCCGCCAGGATACGCCGCCCCGGCTACAGGTGGAACAGGTCCAGCCCGCCCGGCAGCTGGTTGTAGTTGTTGTAGTTCTCGGCGCTGAAAGCGAAGCCGGTGACCATGTCGGCGCGGCTGACCTGGTGCGTCGCCAGCAGGCCGGTCCAGGTGCTGAAGCCGCCGGGGTCGGGGTCCCGGTGCAGCGCGTTGTGGTACATCGCGGTGACGAAGTCGGCGTCAGTGAAGCTGGCGTAGCGGTTGATGTATTCCTGGCTGCCGCCGATGGTAGAGGCCAACTGCCCCGCCGACATCTGGCCGGTCTGCAACAGCCCCAGCCAGGCGGTCAGGCCACCCGGGTCGGCATAGCGGCCCAGCGCTACCTGATAGACCATCGAGACTTCCTTGCCGTACAGCGTCGGCACGAAGAAGCCATCGGCATGGGCGGTCTGCAGGTTGTTCATGCTCTCCGTGCTCAATACGAAGTCGTCCACCAGCTGCGTGCGGGAGACGCCGGCATTCAGCCGGGCAAGCTGGAAGGCAAAGCCGCCGGGGTCAGCGGCGCGGCCGAGCGCATCGTGGTACAGCGCGTTGAGGAAGGTGGCGTTGTCCGGGTTGCCGATGCGGGCGACGTATTCCGGGCTTTGCAGCATGGAGGCGGTCAGCGTCTGGATCGCCATGCCGCCTTCCAGCAACCCGGTGACGAAGTTGTAGCCCAGCGGGTCGGGGTCGCGTTGCAGGATGGTGCGGTACAGCGCCAACACCTGCGCGGCGGAACCGGTATGGCTCAGGTCGATCCAGCCATCGGCGAAGTGGATCTGGGTGACCTGCGGCGGCAGCCACAGCGCCGAGCCATCGCGCATCATCATCGCATGCACGCCCTGGCCGTAATTCTCCACATAGCTGACCTCCCAGGCCGCGCGCAGCCCGGTCACCGAATTGGCGGCATTGTAATAGAACAGGGAGGTGAAATCGCCGGGCATCAGGTAGTGGATCAGGTCCGCTTGGCCGCCCGGCGCGCTAACCGTGACATTCAGGTTGAACGCCGCGCTCTGGGTGCCATCGCTCACCAGCACCGGCAGGGCCATCGTGCCGACATCATCCAGCCCCAGGCTGATGCCGTCCTTCAGCTTCAGCGTGGTGCCCACCACCTCGTACTTCCAGGAATCCGCACTGGAGAAGCTGAAGTAGAACGGGCCGGTAGTCTCCACGTCGGTCACCCGCAGGGTGCCGATGACCGAGCCGATCTCCCCCGCGGTGACGCTGCCGCCGCTGGAAAACGCCAGCCCGCTCGGCGGCGTATCATCCACGTTGCGCACGGTGATGTGGTACACCGTGGGGGCAACCTCAACGCTGCCATCGGTCAGGTTGAACTGCAGCTGGAAATCCAGCACCGGGGTCAGCCCCAGGCTGCGGAACATCTCGTAGTCCACCAGCGCTGCGGGGCTCACTAGCGCCAGTTGGCGCAGGGCGTCGTAGCTGGCGACGAAGAAGCCGCCGCCGGTGCCAACCACCTCGATCGCCTTGATCATCGTGGTCGTGCCGCTCAGCGCCAGGCTACCGGCCCAACCCTTGGCCGTGGTGTTTTCCACAATGATGGATGGCAGCGTTCCGCGGACGGAAATGACCGGCATGCCCGATGTCTCCTTATTGGTGACAGGGGGGGAAGGTGGCCGGTGATACTTTTCTATTTCTGAACGATGGGCGGCTGGTGACTTTTTACCGACAATACTTTGTGAATCCGGCCGAAGTACCGGAAAGTATTTCCGAGCTTCCGGCAGCTATCGCCGGGCAGCGGCAATTCCTGCCGGTCGGCTCAGGCCAGCAGGCGCCAGGCCATGGCAGCCAGCACCGCCGCGTTCAGCAGGAACAGCCCCACCCCGGCCAGCCGCATCGCCGGGCCATGGCGCCGGCCGAACAACTGGCCCAGCAGCGCCACCGCGCCCAGCGCCGGCACGGTGCCCAGGACGAAGGCCGCCATCGCCATCGCCCCGGCCAGCGCGCTGCCGGAGGACGCCGCCGCCGCCAAGGCCGCGTACAGCAGGCCGCAGGGCAGCGCCGAAAGCAGCAGGCCCAGCAGCACGCCGCGCCACCCCGTGGGCGCCGCCAGCAGCGCGCCCAGGCGGCGTTCCAGCACCCGGGGCAGCCGCGGCTTCGGCAGGCGCGGCAGCCACTGCGCCAGCCGGGTAGAAGCCTGGCCGAGCATCAGCAGCGCCGCCAGCAGCAGCAGCCCCGCCAGCACGAAGCGCAGCCCGCTGGCCAGCATCAGCAGCCCGGCGCTACCGCCGGCCAGGGCGCCCAGCGTGGCGTAGCCCAGCATCCGCCCGGCCTGGTAGGGCAGCAGCGCCGCGCCAGCCAGGCGGCGCAGCAGCGGCCCGCCGGCGTTGCGGTCCGCCAACGCCGCGGATTGCGCCAGCACGAAGGGCCCGCACATGGTCGCGCAATGCGTCGCGCCGCCGGCCAGCCCGGCCAGGAACAGCGTCCCCAGCAGGGTGGCGAGGCCACCGGGGCCAAGCGCGGCCAGGTCGTGCAGGCAATCGGCAAGCATGGCGCGGGTTTAGCCTGTGCGGCCGCGCCTGTCCCTTGCGCCGGCGCAAGCCGCTGCGGTCAGGCGGCGTAGAGGCTCACCGGCAGCAGGCTGGGGCCGCCGGCCAACGCCAGCGCCATGGCCCGCGCCGCCGCGCTGCCCGGCACCGCCAGCGCGGCGCGTGCGGCGGCGACTTCCGCCGCCAGGGCGTCCGGCAGTTCCGGCAGCGCCATCGGCAGCGGCTGGGCCAGGGCACCGAGGAACATCACTTCCGCCGCGGCACCGGTTTCGGTAGCCAGCAGCGCCGCCAGCAGGGCCAGGCGCAGGCTGTGCTCGGCCAGACTCTCGCCCAGGGCGGCGCCGGGTGGCCGTTCCGCCTGCACCGCCAGCACGTCCGGCAGCGCCAGCGCCGGGGCCGGCAGCCCCGGCAGTTGCAGGCGCAGCGCCAGGCGCAGTTCGGCTTCCACCGGCATGGCGGCGGTGGCAAAGGCGCGCAGCCGGGCCTGGGCCGCCGCCGGCGCGGCCACCCCCAGACGGGCCAGGCCCGCCGAGTCCAGGTCCCCCAGCCGGGTGGCGGCCAAGGCTTCGGCCAGGGTGGCCAGCATGGTGGCGCGGGTGCCTTCGCCGGCCAGCAGGCGGCGCCAGCTATCCTCATACAGCCGGCGCGCGAGCGAGGTCGGCTGCTGCCGGCGCGACAGCGCGGCCAGCGAGGCGCAGAGGTTGACCAGCGCCAGGGTTTCGGCCGGGGCGCGCGCCACGGGGCGTCGAGGATGCAGGTAGCTCACGGCGCCAGGCTCCGAGGCGTGTTCTGCCAGCATGATGCGCCAACCATCCCTGGAAAGCATGTCCAGAGATGCGCGCAAAAGTAGTAAAGTGTCGTCGTCATGTCGTGGCTTCGCAGATCCGCCCGGACACCCTATCTGCAACGCATGACTGAGCCCCTCATGCTCCCGCTGGCCTTGACCATGGGTGAACCCGCCGGCATCGGCGCCGAGATTGCGCGCGCCGCCTGGCAGGCGCTGCGCAGCACTGGCCCGGCCTTCGTGCTGATCGACGACATCCGCCGCCACCCGGGCGCACGCCAGGTGGCGGGGCCGGAGGAAGCCGCCGCCGCCTTCCCGCATGCGCTGCCGGTACTGCACCAGCCGCTGGCGGAACCGGCGGTGCCCGGCCGGCTGAACCCGGCCAATGCCGCGGCCACCATCGCCAGCATCGACACCGCCGTCACCTTGGCCAAGGCCGGGCGCGTGGCCGGCGTGGTGACCAACCCGATCCAGAAATCCGCGCTCTACGCCGCCGGGTTTAAGCACCCCGGCCATACCGAATACCTGCACGAGCTGGCCGGCGCTGCGTCCCAGCCCGTGATGCTGCTGGCCTGCGACCAGCTGCGCGTGGTGCCCGTGACCATCCACGAATCGCTGCGCAGCGCCATCGCCCGACTGACGCCGGAGTTGATCGTGGAGATCGCCGCCTTGACCGCCGCCGGCCTGCGGCAGGATTTCGGCATCGCCAACCCGCGCCTGGCGGTGGCCGGGCTGAACCCGCATGCCGGTGAGGGCGGCAGCCTAGGGCGTGAAGATATCGACATCGTCGCCCCCGCCATCGCCCAGCTGCGCGCCATGGGCATCGACGCCCGCGGCCCGATGCCGCCGGACACCATGTTCACCGCCGGCGCCAGGCCGGGCTATGACGTGGCGATCTGCCTGTACCACGACCAGGCGCTGATCCCGATCAAGACGCTGGACATGAATGGCGGGGTGAACGTGACGCTCGGCCTGTCCATCGTCCGCACCAGCCCGGACCACGGCACCGCGCTGGATATCGCCGGCGCCGGCACTGCCGACCCCGCCAGCCTGATCGCCGCCCTTCGCCTGGCAGCCCAAATCGCAGGACATCGCCGCCCGATGACCGCAGCGCCGCAGGGCGCGAAGGTCTGAATCGGTCGGCCAGGAGACCACCCATGCGCCTCTCGGTGAACATCGACCACGTCGCCACGCTGCGGAACGCCCGCGGTGGCCAGTTCCCCAGCCCGGTGGAGGCGGCCCGGCTCTGCATGGCCTCCGGCGCGGATGGCATCACCATGCACCTGCGCGAAGACCGCCGGCATGTGCGCGACGCCGACGTGCTGGGCGTGCGCGCCGAAGTGCCGACGCGGCTGAACTTCGAGATGGCGGCGACCGAGGAGATGGTCGCCTTCGCCCTGGCGCTGAAGCCGGAAGCCTGCTGCATCGTGCCGGAAAAGCGGCAGGAGCTGACCACGGAAGGCGGGCTGGACGTGCTGCGCGCCGGCGGCTTCCTCGGCCAGTCCATCCAGCGCATGGCCGGGGCGGGAATCGAGGTCTCGGTCTTCGTCGAAGCCGATGCGGCACAGATAGAAGCCTGCGCCAGCCTGGGCGCCCAGGCCATCGAACTCCACACCGGCGCCTATGCCGATGCCGCCCCGGCCGAGCGCCCTGCCCTGCTGGCCCGCCTCGCCCTGGGCGCCAAGGCAGCCCGCGCCGCCGGGCTGCATTGCCATGCCGGCCACGGCCTGGCCTTCGACACCGTCGGCGCCATCGCCGCCATGCCGGAGATCGAGGAGGTCAGCATCGGCCACTTCCTGATCTCGCAGAGCGTCTTCACCGGGCTGCCGGCCACCATCGCCGAAATGCGCCGGCTGATCGTTGCGGCCCGCCCATAGAGCCTGATCGGCTTAGGCGACATTGGCGTAAGCCGTGAATCAGTCTCTCAAACAACAAGGCCAGAGAGTGAGCGCTTCACTCAGAAGCGATCATGCTCGAGCCTCGCGTTTTGCAGGCACGGCCCGTGCAGAGGGTGGCCCGACCCTCAAGCACGGAGCCACAACATGTCCGCCACCCAATACCGCCGCACCGAAGAGAAGCCGCAGAGCCTGGCCAGCTACCTGGCCCAGGGTGCCGGCTTCATCGGCTTTCTGCTGCTGCTGTTCGCCCTGGCCGGCTTTCGCGGCTGATCAGGCGTAGGCGTCGCTGACCATCACCCCGGCCAACAGGCTGTAGGCAGCGCCCCAGGCCGCCGCGACCTCGGGCGTGAAGGCGGCGCCCAGCCCCTGGCCAAGCGTCCACAGCAGTGCCACGCTGATCCTGTCGTACTGCGCCCTGGCCACGCCATAGCCGAAATGGCGCTGCGCCATTTCCTTCGCCACCGGCAGGATCGCCGCCGGGTTGGCCAGGTTGTTCACCACCATGGCGATGGCGGCCATCAGCTTGCCGCCCTGCGCCGTCATGTCCGTATTGGTGAACAGCGGCCTGGTGGTCGGGTCTATCTCGAACAGCCGGCCACAGAACAACGCCGCCGCCTGCGTCTTGATCGGCAGCACCAGCTTGAAGCTGTCCTGCACCAGCGTCACCTGCTCGGAGGTCATGCGCGCTCTCCTCGGTGAATGCTGCATTGCGAAATGGCCCGAGGGTGCGCTGCAAGCCCGCAGTTGCCGCGCCATGCGGCTTCCGCCAGCATTGGCTTCGCCACATGCGGGGAAGCGAGCGCGATGACCACGACCGAGGCGAGTAACCTCTACCGCGACGCCATCAGCATAGACGCCTGCTGCCCGTTGCTGCGCACCCGCCCCTTCGTGGATTGGTTCCTGCAAGGCGGCATCACCGCCGCGGCCCCCACCGTAGGCGGCACCGACAACGCCGAGACCACCCTGCGCACGCTGGGCGGCTGGCACCGCTTCATCCGCGAACACGGCAAGCTGCGCCACGTCCTGAAGGCCGCCGACATCCCCGCCGCCAAGGCCGCCGGCGAACTCGGGCTGATCTTCCACTTCCAGGGCACCGACCCGATCGAGGACGACCTGGACCTGGTGGAGGCCTACGCCGTGCTCGGCGTCCGCGTGGTGCAGCTTTGCTATAACGTGAAGAACCGCGTCGGCGACGGTGCCGAGGAAGCCAGCGATGGCGGCCTTTCAACCTTCGGCCGCCGCGTAGTTCGCAAGCTGAACGAAGCGCGCATCATCGTGGATTGCGCCCATACCGGGCACCGCACCAGCATGGACGCGGTGGCGCACAGCAGCGCCCCCGTCATCGTCAGCCACGGCAACCCCAAGGGCGTGTTCGAGTGCGACCGCAACGTCGCCGATGAACTCATAAAAGCCATCGCCGGCAGCGGCGGGGTCATGGGCGCCTGTGGCTACCCCTACTTCATCGGGCGGGACCAGCGGCCGACGCTGGACGCCTATATCGACCACATCGCCTACATCGCCGACCTGGTCGGCATCGACCACGTCGGCATCGGCGTGGACTACTACGAGGGCATGGAAGGCGTCGCCGACCTCACCGAGGCGAAGCGGCTGTACGACATCCGCCTGGCGCGCGGCATCTGGCAGCCGAAGACCTATCCGCCGCCGCCCTATGTCTATCCCGCCGGCATCGAGACCCCGAAGACCTTTGGCGCTGTCGTGCCGGGCTTGCTGCGGCGCGGCTTTTCGGCCGAGGATGTGCGAAAGCTCCTGGGGGGAAATTGGCTCAGGGTTTACGGCCAGGTCTGGGGTTGAACCCTTGGAGGGTAGCTTTCTGATGCATCGTAGGTTCCTGCTCGCCGCACCGTTCCTTGCCAGCGCAGCCAAGGCGCAGCCGGGCTTTCCCGACCGGCCGCTGCTGCTGGTGGTGCCGTTCAGCGCCGGGTCGGTGAATGACCTGCTCGGCCGGCTGCTGGCCAATGCCGCCAGCGGCCCGCTGCGCCAGACCGTCACGGTGGAAAACCGCCCCGGCGCGGGCGGCAGCCTGGGCATCCAGCAGGTGGCGCGCAGCAAGCCGGATGGACTGACGCTGGCCTTCGTCAGCGCCTCGACCATCCCGATCAACCGCGCGCTGTTCCGCAACCTGGCCTACGACCCGCAGCGCGACCTGGCGCCGGTGGTCATCGCCGCCTCCACGCCGAATGCGCTGGTGGTGCCGGGCACCTCGCCGTTCCGCAGCATGGCGGAGCTCATCGCCGCCGGGCGCGACGCTGCACGGCCACCGCTACGCTACTTCTCCCCGGGCAACGGCACCACGCAGCACCTCTCGGCGGTACAGGTGGTCAACGCCACCGGCATCCGCGCCGAGCACATCCCGTACCGTGGCCCGGCCGAGGGCCTGACCGCGCTGCTGGCCAACGAGATCGAATGGGGCTTCGCCGCCGTGCCCTCAACCGTGCCGCTGGTGCGTGAAGGCCGGCTGCGGGTGCTGGGCGTGACCGGCACCGCCAGCCCGCCGACACTGCCCGAGGTGAAGCCCTTCGCCGCGCTGGGGCTGCCGGGCTTCGAGGAAACCAATGTCTGGTACGGCATCGCGGCGCCGGCCGGTACGCCGCCGGCAGCGCTGGCGGTGCTGCGCCAGGCCTTCCGCGCCGCGCTGGATGAACCGGCCTTCGCCCAGCGCCTGGCCGATGCCGGCTTCTACCCGACCGCGGCGATGGATGGCGCGGCGATGGAAGGCTTCATCGACCGCCAGGTGGCGTTCTGGGCCGGCCTGGTCCGCGCTTCCGGCGCGACCGTTGACTAGCGCGCATCCGGCGCGGCTGACGGCGCGCGCGCCACTGGCGCGGTTGCGACCACGCGCTCCAATGGCGCGACTTCTGACACGCGCGCCGCTGGCGCGACCTAAACGCGCGCCGCTGGCGCGACGCCAGACCAAGGGGAAATGACCATGCGACGCCGCCACCTGCTCGCCGCGCCATTGGCGCTGGCCACCCCGGCTCTGGCGCAGGACCCCTTCCCCAGCCGCCCGCTCACCCTGGTGGTGCCCTTCACCGCCGGCAGCGCCACCGATATCGCCGGGCGCATCGTCGCGCAGGCCATGGGCGAACAGCTCGGCCATGCTGTCGCGGTGGAAAATCGCGCCGGCGCGGGTGGCTCGGTCGGCACCGGCGCCGTCGCGCGCAGCCGGCCGGATGGCTACACCATGATCCTGATGGTCACCTCCACCGTGGCGGTGAACCGGGCGCTGTATCGCAACCTGCCCTTCGACCCCTGGCGGGACTTCGCGCCCGTGGGCATCCAGTGCTTCGCGCAGAACGCGCTGATGGTGCCGGCGGCCTCGCCGTTCCGCTCGCTGGCAGAGCTGGTGGCTCACGGCAAGGACGCCAGCAAGCCGCAGTTGCGCTACTTCTCGCCCGGCAGCGGCTCGTCGCAGCATCTCTCGGGCGTGCTGCTGGTGCAGGCCACCGGCATCCGTGCCGACCACGTGCCCTATCGTGGCCCGCCGGAGGGCATCACTGCGCTGGTGTCGAACGAGATCGAGTTCGGTTTCTCCACCACGCCGCCGATCCTCGGGCTATGGCGTGAAGGCCGGCTCCGCAGCCTGGGCGTCAGCGGCCCGCAGGCGGATGCCGCGATGCCGGAGGTGCCCACCCTGGCCAGCCTGGGCCTGGGCGATTTCACGGAGATGGACCCATTCTATGGCGTCGCGGCCCCGAAGGAGACGCCGCCCGAAGCACTGGCCCGACTGCGCGCTGCCTTCGCCGCCGCCATGGCGCAGCCGACGGTGCGGGCGCGCATCACCCAGACCGGTTTCCGCAATGCCGCGCCGATGGACGGCCCGGCGATGGACCGCTTCCTGGAACGCCAGGTGGCGATCTGGGCGCCGCTGGTCCGCGCTTCCGGCGCGACGGTGGACTGACCCCGCGCCGGGCGTGGCGGGGGACCAACTCGCCGGGCGAATAACCGGACCCGCGCGGCATACGGCGTTGCCGCCGCAGCCGCGCAGGCGCAAACGAACTCAGGCGCAAACGAACTCAGGCGCAACCGAACTCAGGCGCAACCGAACTCAGGCGCTGCGCTGCGCCTTCAGCTCGTCGCGGATCTCGGCCAGCAGTTGCTCGCTGGCGGAGGGGCCGGCCGGCGCGACCGAGGCCTTGCCCAGTTCCTTCAGCTTCATCCGGCTCAGCGCCTTCACCACCCAGAACACCGCGAAGCTGACGATGACGAACTTGATGATGGCGTTGATGAAGTTGCCCCAGGCCAGCACCGCCGCCCCAGCCTGCCGGGTGGCCGCCAGTGTCTCCTTGCGCTCCCCGGCCAGCACCGCGAACTGGTTGGAGAAATCCACCCCGCCGGTCAGCAGGCCGATGATCGGGTTCAGCAAATCCTCCACCGCGGAGGAGACGATGGCGGTGAAGGCGGCGCCCACCACCAGGCCGACCGCCAGGTCCACCACGCTACCGCGCAACAGGAAGGCCTTGAACTCGGTGATCCAGGCGGGCTCACGCAGATAGGACATGTCGCTACTCTCCTCAGGGCTTGGCCAGGTTCTGGCGGACATAGTCGATATCCCGCCGCATGGCATAGAGCAGCGCAGCATAGCCAGCCGGCACCCCCATGCGCGAGACCTGGGTCTCCAGCGTCGCCAATTGCTCCAGCAGCGCCGCGCGGGCCGCGGCATCGGCATAGCCCTGCGCCGCCCGCTCGATCCGCCGCAGCCGGTCATAGCCACGCCAGACCCGCATGCGCATCTGCCAGGCATAGACCGGCGGTGCGAAGCGCAGGAGCGGCAGCAGCAGCGTCACCAGCGGAATGGCGAAGACCCATAGCCGCTCCACCGCCACCGCCCAGCGGAAATCCAACCACTGATGCAACTGGGAAGGCCCGTGCTCATAGGCCTGGCGCGCCGCCGGCGGCAGCGGCAGGTCCTGGTTCAGCGCGGTCGGGAAGCTGCCCTCCGCGGCGAATAGCTGGCGGCCGCGATGCGTCGCCTGCAGCACCCGCACCAGCAGCGCCGCCAGCTGCGGGTTGATGTCCTCCCGCGCCGCCAGGAAGGCCTGGGCCGCAAGCATCGTCGCGGGCTGGGCCGGCAGGTCCTCGGCCAGGGAAAAGCCACCGCGCGGCAGCACCACCGGGCTCAGGAAGGGCAGGCGCACCGCATAGGCCGCCGCCCGGGTGCTGAAGTTGACCAGCTCGGCCCGCGCGGGGTCGCGCAGCAGCAGGGATATCGCCGGCCCGGGGCGAGTCGCCACGAAGAAGGCGACATCCACCTCCCCGGCCAGCAGCGCCTCGGCCGCGGCCAGGCCGGCCAAGGGCAGGTCCTGATAGCTGCCGGGCACCACGCCGTTGGCCGCCAGCAATGCCAGGGCCAGGGCGCGGGTGCCGCTGCCTTCGGGCCCCAGCGCCACCTTGTGGCCGGCCACCTGCATCGGGTTGCGCAGCCCGCCACCCCGCCGCACGAAAACCCAGGCCGGTTCGTTGAAGATGCCGCCCAGGCTGGCCAACCCGCCATCCCGGCCCGGCAGCACCAGCCCGCCCTGCACCGGCGCCAGGTCAACCTCCCGGTCGCGCAGCAGCGCCAGGTTCTCCACCGCGCCATCGGTCGGCCGCAACGACACCGCCACGCCTTCGCGCGCCAGCGCCGCGGCCCAGGCCTCGGCCACGTCGCGGTAGGCGCTGCCTTCCGGCCCGGTGGCGATACGCACCACATCCGGCGGCGCCGGGGCCACGAAGAACCACGCCAGCGCGCAGCCCGCCGCCACCACCATGGCGCCCAGGACCCAGGTCCGCAGGAAAGCAAGGAAACGGCTCAACATGGCGAGGAGGCTAGCGGAAAGTTCCGCGCCCGGCCATCGGCCCGCTCAGCTGCCGGCCGGCACAGGCTCCGGACAGGTTGGCGCATGGTGCCCGGCAGCCGAGGCTGAGCGACCTGATCCGGCAGACGGTTGGCATGTCTGCCCTCGTGCCGACCCCGGCGACCTGCGGCACCCCTGAACGCACCGGCGGCGGCATTGCTCCCGGCATGAGCCCCGAGATCAGCGGCAGGAGCCGTGGCCCCGGCAGCCAGATTCGCTGCTTCCCCCACCACCCCTGCGTTTCGGCGACAGGGCATGGCGCCACCGCCGCGGCAGGTCATCCATCAGATCAGCAGGCCGCCGGTCTGGCCGGTGCCATTGCCAGCGCAACCGAAATGGGCCGCCCGCGTTTCGGCAAATACTGGTGCAGTTCTGCACCATATACATATGAAGGAAGAAGCAATGATTCGGCTCATGATGGGTTTGCTGGCCGTCACCGCTACCGTTGCCGCCTGCAGCCCCAACAACATGTCGCGCAGCGGCAGCGGCAGCGGCAGCGGCAGCGGCAGCGGCGTGCCGACCAGTGCCACTGGCAGCCCGGCGACCAACTCACCGCCCATCGCGCCAGGCATGCAGCCGGGGGATGATGCGTCCCTGCGCGGTGACGCCGGCCGTGGTGCCGGCGGCCTGGGCCGCGGCCGCCCCTGATACGGCATGCCGCACTTCCCCCTCCGCTGGGGGAAGTGCGGCGCTACCGCCGCAGCAGCCAGTCCGGCAAATCCGTCACCAAGGTTTGCGGGAAGACCGTGATCAGCACCACCGTGACCACCAGCATCAGGAAGAACGGCATGCTGGCCTTGGCCACCTCGGTCTGTTCCTTGCCTGTCATCGTCTGCATGACAAACAGGTTGAACCCCACCGGCGGCGTGATCTCGGCAATCTCCACCAGCAGCACGATGAAGATGCCGAACCACACCAGGTCGAACCCCGCCTTCTGCACCAGCGGAATGACGATCGAGGTCGTCAGCACGATCATCGAGACGCCATCCAGCGCGGTGCCCAGGATGACATAGACCACGGTCAGCACCGCGATCAGCCCATAGGGGCCGAGTTGCAGATAGGCCACGCCCTCCGCCAGCGCCGAGGGAATGCCGGTCAGCGCCATGGACTTGGTCAGGAAGGCGGCGCCGGCCAGAATGAACATGATCATGCAGGACAGCCGCGTCGCGCCCTTCAGGCTCTCGACAAAGCTGGTCCAGGTCAGCGTGCCCGTCACCGCCGCCAGGATCAGGCTGCCCAGCACGCCGAAGGCCGCGGCTTCCGTCGCTGTGGCCCAGCCAATGAACATGGTGCCGATGACCGCGATGATCAGGATGGCGCAGGGGATCAGCTGGGCCGAGGCCTTCAGCTTCTCCCAGAAGCTCATCCGCGGTTCCATCGGCGGCTGCTTGCTCGGGTTCAGCAGTGCCCAAATGATGATGTACAGGCTGAACAGCGACATAACGATCAGCCCCGGCAGGCAGCCCGCGATGAACACGCGGACAATGCTGACCTCCGCCGCCACGGCATAGACCACCATGATGATCGAGGGCGGGATCAAGATGCCCAGCGTGCCCGAGGTGGCCAGCGAGCCGATGGCGATGTTTTCATCGTAGCCGCGCCGCTTGAGCTCCGGCAGCGCGATCTTGCTGACCGTGGCGCAGGTGGCGGCAGAAGAACCCGAAACCGACCCGAAGATGCCGCAGGCCAGAATGTTCACATGCAGCAACCGGCCGGGGATGCGCCGCACCCACGGCGCCAGGCCGTTGAACAATTCCTCGCTGAGCTTGGTTCGGAACAGGATCTCGCCCATCCAGACGAACATCGGCAGCGCCGCCAGCGTCCAGCTGCCCGTCGCTTCCCAGAAGGCGCTGGCCAGGTACTGCCCGGCCGGCTGGCCGGTATAGGTCATCGCCACCCAGCCGACGAAGGCCAGCGACATCGCGATCCACAAACCCGTGCCCAGCAGCAAGCACAGCAGAATCAGCAGGCCAAGGGCCAGTTCCAGCAGTTCCAAAGCCCTATACCTCCGCCGAGAAGTCGCCGGCCGCGGCACGTTCCTCGGCCGCGGTCACGTAGCCCGGCTTGCGGCCGCCCAGCACGGTGAAGAACTCATCCAGAATCGCCACCAGCAGCAGGCCGCTGCCGGCGGGCACCGCGATCTTCGGCACCCATAGCGGAAAGGGCACGGTGCCCTGCGCCACTTCCTCGATCTCCAGGCTGAACAGCATGTCCTGCGTGGTCCACCAGACCACGTAGCTCAGGATGGTCGCGGCCACCGCCAGCACGAACAGCTCCTGCACCCGGCGCACCGCCGGCGACAGCCGGTCGATCACCATGCCGACGCGGATCAGTTCGCCGCGCTTGAACGTCGCCGCCAGCGCGAAGAAGGTCGTCGCCACGCACAGATAGGCGCTGATGTCGTCCGCGCCCGGCAGTTGCCGGTTCATCTCGCGCAGCGCCACCTGCGCCATCATCACCAGGAAGATCCCCAGCAGCGACAGCGCCGCCAGGCCCGCACTCAGCGCATAGACGCCGTCGAGGAAGCGCCGCACCCGCTCAGGCCCGGTAGGCGTCGAGGAGGGTCTTGCCGTCCGGCCCGGCCTTGGCCAGCCATTCGTCGGCCATGGTGCGACCGACGGCGGCCATGCCGTCCAGCAGTTCCTTGCTCGGCTGCATCACCTGCATACCCTTGCTGGCCAGCATGGCTTCCTGGTCCACCTTGGCCTTCTGGCTGGCTTCCCAACCGCGATTCTCGGCCGCATTGGCCACTTCGCGCAGCGTCTGGCGATCCCGCTCGGAAAGCGCTTCCACCGCACGCCGGCTGGCAAAAACGCAGTTGCGGGTGAAGGTGAAGCCGATGGGCGTGAAGTACTTGGCGTAGTCCCAGGCCTGGGTGTCCACGCCGGTCGCGGCTGACGTCACCATGGAGTTCACCACGCCGGTGGCGAAGGCCTGCGGAATCTCGGCCGCCTGCACCAGCGTCGGCGTCGCGCCGATCAGCGTGGCGAAGCGGTTGGTCAGCACGTTGAAGGTGCGCATCTTGTTGCCGCGCAGCGCCTCCAGCGTCGGCACCGGGGTGTTGGTGTAGAAGCCGCTGGGCGGCCAGGGCACGTGGTACAGCACTGTCATGCCCTGGCGGGCGAAGCGGGCTTCAATGAACGGGCGGGCCAGTTCCAGCAGCTTGCGCGCCTCGGCGAAGCTGGTGACCAGCTGCGGAATGCCGTCCACTTCGAACATCGGGTCTTCGTTGCCATAGGCACTGAGCAGGATCTCGCCCAGTTGCACCTGGCCGGACTGCACGCCGCGCTTGATCTGCGGCTGCGGCAGCAGCGACTGGTTGGTGTGCAGCTGCACGCCGATGCGCCCGCCCGTCGCCTTCTCCAGCTCCTCGACGAACAGCCGGTTGTTGCGGGTATGGAAGTTGGTGTCCTGGTAGGGCGTGGCGAATTGCCAGCGCGCGCCTGCCGGCCCCTGGGCCTGGGCGGTTGCGGCGAATGGCAGCCCGGCGGCTGCCGCGAACAGGGTGCGGCGAGTGGTCGTCATGGGAAAGCCCCCGAAAGGTCAGGTTTATTGCAGCAAACCATGCGCCGCCCGCTTCGTGGCGCGCAAGGGGGCCGGCAGGCACGGGTGGCGTCCGCGGCCCGCGCCTGCCGCCGCGCAAGGCAGCGCGGCCCGCAACCGCCCAGCCACGCGGCAGCCCGGCACCGCGAGGGCGCCGAAGCGCCCCCGGCCGGTTCAGCCGGCCAGCCGGCATGGCCCTTTGGGCATCAAGCGCCGGCGCGGCCCCATCAGGCGGAGGCGCGATACGCCGCCAGCAGCTTGCGGCCATCCTCGCCGGTCTTCTCGACCCACTCGGCGGCCATGGTGGCGCTGATCTTCTTCAACTCCTCCATCACCGGCGGTGCGATCCGGCCGATCGCCATGCCCTTCTCGGCCAACCGCGCCACGGCGGCCTTGTCGCTTTCCTCGGCGTAGCGATAGCCGCGCTCCTCGGCCCGCGCCGCGGTGGAGCGCATCAGCGCCTGGTCTTCCGGGCTCAACGCCTGGAACGCACGGCGAGAGACGAACACCGCGTTCTTCGTCATGGTGAAGCCGGTGGGGGTGAAAACGCGGCAATAGTCCCAGGCGCTGGTGTCCACGCCGGTCTGGGCCGACGTCACCTGCACCTGCACCACGCCGGTGGCGAAGGCCTGCGCCAGTTCCGCCACCTGCACCAGCGTCGGCGTCGCATTCACCAGCGTGGCGAAGCGGTTGGTCATCGGGCTGTAGGTGCGGAAGCGGCTGCCCTTCAGCACGTCCATGCTGTCCAGCGGCGCATTGGTGTAGAAACCGGCCGCCGGCCAGGCCACGGAAAACAGCAGCATCAGCCCCTGCCGCGCCAGCCGCGCTTCGATATAGGGCTTCTGCAGATCCGCCAGCCGCTTGGCGCCGGCGAAGTCATCCACCAGGAAGGGGATGGCGTCGGCGTCGAACATCGGTTCTTCGTTGGAATAGGCGGTCAGCAGAATCTCGCCCATCTGCACCTGGCCCTGCTGCACCCCGCGCTTGATGGCGGGCATGCCCAGCAGGCTGCCATTGCTGTGCAGTTGCACGTTGAGCCGCCCGTTGCTGCTGGCATCCAGCTCGGCCAGCCATTCGCGGATATTGCGGGTGTGGAAGTTGCCGTCCGGGTAGGGCACCGCCATCTGCCAGCGCGCCTGCGCCGTGGCCAGGTTCGGCGCGGCCAGCGCACCAGCGGCGGCAAGCAGCGCCGCGCGACGAGTAATGGACATGAGACCCCCAGAGGCTTCGTTCAGCAATGGGGCGCAGCTTGGCCGCGCCGGCCCATCCGACGCAACCCCGCTGTTACCGGGGCCGCTACAGCGGCCCGCTCTTGCCATCACCGCTACAGCGGGAAGTCGCGCGCCGGGTCCACCCCCGCGCTTTCCAGGAACTTCCGCAGCGCGCCGACTTCCTCCTTGGAGAGGCTGTGGTGGCTGTCGTGGAAGCCGTGGCTATGGCCATTCAGCTTCACCACCACCTGGCCGTGGCCGCCGTGGCTGACCTCGGCGCCGATCTCGCCGAGCGCGGCATGGACCTGCTTGGGGTCCAGGTTGCTACTGACCGGATGGGCGAACAGCGAATGCAGGACCTTGCGATGGTGGTGGTTCATGGCGGTGCTCCCGGCCGTGGTTGAAGGGCCAGCGCATGCAACGCCCGGGGGCGCCAAAGGTCCTTGCGCCGGATCAACCCGGCGGCAGGCCGCACCGCGCCGCCCGCAGCAGCAGGCCGGGCGCGTCGGCCAGCAGCAGGCTGGCGGTGCCGGGTGCCAAGGCCAGGCGCACCAACTCCCCGCCATGCGATTCCGCACCTTGCGCCCCCGCTGGCACCGCCGCGCGCAACAGCGCCGCGCCGCCCGGATTGGTGCGCAGCCAGAGGTCGGTGCAGCCTTGCGGCAGGTGCAGCGTGCCGCCCTTGGCCGGCAGCGCCAGGCCACGCCGGC
>CANBNK010000041.1 GCA_947371015.1 Acetobacteraceae bacterium | reverse complement strand
CCTGGCGGGCGGCGTTGGCGTCCTCCTTCAGCGCCCGTTGCACGCGTTCGTAGAAGGCGGTGCGGAACAGGGTGCGGAGGATGTCCTGGCGGGCCTCCGGCTTGGCCACCAGCAGCTCGCGGAAGCGGCCCTGCGGCAGGAGGACGACCTGGCGGAACTCGGCGGCGTTGAGGCCGAGCAGCTCGGCGATGCGGGCGGCGACCTCGGCCTCGCGCTCGATCGGCGTGGCGCCGGGCTGCCACAGGGCTTGCTTGCCGCGCTCGGCCGTGGTGCCGGTGCCGCGCTGCTTCGGGCGGTCCCAGGCGGGGCGGCGCTGGATCAGCCAGGTCTGGCCGGCGGCCTGGAATTCCAGGGTGACTTCGGTGGGGGTGCTGGGGTCGGCGTGCAGGCTCCGCAGGTGGGTGGCCTGGCGCTCGGCGCCGCTGCTTTCGCCGAACAGCGCGAAGCAGATGGCGTCCAGCAGCGTGGTTTTGCCGGCGCCGGTGGGGCCGCAGATCAGGAACAGGCGGTGCGGGGCGAGGTCGGCGAAGTCCAGTTCCTGGCGGGCGGCGTAGGGGCCGAAGCCCTCCATGGTCAGCTTGAGCGGGCGCATCAGGGCTGCTCAGCGGCGGTCAAGGCGGCGATGACGACGGGGCGGGCCTCGGGCGGTAAGGGCGCGTTGCGCATGGCCTGGTGGAAGGCCTCGAATTGGTCCAGCGGGCTGGCGGCGCGGGCGGCGGCGGTCAGCGCGGTGGCGGAGGGGGGCAGGGCCTCGGCGACCCAGCGCAGGCCGATGATGCGGGGGTAGCGCTCCGCCAGGCGGCGCTGGGCCTCGGCGATGGGCAGGAGGTCGGTCAGTTCGAGGCTCAGGTAGTCCTGGCTGGTTGCGGCCAGCAGCGTCTGGAAATCACCGCTGACAATGCGCAGCGGGTAGCGGGGGGTCAGCGGCAGTTCTTCCGTGCGGATGGCGCCTTGGGCATCGATCTCGACCAGCGTGACGGATTTTTGCTGGTCGGCTTCGCTGGTGGAATAGGCGAGCGGCGAGCCGGAGTAGCGGAGGCGGCCCTCGGCGAGCGATTGCGGGCGGTGCAGGTGGCCGAGGGCGACGTACTGGAAGCCGGCGAAGCGCGCGGCGCTGATCTGGCCAGTGCCGCCGACGGAGAGGCCGCGTTCGCTTTCGGTCTCGGTGCCGCCGGCGACGAAGGCGTGGGCGACGAGGACGCGGCGTTGGCCGGGCGGGCAGAGCGCGTGGAGCATGGGGGCCAGGAGCGCCATGCCGGCGTCGTGGTCAGCGACCACGCGGGGGGTGGCGTGGTCAGCGACCACGCGGGGGGTGGAGTGGTCAGCGACCACGCGGGGTGTGGCGTGGTCGGCGGCGGCGTTGGCGGCGGGCAGCTTTTGCGCCAGCAGCAGGGGGGAGGCGTAGCCGGCGCCGACGATGCTGATGGGGCCGTGCGCATCCGCGAATTCCCAGGCGCGACCCAGTGGGCTGTCGGCGATGTGCAAGCCACCGCCGGCCAGCAGCCGGGCGCCGAAGGACAGGCGGCGGGCGTCGTCGTGGTTGCCGGGGATCAGGACGACCGGGACGCCGAGGCCGATGATCAGGCGGTGGAGGATTTCGTCCAGCAGTTCCACGGCGTCGGCCGGGGGGACGGCCCGGTCAAAAATGTCGCCGGCGATGAGGACGGCGTCCGGCCTGGTGTCGCGGACCATCGCCAGGAACTGGCCCGCCAACAGGAATTCCTGGTCCTGGTGCAGGGAATGGCCGCCCAGGGTGCGGCCGAGGTGCCAGTCGGCGGTGTGCAATAGGCGCATTGCGCCGAAGATGCCGGCTGGCGGCGGTAGCGGCAAGGGGTGGTGGTCCGGGCTTGGTCGTCCGAGGCGTGGTCGCCGCAGGACGTGAATCAGGGGCGCCGCAGGGCATGGATCAGGGCAGCGGCCTCAATACCGGTACCACAGCGCCAGCACGGCGCCCTGGCCCAGCGGCACGCGGCGGCCGGCGACGTCGCGGATGTAGCCCAGTTGCAGCGCCCAGGTGGGGTCGAACTCATAGATCGCGGTGGCTTGCAGCTTGGAGACGGCGTAGTCGGCGCCGCCCGGGGTGTTGTTGCGCAGGCCGATGTTGCTGAAGCCCTGCAGCATCAGCAGCCAGTGCGGCCGGGGGCGCAGGCCGAAGCCGACATCCACCCGCACCTCGTCCGCCGCATTGCCAATGCGGCCACGGAAGGCGAGTTCGGCGGTGGCGAAGCCGGTCATGGCCCAGGGCAGCTGGGTGCCGATGCCGTAGAGGCCGCGGATCTCGACGCCCATGTTGGGCTCGGCGACACGGGGCGTGCTGCCGGCGCCATCGACGCCCGGCGTGGCCAGCATGCCCTGCACCGAGACCACGTCCAGCCGGCCCTGATAGACCATGTAGCGGGCGAAGGCGCTGAGGTCGGCCAGGCCGACATTGGTGCTGGTGCGGCCGTTCTCGGTCAGCCAGGCGGCTTGCAGCCGGGGTTGCAGCCCGACGGTCCAGCGGCTGGTCAGCCCGTGTTCCCAGTAGGGCGAGGCGAGTTCCACCCGGCCGAAGCTGCCATTGCCATTGGCCCGGCCCAGCGTGTCGAAGCCGCGGGTACCCGCGGTGTAGGGCGTGGTCTGGAGGATGACGATGCCATGGCCTTCCTGCTGGACCCAGGGCGCGGCGCGGGCATGCGCAGACGCCAGCAGCGTTGCCGCCACCCCTGCCACACCCAGACTTGCCCGCCTGCCCGTCCGGGACATCCCCGACGCCCCCCTTCTGCTGCCATTGCCAGGGGGATTTCTAGGCGGGAGCCGTTACCAAGGGGTGTCGTGACCGGTCCGGTTTTGTCGGGGCCGCCGCGCCGGTAGCTGCATGGCAGGGCTAGACCGTCATGGAGAGACTGATTCACCGCTTGCGGCGCTTCCACCTTAGCCGATCAGGCTCACGCATGCGGCGTTCGCTTGCGCTCACGCAGCACGCTCCAGCTTTTTGCAGATCGCGGGCTTCAGCGCTTTCGGCGCCTCCGCCTCAAGGCATCCCGTTCCAAGGACGCGTCCCGATCACCTGGGCGAAGCGCAACAGGTAGCCGTCGGGGTCCTGGACCAGGAACTCCCTTTGGCCGCCTTCGCGGTCTCCGGTCCGATACCACGCTTCCGCCGGCGCCCTGAACAGCGGCCAGCCAGCGGCTTCGAGCGCTTCGAGGATGGGGGATAAGGCGCCGACCATCAGCTGGAAATTGATGCCCCGCCCGAAGGGCCGGGCAAGGTCGCCAACCTGCCAGTTGCCGTTGCGTTCGCACAGCATGACCTGGATGGGGCCTCGGGTGAGGTAGGCGAAGCGGGATGCCGGCCTGTCATAGGCTATCGTGAAGCCGAGCAGGTCGCACCAGAAACGCAGGCTTACCGCCAGGTCGGACACATCAAGCTCGGGCACCAGGGCGTTGAAACCGCCCTCAGGCACGGCGCCTCGGCTGTCGTGGGGCGGCTTCGGCACTGCGCACATCTCCTTCCCGCGCCGCGGCTGGGTTCATGGGCGCGGCAGTGACGCGCGGATTGGTCAGTAGCGGTACCACAGGGCGCCGAGCACGCCCTGGCCGAGCGCCGCGCGGCGGCCACCGAGTTCCCTGAGGTAGCCGACCTCAATCTGCCATTGCGGGGCCAGGTCCACCACCAGGGACAGCAGGGCGCGGTGGATGGAATAGTCCGGGCCGGTGCCGCGGGCGTTGCGCAGCCCGATGGTGGAGACGGTCTGGCCCATGACCAGCCAGCCCGGTGCCACCCGGATGCCGCCGGTGACCTTGTAGGTCATCTCATCCGCCGGGGAGCCGGCGCGGTAGTTGAAGGCGGCCTGCAGGTCGAAGAAGCCGGACAGGCCGGCCGGCAGTTCGAAGGCATGGCCGTACATGGCGCGGATTTCGTAGCTGGCATTGGGTTCGGCCAGCCGGGGCAAGCGGTTCTGCGCCAGGCCGGGGATGCCGACCTGGCCCTGCACGGAGACGACGTTCCAGTCGCCGCGCCACAGGGTGTAGCGGGCGAAGGCCTTTTCCTCGGCCATGCCCAGGTTGCGGCTGCTGCCGGATTGGTCGTGCATCCAGATGGCCTGGAGCCGCGGCTGCATGCCCACGGTGAAGCGGTCGGTCAGGCCGTGTTCCCAGTAGATGCTGGTCTCCAGCCGCTGGTCGGTTCCGGTGCCGGAAGGCTGGCCGGCGCGGTTGTAGCCTTGCAGCCGGGTCTGGAAGGGCAGGGCGTTGAGCACCACCTGGCCGCCGCCCTCGGGCTGGGGCCAGGCGCCGGCCCGGGCCATGCCGGGCAACGCCGCCATGACCAGCAGCATGGTCAGCAGCAGCGCCGGCGGGGTTGCCTTGATCCTCGTCAGCATCGCCGTCCTCGCCTCGCTCACCGTTCCGGCATCACTGCCGAATAGTCATTTATGTAGTTTTTTCTCAAAAATAAATCAAGTCATGGTTGTAATCAATATCGATACCAATAGGCCAGCACGCCGCCCTGGCCGCGTGGCACGTGCCGGGTGGCCATTTCCCGCAGCAGGGTGAACTCCAGGCTGCTGTGGGCGGTGACGTCCCACACGGCGCTGGCGGTCAGGCGCTGGGCCGAATAGTCGGCGCCGACGCCGCGGCCGTTGCGCAGGCCGATGTCGGTGATGCTCTGCACCCAGAACGCCCATTCATCGCGCGGGCGGACGCCCAGCGTGTTCTTCAGGAACAGCACGTCCGCGGCCGGGCCGCTGCGGTAGCGATAGGCTATCTGGGTATCGAAGAAGCCGTTGACGCCGGGGGCGATGGGGATGCCGCGGCCGTAGAGCAGGCGCAGTTCGTAGGTGGCGTTGGGTTCGGCCAGGCTGGGGTTGTCGGCGCGCTGGGAAACCCCGGGAATGCCGACGCCGGCCTGGACCGAGACGCTGTCGCGGTCTGCCAGGTACAGGTTGTAGCGGGCAAAGGCCTGGACCTCCGAGAGACCGTGGTTGCTGTTATGGTTGCCCGGTTCGTTCATCCAGATCGCGGTGACGCGGGGCTGCAGGCCGATGGTCCAGCGCCGGGACAGGCCGTGTTCCCAGTAGGGGCCGAATTCCAGCGACCGCTGGCTGCCGAAGCCGCTCGGCTCGCCGCGGCGGTCGAAGCCCTTGGTGCGAGCCTGGTAGGGCGCCAGCGGGAAGGTGATGAAGCCGCCATCCTCGGGCTGCGGCCAGGCGCCGGCCTGGGCCGGGCATGGTTGAGCCAGGGCAAGCAGAACCCAGACGAGGCGAGGGGCGAGCCACCGGCGCGGCAGCAACCGGGACCCTACGCACGGGAAATACGTATTCATACGTAGTGTCTAGTTATCGATCCCGCGCGGAGCAACGGCCTTTTGTTGCAAAACGGATCAAAACAAATCATTATTCTTAATATTTGCCTGACGCACGGATCGCCCTGCCTGGCCGGGCGGGCGGTCTCGCAGAATTCCGTGGCATTCCTGCCGCCGAGGCGCCATATCAGCGCCGGGCCCGTGCGGCAGCGCCGCCGCGCCCATCGCCGCGCATGCGGTGGGCTGACAGATACGGAGCCGCGCCCAGCGCCGGCCGTGGGGCCACAGGCTCCGCTGGCTGGCCTGCCCCGGCGTTTCCGGCCACACGGTGCCCTGCGCTGGCAGGGACGGCGATTCGCCCCAGGGACCTGCCTGGTGAGGAAAAGCCAGCCCGTGCCGCCCGAAACGCCGAGCATCCCGCAAGGGGCCGCCGGACACCGCCTGGCTTTCCGCTGCACGTGCATCCATGACGCGCCCGGCCCCGTAAGGCCATGGGGCGTGCCGTGGCACATCCACCGCCCGGACCGCACCTGCGGGAAGGGTCAGGACCGCCGGGGATGGCCCTGGGGTCCACCGAAGGACGACGCATGTTCGAGAACTACTACCGCAAGGATATTTCCTGGGGCGGTCAGCTGCTCACCCTGGAAACCGGCAAGATCGCCCGCCAGGCTGACGGCGCCGTGCTGGCCCGCCTGGGCGACACCATCGTGCTCTGCACCGTGGTTGGCGCCCGCGGCGTGAAGCCGGGGCAGGACTTCTTCCCGCTGACGGTGAACTACCAGGAAAAGGCCTTCGCCGCCGGCAAGATCCCGGGCGGCTTCTTCAAGCGTGAAGGCCGCCCGAGCGAGGCCGAGACGCTGATCTCGCGCCTGATCGACCGGCCGCTGCGCCCGCTGTTCCCGGATGGGTTCCGCAACGAGGTCCAGGTCATCGCCACCGTCCTGAGCCACGACATGGAGAATGAGCCCGACATCGTCGCGCTGGTCGGCTGCTCCGCCGCGCTGACGCTCTCCGGCATTCCGTTCTTCGGCCCGGTGGGCGCGGCGCGGGTTGGCTTCATCGACGGCCAGTACGTGCTGAACCCGACGATGGCGCAGAAGAAGCAGAGCCAGCTGGACCTGGTGCTGGCCGGCACCGCCGAAGGCGTGCTGATGGTCGAGTCCGAAGCGCATGAGCTGACCGAGGAAGTGATGCTCGGCGCCGTGACCTTCGGCCATGCCGCGTTCCAGCCGGTCATCCAGGGCATCATCGAGCTGGCCGAGCACGCCGCGAAGGAAGCCTGGGCGCTGCCCGAGCCGTCCGCCGCGGAAATCGCGCTGAAGGCGCGCATCACCGCGCTGGGCCGTGCCGACATGGCGGAAGCCTACAAGGAGACCCAGAAGCTGGTCCGCCAGGGCAAGGTGGGCGTGGTGAAGAAGGCCATCGTCGCCGCGCTGGAGGCCGAGGGCACCGACGCCGCCGCCGCCAAGGGGCTGCTGAAGTCGCTGGAAGCAGACGTGGTCCGCAACAACATCCTGAACACCGGCCTGCGCATCGACGGCCGCGACACCAAGACCGTGCGCCCGATCGTCGCCGAGGTTGGCGTGCTGCCGCGTTCGCATGGCTCGGCGCTGTTCACCCGTGGCGAGACGCAGGCGCTGTGCGTGGCCACGCTGGGCACCGGGCAGGATGAGCAGATCATCGATGCGCTGGGCGGCGAGTACCGCGAGAACTTCATGCTGCACTACAACTTCCCCCCCTACAGCGTGAACGAGACGGGCCGCATGGGCAGCCCGGGTCGCCGCGAAGTGGGCCATGGCAAGCTGGCGTGGCGCGCGATCCACCCGCTGCTGCCGGAGAAGGCGAACTTCCCCTACACCATGCGCGTGGTCAGCGAGATCACCGAGAGCAACGGCTCGTCCTCGATGGCGACCGTCTGCGGCACCTCGCTGTCGCTGATGGATGCGGGTGCGCCGCTGAAGCGCCCCTGCGCCGGCATCGCCATGGGCCTGATCAAGGAAGACCACGCCTTCGCCGTGCTGTCCGACATTCTGGGTGACGAAGACCACCTGGGCGACATGGACTTCAAGGTGGCCGGCACCGAGGTGGGCATCACCGCGCTGCAGATGGACATCAAGATCACCAGCATCACGCCGGAGATCATGAAGATCGCGCTGGAGCAGGCCAAGGACGGCCGGCTGCACATCCTGGGCGAGATGGCCAAGGGGCTGACCGGCGCGCGCGGCGACGTGGCGGCCACCGCGCCCCGCATCACCGTGATCCAGGTGCCGAAGGACAAGATCCGCGACGTCATCGGGTCGGGCGGCAAGGTCATCCGCGAGATCTGCGAAGTGACGGGCTGCAAGGTCGATATCGAGGATGACGGCACCATCAAGGTGGCGGCGACCTCCATCGAGGCGGCGCAGAAGGCGATCGACTGGATCCAGGGGATCACGGCCGAAGCCGAGATTGGCAAGATCTACAATGGCAAGGTCGTGAAGACCGCCGAGTTCGGCGCCTTCGTGAACTTCCTCGGCGCGAAGGACGGCCTGGTCCACATCTCCGAACTGGCGAATGAGCGGGTCAACAAGACCAGCGACGTCGTTGCCCAGGGCGATGCGGTCAAGGTGAAGGTCATCGGCTTCGACGAGCGGGGCAAGGTGAAGCTGTCCATGCGCGTGGTGGACCAGGCGACCGGCGCCGACATCTCCGACCAGGTTGGCGCCAAGCGCCCGCGGGCCGATGGTGAGAGCGACGAGCGGCCGCGCCGCGAAGGTGGCGACGACCGCGGCCCCCGTCGCGACCGTGGTGATCGCCCGCGCCGTGGCGATTTCTGAAGACACCACCATATAGCGTGGCCGGGGCTCCCCAGGGGGCCCCGGCTGCGTCATAGGACTGACATGAAATACTGGAGCCGCTGTTCGTGAAGGCTATCAACGCTATCCGCATGGGCGGCGTGGACGTCTTGCCGCTGGTCGAGGGTGGCAAGGGCGTTGCCATCTCCAATGGTGCGTCCTCAGGCGCCTGGGCTGCCGCCGGCGGCGTGGGTACTTTTTCTGCGGTCAACGCGGACAGCTACGACGAGCAGGGCCAGGTGATCCGCCAGATCTACCATGGCAAGACCCGGCGCGAGCGGCATGAAGAGCTGGTTGCCTACGGCATTCGCGGCGGCATCGCCCAGGCGCGCGAAGCCTATGAGCGGGCCGACGGCAAGGGCCGCATCCACGCCAACGTGCTGTGGGAGATGGGCGGCGCCGAGCGCGTGGCGCGAGGAATTTTGGAGGGGGCTAAGGGCCTGATCAACGGCATCACCTGCGGTGCCGGCATGCCCTACCGCCTGTCCGAGATCGCCCGCGAGTTCCGGGTGCACTACTATCCCATCGTATCCTCCGCCCGCGCCTTCGGTGCGCTGTGGAAGCGCAGCTATTCCAAGACGCGGGAATGGCTGGGCGGCGTGGTGTATGAGGACCCCTGGCTGGCCGGTGGCCATAACGGGCTGTCCAACAGCGAAAACCCATTGAAGCCGGAAGCGCCGTTCGACCGCGTGCTGAAGCTGCGCCAGCAGATGCGCGAATTCGGCCTGGGCGACGTGCCGATCATCATGGCCGGCGGCGTCTGGTGGCTGGAGGAATGGGCCGACTGGATCGACAACCCCGAGTTGGGGCCGATTGCTTTCCAATTCGGCACCCGACCGCTGGTGACGCAGGAAAGCCCGATCTCGGACGCCTGGAAGCAGCGGCTGCTGACGCTGAAGGAAGGCGACATATCCCTGCAGCGGTTCAGCCCGACCGGCTTCTACAGCAGCGCCGTGCGCAATGACTTCCTGGCCGAGTTGGAGGCGCGCAGCGACCGCCAGGCGGCCTTCACCGCCGAGCCGATCGGCGATCATGTGTGCGAATACGGCGTCGGCCCGCGCAAGCGGAAGGTCTGGGTGACCGGGCATGACCTGGCGCGCATCCACCAGTTCGAGGCCGAGGGCTTTGTCGAGGCGCTGCGCACGCCGGACAATACCCTGATCTTCGTGACGCCGGACAAGGCGCAGGAAATCCTGAAGGATCAGGTGGACTGCATGGGCTGCCTGAGCCATTGCCGGTTCAGCAACTGGGCGCAGATCGAGCCGGACTTCACCAACGGCCACAAGGCGGACCCGCGCAGCTTCTGCATCCAGAAGACCTTGCAGGACATCAGCCATGACGGCGCGCTGGAGCAGAACCTGATGTTCGCCGGGCACAACGCGTATCGCTTCGGCTCGGACCCGTTCTACTCGAATGGCTTCGTGCCGACGGCCAAGCAACTGGTCGAGCGGATTCTGACCGGGCGCTGACCGCGCTGCCTGTCACTTAGGCATCGAAAGGCTCCCTCCCTGCTGCATTGGCAGGGTGGGGGCCTTTTTTCGTTCTGGCCCCGATGTTGCTTGGCTGGCGCCGCACCACGGGGGCGCGCTGCCATGCCCATGCTGATCGACGCCCAACCCTACGCCATCTCGGTTGAGCCGGGCCGTACGGCGCTGGTCATCATCGACATGCAGCGGGACTTTCTGGAAGCGGGCGGCTTCGGTGCCTCGCTGGGCAATGATGTTGCCTTGCTGCACGCGGCGGTGGCGCCCTGCCAGGCGGTGCTGGCGGCGGCCCGGGCGGCCGGGCTGCTGGTGATCCATACGCGCGAAGGCCACCGGCCGGACATGGCGGATTGCCCACCCGCAAAATGGGCGCGCGGGCCTGAGGGCATGCGGATCGGCGACCGCGGCCCGATGGGGCGCATCCTGATCCGGGGTGAGGTGGGCCATGACATCATCCCGGAATTGGCGCCGGCGCCCGGCGAGGTGGTGCTGGACAAGCCCGGCAAGGGCGCCTTCTGCGCGACCGACCTGGATTTGATCCTGCGGTCGCGTGGCATCGAGGTGCTGCTGGTCTGCGGCGTGACCACGGAGGTCTGCGTCAACACCACGGTGCGGGAGGCGAATGACCGCGGCTATCGCTGCGTCGTCGTGGCCGATGCCTGCGCCAGCTATTTCCCCGCCTTCCATGCCGCCGCGCTGGCCATGGTGCAGGCGCAAGGGGGCATCTTCGGCTGGGTGGCGCCTTCGGGCGCCGTGCTGGCCGCACTGGGGTAGCCGCGGCGCGCCCCGGCGCGTGGTGGCGTTGTTCGGCCCGCACGTGATGGCACGTGGGGCGGCTGCACTGGCACGGAAACGCGGGGGAGTAGCATCATGTCCGTCACCACAGGACCCAGGCTCTGGACGCCGGGGGATTGGAACGCGCTGTTCGGCTTCGGCACGAACATCCTGGTCAATCTGCTGACGCTGACCGCGCTGCTGCGCTTCGTGCTGCAGATGCCCGACGAGATCGTCTTTGGCCGCATCCTGCCGGCGGCGGGGCTGATGATGTTCCTGTCCACCGGGTACTATGCCTGGCTGGGTTGGCGGCTGGCGGTGAAGACCGGGCGCAATGATGTCTGCGCGCTGCCGTCGGGGATTTCGGTGCCGCACATGTTCATCGTGTGCTTCGTCATCATGCTGCCGATCGCGGCGGCGACGAAGGACCCGGTGAAGGGCTGGGAGGCCGGGTTGGCCTGGGTCTTCGTGCAGAGTTTCATTCTCATGATCGGCGGGTTCCTGGCGCCGTACATCCAGAAGATCACGCCGCGCGCGGCCTTGCTGGGCACGCTGGCCGGCGTTTCCGTGACCTTCATTTCCATGCGGCCGGCGCTGGAGATGTTCATGACGCCGGTGATCGGGCTGGTCTGCCTCGGCATCATCCTGGCCAGCTGGTTCGGCGGCTTCCGCTACCCCAAGGGCATTCCGGCGGGGCTGGTGGCCATTGCCGTGGGCATGGTGATCGCCTGGGGCAGCAAGCTGTTCGGCATCGATGTCGGGGGCGTCGGCGTGGCCGGGGTTTCGGCGGCGATTTCGGGCATCGGGTTCTCGGTGCCGCTGCCGGCCTTCGGGCATGTTTTTGGTGGTTTCGAGTTCATCGGGATTATTCTGGTTACCGCCATTCCGTTCGGCATCTACGACCTGGTGGAAGCCATGGATAACGTCGAGAGCGCCGAGGCGGCGGGCGACCATTACCCCACGACCCAGGTGCTGACGGCGGATGGCGTGGTCAGCCTGATCGGCTGCCTGATGGGCAACCCCTTCATCAACGCGGTCTATATCGGCCACCCCGGCTGGAAGGCGATGGGCGGTAGGGTCGGCTATTCGGCGGCGACCGGCGTGCTGATGCTGGCGCTGACCTGGCTGGGCATCGGCGGGCTGCTGTTGGCGCTGGTGCCGCTGGTCGCGATTTTGCCGATCCTGCTCTACATCGGCATGCTGATCGGGGCGCAGGCCTTCCAGGAAACGCCGAAAAGCCACGCGCCGGCGGTGGTGCTGGCGCTGGTGCCGCACCTGGCGGCCTGGGGCAAGACCATCATCGATGGGGCGCTGGGCGCGGCGGGGACCAATGCCGCCGCGGTCGGCCTGGACAAGATGGCGCAGAACGGCGTGCTCTATTCGGGCCTTTCCGTGCTGGGCGAGGGCAGCATCCTGTCAGGGCTGATTTTTGCGGCGATCGGCGTTTTCGTCATCGACAAGAAGTGGGCGAATGCGGCGGGGTTTGCCGCGGCCGGGGCGGTGCTGACCTTCTTCGGCTTCATGCACGGGCCGGCGGTGGGCTTTGCCGTCACGCCGGTGGTGGCGGCGGCCTACGCGCTGCTGGCGGCGCTGCTGTTCGGCTTCGGCCGGGCGGCACAGCCGGTGCGGGCGATGGCCGCGGCGGAGTAGCGCGGCGGCGAGGGCTTTCCTGCCCGGGCGGGCGGGGATAAGCGGTGAGGAAGGCGCACGCCGGGTGGCGGGCGCCTTTCGCGCGTTGGGGCGCGGGTGGCCGGGGGGCTGCGGATGGCTGGGTTGGGGATGGCGCTGGCGGTGTTGCTGGCAACGCTGCTGGCGGCGGCGGGCATGGCCGGGCTGGGCGCGCTGGCGCTGCGCTGGCGGGGCGAGCGTTGGGCCGATTTGGGCGTCGGCTGGGGCGTGCTGGGGTTGTGCTTGTTGGTGACCTCCGCGCTGGGGCTGCCGGTGGGGCCGGTGCTGGTGCCGCTGCTGCTGGCCGGGCTGGTGGCCTTCGGCTGGCGCTTCAGGCCGGAGCCGGCGGTGCTGCTGCTGGCGCTGCTGGCGGCGCCGCTGGTGGCGCTGGCGGCGGCCATGCCGGTGACCGCCTGGGACGACTACGCGCACTGGCTGGCCAATGCGCGCTTCCTGCTGGAGCAGGACAGTTTTCCGCGTGAAGGGCTGCCGCAGCCGGCCAGTTGGCATGCCGGCTACCCCTATGGCGTGGCGCTGGTGACCTATGCCGCCAGCCTGCCGCTGCGCGTGCTGGGCGTGGCGCCGATGGCGGAGACCGCCGCGGCGACCTTCGCGCTGCTGCTGCTGGCGACCATGGCGGCGGGCGTGGTCGGCACCGCCGGGCGCTGGCGGCCGGTTACGGGGGCATGCTGGGCGGTGGCGGTTGTGGCGCTGCTGGTGTTCTGGCTGAACCCTGGCTTCGTGCCGCGGATCATCTTCACCAACTACGGCGAGGCGCCGACCGCCGCGCTGCTGGCGCTGGCCGGGCTGCTGCTGCTGCGCGGCGACGGGGCGACGCGCGCGCAGGCGGCGCTGGTGCTGGCCGCCGTGGTGAACGTGAAGCAGACCGGGCTGGTGCTGGCGCTGCTGCTGCTGGCCGGCGCGGTGCTGCTGGCGGTGGTGGAGGGCTGGCGCGGCGCGGCGTCTGCGGGCGGCCGAGGCGAGGCACCACGCGGCGCCCGGGGTGAGACGCCATCCGATGACCGCAACGTGGCGCGGAACGGCCGGCTGGGTGGGGTCGTCGCTTCCCTCGGCGGGCGCACCGCCCTTGGCTTGGCATTGCTGGCCGTGCCGATGCTGCTGATGTGGTGGCTGTGGCAGCCGCATGCGGCGGCGGCGGGTGGCGTGTTCGGCTTCAAGCCGTTCGGGCAATGGGTCTGGGGGATGGCGGGGCAGACGCTGGCCAGCATCGGCACCGTGATGCTGCGGAAGATCTTCTTCACCCTGCTGCTGCTGGCGGTGCTGGGGCTGGCCGGGCTGGCGCTATGGCGCAGGCGGCGGGACCCCGCCGCGCGGCTGGCGCTGCTGGCGGCGCCGCTGCTGGCGGGGTGGCCGTGCTTCCTGTTCCTCACCTACATGGGCGGCAGCTTCGCACCGGATGAGGTGGCGCGCGCCGCCAGCTTCTGGCGCTACGGCACGCAGCTGGGCGGGGTGATGATGGCGGTGGCGGCGCTGCTGCTGCTGGCACAACCGGTGCCGCTTTGGCTGCGGCCCTGGGCGGCCAGGCGCTGGGCGCTGCCGGCGGGCTGCGCGGCGCTGCTGCTGCTGCCGGTGGCCGGGTTCGGGCTGCTGTGGCCCAACAAGCGGGAGCCGGCGCCGCCGCTGCGCCTCACCCTGGCGGCGCTGGCGCCGGCCATCCCGCTCGGCAGCGTGCTGGCGGTGGTGGACCCCGCGGGCAACGGATTTGGCTCGGTGGTGACGGATTTCGCCTTGCAGGGCCGCGCGCGGGTGGTGCTGCCGGCGCGCGGTTTTGGCAGTGTGGTGCTGGACGAAGCCACGCTGCGGGCGCGGCTGGCCGAGGATCAGGCCGGCCAGGTGCTGCTGCTTTCGGCCGATGCGGCGACGCAGGCGGTGCTGGGCACGGCACCGCTGCCGCCGCGCGAATGGCGGTTGTTGCGGCGAGACGGCGCTGGCTGGGTGACGCAGGCTGCGGGGCGGTTGGGGTCTTGAAGGGGCTTTGCCCCTTCAAACTACCCCACCAAAGGCCGAGAGGCCCTTGGAACCCGGGTTTTCAATCGGTTTCCAAAGGCCCTTCGGCCTTTGGCAGGGAGAGCGCGAGAGGGACGGCGTCCCTCTCGTTGCCACGCTACCCGGCGTAGCCTTCCACCAGGGAGACATCGCCATCCGCCGCCTGCTGCCGCAGCGTGATCAGCGGGGCGTATTCCGGTGACGAATAAAACGCCTTCAGCGCGGCCATGTCGGCGAATTCCACGACGACGATGCGGTTGAAGGCGGCGCCCTCCACCGCTTCGGCGGCGCCGCCGCGGATCAGGTAGCGGCCGCCGAAGCGGGCGATCAGCGGCGCGACCTGCCGGCCATATTCGGCATAGGCCACCGGGTCCTTCATGGTCACATGGCCAACCAGGTAGGCCGGCATCACAGCGCCTCCAGCGGTTCGCCCATGGCGGGGTTCATGCCGACCTTGCCCAGCGCCGCCCAGCCGCGTTCGTATTGCGGCGGGGCGGAGATCGCCTCCGGCCGGCCCAGCGCCACGGCGGCGCGCAGCGGCCAGTAGGGGTCGCGCAGCAGCACGCGGGCCAGCAGGATCAGGTCGGCCTTGCCGGTCTCGATGATCTCCTGCGCCTGGGCGGCTTCGGTGATCAGGCCCACGGCGGCGACGGGCAGGCCGGCGCCCTGGCGCACCGCGATGGCGCCGGGCACCTGGTAGCCCGGGCCGAGCGGGATCTTCTGCCGGGCATCGAGGCCGCCCGAGGAGACGTCGATGATGTCGGCGCCGGCGGCCTTGAGCAGTTGGCAGAGCTGGACGCTTTCATCGGTGGTCCAGCCGCCATCCACCCAATCCGTGTGGCTGATGCGGACGCTCATCGGCATGGCATCCGGCAGCGCGGCGCGGACGGCCTTGGCGCATTCCAGCACGAAGCGGCTGCGACCCGCGAAGTCGCCGCCCCAGCTGTCATTGCGCTGGTTGCTGAGGGGCGAAAGGAACTCATGCAGCAGGTAGCCGTGCGCGGCGTGGAGTTCGACCAACTCATACCCGGCGGCGACGCTGCGCTTTGCGGCGGCGGCGAAGGCGGCGATGGTCGCGGCGATATCGGCCTCGCTCATTGCCTGCGGCGTGGCGTAGTCCCCGAAGGCGGCGGCGCTGGGGCCGATGGCGGTCCAGGGCTGCTCGGCGGGGGCATGGACCCAGCCGGGGCCGCGGCTGCCCTTGCGGCCCGCATGGGCGATCTGGATGGCCGGCACCGAGCCGACGCGCTTGATGGCGGCGGCCAGCTTGGCGTGCGGCGCAATGTGCTGGGCGCCCCAGATGCCGACATCGCCGGGCGCGATGCGGCCTTCCGGCGTCACGGCGCTGGCTTCCACCATGGTCAGGCCGGCGCCGCCCATGGCGCGGGGCACCAGGTGCATCATGTGCCAGTCGGTCGGCTTGCCGTCGCCGTTGCAGCAGTACATGCACATCGGCGAGACGCCGATGCGGTTCTTCAGGGTCAGGCCGCGCAGGGTCAGCGGGTCGAACAGATGGGTCACTCAGGCGCTCCGGATTTGGTTGCCGCCATGGTGGCAGGTGGTGCGTGTTGCGTCACCCGGGGGGAGCCTCAGGAACGGGGCGCCCACGGCCCCAGCCGGCCGAGCCGGTTCTCGAACACGCCGAACCAGGTGGCGCCGCCGGGCGGGTAGGGCAGCAGCAGGCCGCCGGCATCGGTGGGGAAGCGGGTGCGGGCGACCGTGTCGGCCACGTTGCCGCCGATGGCTTCCACCCCCGCCGGGGTGACCGTCACCACAAGGTCGCAATGCATCGGGCGGAAGGCGCCGTTGTCGGCGGCGCGCTGGCGCCAGTCGCTGATCCCGTTGCGGCTGCGGTCGGCGCAGACCAGGTCGCCGGGCTGCGGCGCGTATTCGCTGGGGGAGCGGGGGAAGAAAGGTGCCTGGGCGGGGAAGTCGGCGGCGTCCTTCAGCATGTGGTCGATGTAGAAGCTGTGCGCGGCGGTGGGGCGGAATTCCCGCGCATCCACCCCGGCGCGCTGGAAGACGTAGCTGATGAAGGCGGCCGACCAGGCCTGGGCGCGCCATAGCCGGGCGCCTTCCGGCTGGCCGGCGAGCGCCGCGGCGTAGATGCGCCGGTTGCTGGCGATGGTGCCGTCCTCATCCGGCGCGACCAGCCAATAGGCCAGCACGCGGGGGAAGTTTTCGACTTGTGCTTCCGCGCTGGCGGCGGGGGCGGCTTCGCCGACCTGGCGGTCCAGCGCGCCCCATTCGCGCCATTCGGCTTCGGCGATGGCCAGGATGCGGGCGCGGACGCTGGGTGGGTAGGGCAGCGGCGGGGCCACGGCCACCACTGGCGGCGGCGTGGCGCAGGCGGCCAGCAGGGCGAGGAGCACGAGGGCGAGGGAGCGCATGCCGCCAACGTAGCGCAGCGCGGCCGGCCGGGCCATGCTGCGCGCCGCCCGGGGTGGTCTCCGCGACCGCACGAACCAAGCAGGCCGCTGCAACAGCGCCACGGAGGATGCTGCGATGACCGAACCAACTTCATCCAAGATGGGCCGGCTGTTTCACCAGTCCGAGATGTTCCAGGTGGAGAGCTTTGACGGGCGCCGCCGGGTGAAGGCGGACCGCAGCGTCAGCCGCGCGACCATCACCGAGCCGGCGCGGGAGATACCCGTGCATGCCGAATGCGACGTGCTGGTGCTGGGCGGCGGCCCCGCGGGCACGGCGGCAGCGGTGGCGGCGGGCAGGTTGGGCGCCAAGGTGATGCTGATGGAGCGGCACAACCACCTGGGCGGCCTGGCGACCGGCGGCCTGGTGCTGTGGATTGACCGGATGACCGACTGGACCGGCAAGCTGGTGATCCGCGGCTTTGCCGAGGAATTCCTTGGCCGGTTGCCGCCGGGCAGCGTGGCCGGGCCGCCGCGCGAGGCCTGGGGCAGCAAGGACGCGGCGACGGCGGCCTGGTGGCAACTGCGCACCGCTGGGTTCCACGGCACCGTCACCTGGTCGCCCACCTGCGACCCCGAGCAGATGAAGTACGTGGCGCAGGAAATGGTGCTGCAGGCCGGCGCCGAGTTGCTGTTCCACTGCTGGGGCGCCATGCCGGTGATGGAGGGCAATGCGGTCCGCGGCGTGGTGTTCGAGAGCAAGGCCGGGCGCCGCGCCGTACTAGCAAAAGTGGTGGTGGATGCGACCGGGGATGGCGATGTCTTCGCCCGCGCCGGGGCGCGCTGGCATGGCGATATCAACGCCGACGATATCCACCATTGCAGCAACACCGCCTTCATGTTCGCGGGCTGCGACATGCCGGCCTATCTGGCGTGGCGGGCGGCGCAGCCGGAGGCGATGGCCGCCTTTATCCAGGCCGGCAAGGCGAAGTATGGGCTGTTCGAGCGTGCTTTTGTGAGTTGGCGGGACGATGTGGCGCTGTTCATGGGGCCGCGCATGGTGGGCTTCAACGCGCTGGACCCGGATGACCAGAGCGAGGTGGAAATCCGCAGCCATCGGCTGATGATGCAGCACCTGGAGCACTACAAGGCTGAAGCGCCGGGCTTCGCCGGGGCCTACCCGATCCTGTCAGCGCCGCAGCTGGGGGTGCGACATACGCGGCGGCTGGCCGGCATGGGCGCGGTGCTGCGGGAAAGCTGGGACGGCCGGGTGATGCCGGACGAGATCGCGGTGTCGCCCTCGCCGGGGCCGAAATTCCCCAATATTTCCGTGCCCTATGGCGCGCTGGTGCCGGAGGCGCTGGACGGGCTGCTGGCGCCGGGGCGGCATGTTTCCTGCGACCCGACCAGCCACAGTTTTATGCGAGAAATCCCGCAATGCTGGCTGACCGGGCAGGCCGCCGGCGTGGCCGCGGCGCTGGCGGTGCAGGCCGGGGTGGAGCCGCGGGCGGTGGATGTGCGCGCCGTGCAGCAGGCGTTGGTGCGGCAGGGCGCGTATCTCAGCGAGGCGGCGGTGGCGGCGGAATGACAAACAAAATAGGTTGCACACGAATCTTCTTGTCACGCATATTTGTATAAACGTATACATTAATTTGTTCAGGCGGTGCCTTGGACGTCTCCTCCCAGTGGTTCGTTGCCGCAGCCTGGGGCTGGGTTTCGGGCCACAACTTGGGCCGCTGGGGTCACCCCCAGCGGCCATTTTTTTTGGCGGCGGCGCAACGCGGGTCGCCCAGTGGCGACCGACCTGCCAGCGGTTTCCCGCCTTTTGCGCTCAGCGAAAATGTGATCGGTCCGCCTGGGCTGCCAGCCGCAGTATCCGATACTATTTCCTTCGCGCTCTCCTCCGCGATCGAAAGAAACCCATGCAAGAATCGCAGAATACGTTGACCAACCGAGAGTTGAACATGCGACTTCGTCAGCAGGAAATCGTCGCTGAGTTCGGTCGCTCGGCGCTGCGCGGCGATGATTTCCAGGGATTGCTGGATCACGCGAGCCTCGCGGCGGCCGAGGGACTGGAATCCGCCTACGCTAAGGTGCTGGAATACCTGCCCGGCGAGATGGCCTTCCTGGTCCGCGCCGGCGTGGGCTGGCATGCCGGCGTGGTCGGCCATGCCCGCGTCGGCGGCGACCTGAAAAGCCCGGCCGGCTATGCGTTCCGCAGCGGCAAGGCGGTCATCTCCAACCACCTGGGGGCGGAGCAGCGGTTCCGTACCCCCGAGCTGCTGGCCGAGCACGGCATCCGCAGCGCCATCAACGTGCTGGTGCAGGCCGAGGACGGTACGCCGTTCGGCGTGCTGGAGGGCGACAGCAGCCAGCGCGGCGACTTCAACGACCACGACCTGAACTTCCTCCAGGCGCTGGCCAATACCCTGGGCGTGGCGGTGCAGGCGCAGCGCCGGCAGGACGCGCGCGAGGCCCTGCTGGTGGAGAAGGAAGCCCTGTTGCAGGCCAACCTGGCCCTGCTGGAGGAGAAGGACCTGCTGATGCGGGAAGTGCATCACCGGGTGAAGAACTCCCTGCAACTGGTGCAGGCCATGCTGCGGTTGCAGGCCCGGGTGATTCCGGCCGAGGAAGGCCGCCACCATCTGGAGGAAGCCGCTGGGCGCGTGCTGGCGATCGCCGCCGTGCATCGCCGGCTGTACGAGGGCGGCTCGGTCCGCAGCGGCGATGCGGCGCAGTACCTGCAGGCGCTGCTGGGGGAGATGGAATCGCTGCTGCCGGACCTGGCCGGCGGCCGGGTGCTGTCGGTCCAGGTGGCGGGGTTCCAGCTGGCGGCCGATGATATCGCCCCGCTGGGGCTGATCGTGGTGGAACTGGTCACCAACGCGCTGAAGCACGGCCGCGGCGATGTCGGCGTGACGGTGGAGCGCCTGGCCGACGGGCTTGATGTCGCGGTTTCGGACCAGGGCGACGGCTTCCCGGACGGGTTCGACCCGACGCAGCGGCGCGATGGCGGCGGCCTGGGGATGCGGCTGCTGACGGCCCTGGCCAAGGCGCCAGAGGGCGAGGCGGTGCGGATCGACCGCTCGGTGCCGTTTGGTCGCATCGCGGTGCGTACCGGGTTCGGCGGCAGCGGTTGAAGGCGGGAGGCCAGAGCGTGATCGCTTCTGACTGAAGCGCTCACGCTCCAGCCTTGTTGTTGGGGAGACTGATTCACGGCTTACGGCGATTCCGCCTAAGCCGATCAGGCTCCAACAGCTGGCGCCGTTCAGCGCCGCGCCGCCGGCCGCTTGTGTCAGGCCCGCCGGAAGCGCGGCAGGCCGTCCGGGCCAGGTTCCGCCACCAGGCGGCCCTGGCGTTCCAGCCGGCGCAGATGCGCCAGGGTTTCGCCCACCGCGAAGCCGACCTGGGTCTGCTCCACCGCCGCGCGCGGAAACAGGGATTGCGCGGCCTCGAAGGCGGTCAGCGGTTCGGCGCAATAGCCGGCCAGGGCGTCCAGGCGTTCCGCGTGGTGGGCGGCCAGCGTGTCCAGCCGGGTGTGCAGGCTGCGGAATGGCTCGCCATGGCTCGGCAGCACCAGCGTGTCCTCCGGCAGGGCGCGGAAGGCTTCGTTGCTGCGCAGGAAATCGCCGAGCGGGTCGGCCTGCGGCTCGCCGGCATGCAGGCCGACGTAAGGCGAAATGCGCGGCAGGACCTGGTCGGCCGAGATCAGCACGTTGAGCTCGGCATTGTAGAGGCAGGCCATGTCCGGCGAATGGCCGGCGCCGGTCATCACCCGCCACTCGGCGCCGCCGATGCGCAAGGCCCCGCCGGCCTTGATGGCGTGGAAGCTGCGCGGCAGTTCCGCCACCGCGCGCTGGTAGAGCGGGCCGCGCTGCTCGATGAAGCTGAGGTATTCCGGGGCGCAGCCGGCGGCGGTGTAGAAGCTGGCCTGCTGGGCCATCATCGCCGGTCCGCTGTCGAACCACAGCGCGCGGGCCTGCAGCCACTCGATGCGGGTCATGGTCGGCAGCAGGCCGAAGCGCTCGCACAGCCAGCCGCAGAGGCCGATATGGTCGGGGTGGAAATGCGTGATCAGCAGGCCGGTCAGCGGCTTGCCGCCGAGATTCGGGTGGCCGAGGACCTGGTCCCACAGCTCGCGGCTGTTGCGGCCGGCGACGCTGGTATCCACCGCCAGGAAGCCGCCATCGTGCTCGAAGAACCAGACGTTCACGTGGCCGGGCGGGAAGGGCAGCGGCATGCGGGCGCGGAACAGCCCGGGCAGGATGGGGCGGACTTCGCCGGGGGCCGGGATATCCTGGGTGGTGGGTGGTGGCGCGGTTTGCATGGGGCGAGCCTAGGGCAATATTCCGTCGGAGGGTATCACCCCGGCCGATTCCGGCGGCGGGCGCGGGGCGCGCGGGGATGCGGCCGACGCCGAGGCGGTTGCTGGTCCCGGCCACACCGCGACGAATTATTCGGCGCGCTTAACACTATATTCAATCGAAGGAGCCAGCGTACCTGCGGCCCCGAGGATCGGGGTGACAGCGCAGGAAAATCCGCCATGTCCTTCTCGATCAACACCAACAACAGCGCCATGGTGGCGTTGCAGTCGCTGACCGATACCACGGCAGACCTGCAAGCCACGCAGAAGCGCATCTCCACCGGCTATCGCGTGGCCGATGCCAAGGATGACGGCGCCGCCTATGCGGTGGCGGAACGCATCCGCGGGGATATCGCCGCGACGCAGTCCGCCAACCAGCAGCTGGGCTCGGCGTCCGGCCTGCTGAAGGTGACCAGCACGGCGATGCAGAACGTCTCCGACCAGTTGCAGCAGTTGCAGAGCGTGACGGTCAAGCTGGCCGATGGCACGCTGAGCGCGAGCCAGCGCAGCCAGTACCAGGCGCAGGTGAAGCAGCTGACCAACGCGATGAACAGCTTCATCAAGGACGCCACCTATAACGGCCTGAACATCCTGAACGACCCGGCGACGACGCTGGTGAACGTGGTGCAGGACGGCTCCGGCGCCTACTACACCTTCAACGGCTACAAGGCGGTGACCAACATCTATGACGCCGTCTCCGGCGCCAATGTGTGGACCGCCGGCGATGCGGTGGCGGCGTTGAGCGCGACGGGCGTGCTGACCACGACGATCGACAGCACGCTGACGCAGATGAACATGTTCGGCAGCTACGCCAACTATGTCGATGCGCAGATCACCTACAACAACAACGTGGTGGACGCACAGAATACCGGCCTGGGCGCGCTGGTGGATGCCGACATGGCGAAGGAATCCGCCAAGCTGCAGGCCATGCAGATCCGCCAGCAACTGGGCACCCAGGCGTTGAGCATCGCCAACCAGGCGCCGCAGGTACTGCTCAGCCTGTTCCGCTGAAGCGCGGCGCGACTGGGGCTTGCAGCGGCCAAACCCGTTTCTGAGCGGCGGACCGCAGCCACCAGGCTGAGCCGCCGCAGGGCGACCGCGGCCTGTGCTGCGTCACGCCGGAAACGTACTGCGCGAGGCGCACGAAGGGGCGCCCTTCGCGCGCCCGATATCAATTCCGCGGGGTCTGCCAGAAGGTGGTCGGCGGTTCCGTGCTGACCGGCTGCGGCACAGTCGGGGCAGCGCCACCCAGCGTGGAGGGCGGCGGCAGCGTATTCGGCACATTGGTGGTCAGGCGCGGCAGCGGTTGCAGCGGCACCGGCGGCAAGGCCCGGGAAGGCTGCGGCACGGGTTCCGGCAGCGTGGCCAGGGGCGCCGGGCTGCTCAGCGGGGGCAAGGCGGCCGGTGCCGAGGCGGGCGCAGCCAAGGCGGCGGGAATGGGAGCGCTGGCCGGCGCGGCAATGGGCGCCAGGGCGCCGGCGCCGAGCGGCGAGCGCAGCGGCTGCAACGGCTGGGTGCTGGGCGGCAGCGGGCCGCTGCTGACCGGTGCCTGGAAGCTGGGGGCCTGGAAGATACCGACCGGGGCGCTGTTCACCGGGGTGAAGCCAGGCTGCAGGCCGGGCTGCGGCAGCGCCGGGGCGCGCGGCGATTCGCCCGAGCCGAACATGCGGCCGAAGAAGCCGGGGCGCGTCGCCTCGGGTTCCGGCGCGGCGCCAGGGGCGAGACCGGGGGCTAAACCGGGGGCGCTGAGCGCCGCCATCGGTGTGTAGCTGGGCGCCGCCAGCGGGGTGGGCCCGCTGATGGGCGGCGGGGCATAGGCCGGGGCCGGCGCCGGGGTATTGGCGAAGGAAGGCGGCCGTGCGCCGCGCTGGCCGATGAACGGCCCGACCGGCGTGGCGCCGAGCGTCGGCAGCGGCGGGCCGGGCGGGGCGGCGGGATTGGCCAGGATCGGCGGGTTGGACGGGAAGATGGCGGTACGGTTCTGCGCCGCCAGCCGGTCCATGGTGACGCTGCCGACAGTGCGCGGCGGTATGAAGGCCGGGCCGGCCAGCACCGGGCCGTTCGGGTTGGGAATGGCCATGCCGGCGATGCTGGGCACCGCCGCGGGGGCCGGCTGGGCCACCACCGGCGCGCTGCCCATGCAGCGGAACACCAGCTGGTAGTCGTCCGAGTTGATCTGGGTGCGCAGCAACTGGGTCTGCCGGCCCATGCCGTTGCAGAAGGTGGTGGCGTCCGTCAGGCCCTTTTCGGCAGCCCCGCCGAGGTTACGGCTGACCACCTTCATCCCGTACATGTCCGGGCCCATGGCCACCACGCCGGTGGACCCGGTGCTGGTGCACCCGGCCAATGCCGCCAGGCCAATCGCCAAACCTACCTGCTGCAGCCGCATGCGTCACAACCCTCGCCTGTGTCCTGTCCTGCCCGGCGCGCCACCGGAAGGACGGGGACACTCGCCCCTGGGACGGCCCGATGCGAACCCTGACGGAGTCGCGGGTCGCCCCTCTCGAAACCCCCAATAGAACAAGCCCGGCCCGCGCGCCATGACGCAACTGCGAAGCCGGTGCAGCCAAGGGCGCCCAGGGGGCGTCAGGCTGGGTAGATCAGGCGGCGCTGATGCGCGCGGCCAGCGCCCGGCCCATGGCGGCGGTGCCCAACTTGCCGCCGACATCGGCGGTGCAGTCGCCGGCCTGGATCACCTGGGCGACCGCGGCCTCGATGGCGCCGGCGGCGGCGGCGAAGGCATTGGCGCTGCTGCCGCCCTGTTCCGCCTGCCAGCCCAGCAGCATGGCGGCCGAGAGGACGAGCGAGGCCGGGTTGGCGCGGTCCTGCCCGGCGATATCGGGGGCCGAGCCGTGGCTGGCCTGGGCCATGCAGAATTTGTCGCCGGCATTGATGGAGCCGCCGAGGCCGAGCGAGCCGGAGAGCTCGATGGCGAGATCCGACAAAATATCGCCGAACATGTTGGTGGTGACGATGACGTCGTATTTCTGCGGCGTGCGGACCAGGTGGGCGGCCATGGCGTCCACGATCACCTCGTCATAGGTGATGCCGGGGTGCTTCTCTGCCTCGGCGCGGCAGGAAGCCAAGAACATGCCGTCCCCCTTGGTCAGCACATTGGCCTTGTGCACGGCCGTCACATGGCGGCGGCGGCGCGCGGCCAGCTTGAAGGCGGAAGCCGCGATGCGGTCGCAGCAGAGCTTGGTGATACGGCGCATGGAGATGCAGACATCCGCCGTGACCAGGATTTCCGCGTTGCCCTGTTCCATGTTGCGGTCGGCGTAGAAGCCCTCGGTGTTCTCGCGCACGATGACGAGGTCGAACTCGGCGCCGGTCGGGCTGCGGAGGCCGGGATAGGTGCGGGCCGGGCGGATGTTGCCGTAGAGGTCCAAGCCCCGGCGGAAGAAGCCGGAGGGGTTGACCGCGCCGCCGCCCTGGCCGGCATAGGCGTAGGTGTCCATCGGGCCCATCACCAGACCATCCGCGGCGCGGACGGCGGCGGCGGTGGCTTCGGGGATGGTGGCGCCACCCTCGGCCAGGGACTTCACGCCGGCGGGCAGTTCGGCCAGGTCCAGCTTCAGGCCGAAGCGGGCGTCAGCGGCGCGCAGCACGGCCAGGGTGGCAGCGGTGATTTCCGGGCCGATGCCATCGCCTTCGAGAACAACCAGACGCATGTGACGTTCCTTTTTGCCTTGGAAGCGCTATAGGCCGGCGCAGCCCAACAGGCCAGGAGGGGTCCGCCGATGACCGTGATTTCGCGCCGTTCCGCGCTGGCGCTGCCGCTGCTGCTGCCTGGCCCAGGGGTGGGGATTGCCCGCGCCCAGGACGCTTGGCCCAGCCGCCCGGTGGTGCTGGTGGTGCCCTGGGCCGCCGGTGGGTCCAACGACCTGGTGGCGCGGCTGCTGGCGCCGCACCTGGCGGAAAAGTTCGGCCAGAACTTCGTGGTGGAGAACCGCTCCGGCGGTGGTGGCGCGGTGGGCATGGGCGGTGTGGTCCGCGCCCGGCCGGATGGCCATACGCTGCTGGTCAGCAGCGCCAGCAACCACGTATTCAACCAGTTCGTCATCACCGACCAGGGCTACGACCCGCGCCAGGCGCTGGACGGCATCTGCATGCTGAACGACGTGCCGAACGCGCTGGCGGTGAGCAATGCCAGCGGCATTACCGACGTGCCGTCGCTGGTGGCCAAGGCGCTGCGCGAGCCGGGGATGGGGTTTGCTTCCTCCGGCGTCGGCAGCAGCAATCACCTGGCCGGGGAGCTGTTCCGGCTGCTGACCAAGACCGACCTGACGCATGTGCCCTATCGGGGCGGCGGGCCGGGCACGGCCGATTTGATCAGCGGCAATATTCCCATCGCCTTCCTGAACCTGCCGACCCTGCTGCCGCCGGCCGAGGATGGGCGGTTCAAGATCATCGGCGTGGGCAGCGCCGAGCGGGTCAGCATCCGGCCGGGCATCCCGACCATCGCCGAGCAGGGCGTGCCCGGCTATTCCGTGCGCAGCTGGACCGGGCTGTTCGCGCCGCATGGCATGAACCGCGACGTGGTGGAAAAGCTGAGCGCCGGCTGCCGCGAGGCCCTGGCGCTGCCGACGGTGAAGCGCCGGCTGGACGAGCTGGCGAGCGTGGCGATCTGGAGCAGCCCGGCGGAGACGGATGCGTTCATTCGTGCCGAATTCGACAAGTGGGGGCCGATCGTGCGCGCGGCGGGGGTGAAGCGGGAGTAGCTGGCGCCAGGTCGTCGCCGGTGGACTAACCGTCGGCGTGAATCAGCCGCTGCCGAGAGCGTCCGACAGAACCGGACGCCTCACCGCCACCACGTTCACCAGCGTTTCCGCCTTGCCCGCGCGGGGCCGCACGCCGAACCAGGCCTCGGCGATGCCGAGGTCGGCGCGGCTCCACCACAGGTAGGGGTAGGAGGTGCGGGCGGGTGTCACCTCGAAGCCCGCCTGCTCGATCAGCGCCAGGTATTCCGGCGCGGTCTTCTGCACCTCCATCGGGTGGCGGAACAGCAGGCGGATGATCCAGCTGTGGATGTAGGCGCGGGTCGATTCCGCGAACAGCAGCAACCCGCCCGGCTTCAGCACGCGGTGGAACTCCGCGATGGCGCCGTGCTGGTCCACCAGGTGGTGGAAGGTCTGGTGGCAGAACAGCAGGTCCACGCTGGCATCGGCCAGCGGCAGGGCGGCGCTGTCGGCCTGGTGGAACTCCACGGCCAGGCCTTGGCGGGCGGCTTCCGCGGCGGCGATCCGCAGCATCTCGGGGGCGATGTCGCAGCCGATCAGCCGGCTGGGGGCGAAGGTGTCGGCCAGCAGGCGGAAGGAGCGGCCCCAGCCACAGCCCACATCCACCACCACCGGCGCCAGCGGCGGCGTTTCGCCAACCAGCCGGGCCAGGTCCGCGACGGCGCGGACCAGCACATGCTTCACCCAGGTCTCGGTGCCGAGGAACCAGACGCCGAAGCGTGACTCCTGGACATAGGCGGCTTGTTCCATGTGGCAAGCCTACAACGAAATGCGCGGCTGTCCTGCCCGGGAACGCCGGCGGCGGCCTATTCCGGCTTGAGGCCGGCGAGTTGCACGGCGCGCTTCATCTTGTCGAAGTCGCGGCGCAGGAAGGCGCCATAGCCGGCGGGGGTGCACAACTCGCCACGGACGATCTCGGCGCCGGCGGTCTCCAGCCGGTCGTGGAAGATCGGCTCGCCCAGGGCGTCGCGCATGGCCGGCACCAGCTTGGCCTCGGCCGCCGCCGGCAGCGGCGCGGTGACGGAGAGGCCCATGAAGGTGACCATCTCGGCATCCGGGTAGCCGGCTTCGGCCAGCGTCGGCACGTTGGGCAGCAGGCGGCTGCGATGGTTGTCGGTGATGGCCAGGGCGCGGACGCGGCCTTCCTGCGTCAGGGGCAGGCTGGTGGTGATCTGGTCGCACATGCTGTTCAGGTTGCCGGCCAGCAGGTCCGCGATGACCGGGCCGCTGCCGCGATACGGCACATGCGTCAGCTGCGCCTGGCTGGCGGCGTTGAACAGCTCGATCGCCAGGTGGTTGGAGGAGCCGGTGCCGGCCGAGCCGATGCTGACCGCGCCGGGCCGCGCCTTGGACATGGCGACCAACTCCTGCACCGTCTTTGCCGGGTGGTCGGCGCGCACCACGATCAGCATCGGCACCGTCAGGCACAGGCCGAGCGGCGCCAGCTGGCGGAACGGGTCATAGGCCAGGTTGGCCTGGACCAGCGGGTTGATGGTCAGCGAGCCATTGGTGCTGAGCAGCAGGGAATAGCCATCGGGCCGGGCATGCGCGACTTCCCCGGCGCCGAGGCTGCCGCCGGCGCCGCCGCGGTTTTCCACCACCACGGTCTGGCCCAGCCGCGGCGACATGGTCTGCGCCAGCAGGCGGCCGAGGATATCCGTGGTGCCGCCGGGGACGAAGGGGATGACCAGGCGGAGCGCGCGGTCCGGGAAGCTGGCCTGCGCGCGGGCGCGGGCGCCAAGCAGCAGGGCGGGGGCGGCGAACAGGGCGCGGCGCGGGGTCATGGCGGTTTCCTCGGTGTTCTTGGGGCGCATCCTGCCCTGGCTTGGGGCGTGGCGTCATCGGGTTTGGTGGTGTGGCCGGCGGGGCGCTTGCCGGGGCTGCGGGCCGGGTATGCCGCCATGGCCAGCGGGTGCGGTTGGCGGGCGTGGTTGGGCGCACGGTCGGATCAGGGGCGCCGGTGGGGGCGGGCTTCTAGCGCGGGCGATGGCGGTCTAGCCTGGGGCGAAAGAGGAACCCCGCGCATGACCCATAAGCTGCCGAACTGGCGCTCCCTGCTGTATGTGCCCACCAACCGCGAGAGCTTCGTCGCCAAGGCGCATACGCGCGGCGCCGATGCGATCATCCTGGACCTGGAGGACGCGATTGCCCCCGGTGAGAAGGCCGCGGCGCGGGCACTGCTGGCGGCGGCGGTGCCGCGCGTCAGGCAGGGCGGCGCCGAGGTGGTGGTGCGGGTGAACCGGGCGCTGCGGCTGGCGGTGGCGGATATCGACGCGGCGGTGGCGGCCGGCGCGGATGCGCTGATCCTGACCAAGTTGATGGGCGCCGACCATGTGCGGCTGCTGGACGAGCACATCACCGAGGCCGAGGCGCTGGCCGGGCGCATCAGCGGCAGCGTGCGGGTGATCGGCCTGGTGGAGAGCGCCGAGGCGATTCCGCACATGGACGCCATTTGCCGCGCCAGCCAGCGCATGGTGGCGCTGGGCGTCGGCGGCGAGGATTTGGCGACCGACCTGGGCGCCGAGGCGACGCCGGATGCGCTGGATTTGCCGAAGCGACTGGGGATCATCGCTGCGCGCGGGGCGGGGATTTTGCCGACGGGCTTCATCGGGACCGTGGCCGACATTACCGACCTGGAGGGCTACCGGCGGATTCTGCGGCGGAGCAAGGCGCTGGGCTTTGCCTGCGCCAGCTGCGTGCATCCGAGCCAGGTGGCGATCATCAACGAGGAATATGGCGAGGCACCGGAGGCGGTGGCGCGGGCCGGGCGGATGGTGGCGGCGTTCGACGAGGCGATTGCGCGCGGTGTCGGCGCGGTGAGCTTCGAGGGGCAGATGATCGATGAGCCGGTGGTCGCGCGAGCCCGCCAGGTGCTCGCGCGCGCGGTGCGGTAGGCGGGCGCGGCAGGTGTTGGCGCGCGCAGCACGGTAGGCGGCCCCCACCCCGACCCTCCCCCGCAAACGGTGGAGGGAGAAGGCGGGGCCGGCTACACGCCGAAGCCGGTGCCGGCCTTGCGGTATTCGTCGCGCGGCGGGGCGAAGATATCCAGCACCACGCAGCCGTCCGGGCCGCCGCGCATGCCGTGCACGGCATTGCCCGGGGTGCGCCAGAAATCGCCCTTCTTGACCTGGGTCTCCACGCCGTCGTCGATGCGGACCGCGGTGCCTTCCAGCAGCACGCCCCATTGCTCCTGCGGGTGGGAGTGGATGCTGCCCATGGCGTTCGGGCCGATGGTGACGACCGAGAGCATGGCCTGTTCGCCCGGGAACACGCGGGTGGTCAGGCCCGGCGCCAGCTCGCGGGCGATGCCCTGGGTCAGGTCGTGCAGGTTGAAGTATTCCGGCTTGGACATGGGTGGTTCCTGGTGGGTTGAAGGCGCGGTGGCTGCCTCAGGTATGGCGTGAGTGGCGCGCGGGCAAGCCGCCCGTGCACCCAAGGGGTCGCGCTACAGGGTTATCTCCAGCCAGCCGCCGACGTTCATGCGCGCGGTGTCCCCGGGCAGCAGCAGCACGGTGGTGGTGGCGCTTTCCACAATGGCCGGGCCGCGCAAAGCCTGGCCGGGGGCCAGGGCGTCGAAGCTGAACACCGGCGCATCCACGTCGCCGGCTTCCAGGCGGATGCGGCGGTTGCCCTGCGGCGCGGCCGGGGCGCCGGCGGCGCGGGCGGCGCTGGCCACCGGCGGCAGGCGGCCGATGGCGGCGGCGCGGGCGGTGACCAGCACCACCTCCTCCTCCGGCAGGTCGTAGGTGAACAGCGCGCGGTGGCGGGCGTGGAAGGCTTGTCGCAGGCGCTCGGCCAGGCCGGGGCTGGTCCAGTCCATGTCGTCCAGCGGGACGGCAATCTCAAAGACCTGTTCACCGTAGCGCATGTCGGCGCTGCGCTGCACCGCGATCTCGCCGCCGTACCAGGCGGCCATCTTCTCCCGCGCGTCGGCTTCCAGCGTGGCGTAGAGGCTGGCGATCTCGTGGTCTTCCGGCATGCCGCCGGCGGCCAGGGTGCTGCGGGCCATCTCGTAGCGCAGGTCGGATTGCAGCATGCCCCAGGCGCTGAGGCCGGCGGCGAAGAGCGGCACGGCGGCGCGCTTCAGGCCGAGTTCGCGGGCGACCGCGCTGGCGTGCAGCCCGGCGGCGCCACCGAAGGCGAGCAGGGTGAAGTCGCGCGGGTCCACGCCGCGGCGGACGGTGGCAACGCGGACGCCATCGGCCATGCGGGCATTGACCAGGCGGTGGATGCCCATGGCGCAATCGGCTGGCGCCAGGTTGAGCTTTTCCGCCAGCGCGGCGACGGCCTGCTGTGCCGCGCCCAGGTCCAGTTGGCGCGCCCCGCCGAGGAAATTGCCGGCGTCCAGGTAGCCCAGCACCAGGTTGGCGTCGGTGACCGCCGGCTGGGTGCCGCCCAGGCCATAGGCGGCCGGGCCGGGCACCGCGCCGGCCGATTGCGGGCCGACCTGCATGGTGCCACCGGCGCCCAGATGCGCGATGGAGCCGCCGCCGGCGCCGAGCGTGACGATGTCCAGGCTTTCCAGCGCGATCCGTTCGCCACCGACCACGCGGCCACGGCCCAGCGCGGCATCGCCTTCCGCCACCAGCGCGATGTCGGTGGAGGTGCCGCCCATGTCGAAGGTGACCAGGTTCTGGCCGAGGCCGGCGCGGGCCAGCGCCACCGCCGCCGCGACGCCACCGGCCGGGCCGGAGAGCGCGGTGCCGACGGCGAGGCGGGCGGCTTCCTCCACCGGGGCGACGCCGCCATGGGAGAGGATGACGAAGACCGCGCCGCCGTAGCCGGCCTCGCCGAGGCGCCCGCGCAGCCGGCCGAGGTAGCGCGAGACGACTGGGCCGACATAGGCGTTGACCGCCGTGGTCGAGAACCGCTCGAACTCTTTTATCTGTGGCAGCACGTCCGAGGACAGCGTGACGAAGACGCCGGGCAGGGCGGCGGCCACGGCTTCCCCGGCGGCGCGTTCATGCGCGGCGCTGCGCCAGGCATGCAGGAAGCAGATCGCCACGCTTTCCACCTGCTCGGCGCGCAACTGCTCGATGGCGGCGCTGAGGCTGGCCTGGTCCAGCGCGATGGCGACCTGGCCATCGGCGCGGAGCCGTTCCCGCACGCCGAGGCGGAGGCGGCGCGGCACCAGCGGCTCGGGCGCCGGCAGGCGCAGGTCGTAGCGTTCCGGCTTCAGGCCTTCGCGCATCTCGATGACGTCGCGATGGCCCTCGGTGGTCAGCATAGCGAGCTTGCTGCCCTTGCGTTCCAGCAGGGCGTTGGTCGCCACCGTGGTGCCGTGGACGATGCGCTCGCAGCGCGCCAGCAGCGTGCCGAGCGGCAGGTTCAGCGCGGCGGCCAGGTTGGCCAGGCCGGCGATGACGCCCTCGCTCTGGTCCTGCGGGGTGCTGGCGGCTTTGGCCAGGGTCTCGGTGCCGTCGGCGGCGATGCAGACCACATCCGTAAAAGTGCCGCCGACGTCGATGCCGATGCGATAGGTCAAGGTGGCCATCAGACGTAGCCCTCCCGTTCGTCGCGCGCTCGGGCGGCGGAGTCGCGCCGGGCCGGGTCGCCCCAGCCGCCGCCGCCGCTGGACTGCACCACGATCCGGTCGCCGGGGTTGATGGCCAGGCCGGTGGACTTGGTCTTCAGCACCTGCTCGGTGCCATCGGCGCGGGCAAGGACGTAGTGGTGCGGCCGGCCGTCCTGGCCACCGCACATGCCGGCGCTGCCGTGGCGGATGCCGTCTCCGGCCGTGTTGGCGCGGGCCGGGCCGTCGCTGTCCACCCGGAGCGAGAGTTCGGCGCCCAGGCCGCCGCGGTATTGGCCTTCGCCGGCAGTGCCGGGCAGGAACTCATGGCGCTCGAACATCAGCGGGAAGCGGGCCTCGGCCATCTCGACGCTGCCGAACTTCAGGCCACCAGCAGAGTGCCATTCGCCGGCGGTGGACCAGCCATCGCCGCCCGAGCTGCCGCCGCCGCCGGGGCGGGCGTGGAACAGGTGCCAGACGAAACTGCGCCCCGGGCGCCGCGCATCCTTGCCCTGGATGGCCACGCGGAAGCGCCTTCCCCAGCCGCCCATGGCGCGGTCCGGGCAGCAGGCGGAGAGCGCGCGGATGATGGCTTCGACGATTTCGTTGGAGCAGTGGCTGGTGCACATGGTCACCGGGGCGCCGTCGCGCGCCCAGACCACAGTGCCTTCCTTGGCCAGCACCGTCAGCGGGCGGAAGGCGCCGTCATTCTTGCTGACCTCGGGGTCGAGCAGGAAGGCAAACGCCATCGCGACGGCGCTGCGCATGTTGGCGAAGCTGGAGTTGACGAAGCCGGTGGTCTGCGGGTCGGACGCCGTCAGATCGACGGTCAGGCTCTCGCCCTGCTTGGTGCAGGTGGCGCGGATGACGATGTCGGTGCGGTCGAACCCGTCATCATCCAGCGTGGCCTCGCCGTGCCAGGTGCCGTCCGGCCAGGTGGCCAGGATGCGGCGGGCATGGGCCTCTGACAGATCCAGCACGGCGGAGACGGCGGCATCCAGGCCTGCCGCGCCGTAATGGGTCAGCAGGCCCTGGAGCCGGCGTTCGCCGAGGCGGGCGGCGCCGATCATCGCCATCATGTCGCCGGTAAAATCGCGCGGCAGGCGGGTATTGGTCGCCAGCATGCGGATCAGGTCCTGGCGCAGGGTGCCGCCCTCGCCCAGGCGGATCGGCGGGACTCGCAGGCCTTCCTGCCAGATCTCGGTGGCGCCGGGATTGTAGCCGCCCATGGTGGCGCCGCCGATATCGGACTGGTGGGCGCGGACCACGGACCAGAAGCGCAGGCTGCCTTCCGCGAAGACCGGCAGCACGATGGTCAGGTCCGGCAGGTGGCTGCCGCCGAAATAGGGGTCGTTCAGCAGGAAGGTGTCACCGGGGTGGATGTTGCCGGCGAAGGCCTCGGCCACCGATTTCGCCGCCCAGGGCATGGCACCGACATGGACGGGGATGTGGTCGGCCTGGGCCACCAGCCGGCATTGCGCGTCGCACAGGGCGATCGAGAAATCGCGCGAAGAGTTCAGGATTTGGCTGTAGGAGGTCCGCAGCATGGCCTCCCCCATTTCCTCCACGATTGCGCGCAGGCGGTTGTCCACCACCGCCAGGGTGACGGGATCGGGGGTCACGGGGTCCGGAATGGCGGCTGGCGTGGCGTGGGGCTGTTGCATGGCCGGAGCCTCCGGCCGGCATCCGGCCACGTCAAGGCGGCAATCCGTCCCGCCGGGGACCTCAACTTACCCCGGGACCGACACAGAAACGCCCCAAAGCCATGACCCCATGCCGTTCGGGCTTGCGGTAAGCGCCTTCCTGGGGAAGGTTGTTACCAACTGGTCACATGCCGGCCTCGACCGGTTACAGGAAACATGAGCGATCTCGTCAGCCCCCCCCTGATGCCATCCGCCGCTGCTGCCTCGCTGGGCCTGGTGGCGCGCGCGCGGGCGCGGCTGGAGGCGCTACCCTTGGCGCGGGCGCTGGCGGTGCCGGTGCTGCTGTTCGCGCTGACCCTGGCGGCACGGGCGTTCTCCTTCCATTCGTCGGTGATCGACACCGATGAGGGGCTGTACCTGCTGCAGGCGCGCGAATGGCTGCGCGGCGGCTGGCCCTATGTGGCGGTGTGGGACATGCACCCGGTGGGCGCACCGGCGATGTTCGCGGCGGCCTGGGTGCTGTTCGGCAAGTCCATCATGACCATCCGGCTGCTGGCGGCGATCTGCGTCGCCACCACGGCCTGGCTGACCTATCGGACCGTGCGGCAGTTGCAGGGGCCGCGCGTGGTCGGGTTTGCCGCGGCCTTGCTGTATATCAGCCAGAGCGTGCTGCTGGGCGGGCTGGCTTCCAACACGGAAATCCTGTTCGCGCCATTCATTTCCGGGGCGATCTACCTGGGGGTGCGCGCGGCGGTGAACGCCGGCCAGGCGCCGCGCTGGCGCGACCTGGCGCTGATGGGCGTGCTAATGGGCTGCGCCATGACCATCAAGCCGGTGGTGGCGCCGATGGGCTGCCTGGCCTTCGTGCTGCTGGTGCTGCCGGCTTGGTGGGGCGGGGCCATGCGCTGGCGCCGGGTGCTGGCGATGGCGGCGGCCTATGCCGTGCTGTGCCTGCTGCCGACCGTGCTGTTCGGCCTGGCCTATGCGGCGCGCGGGCAGTTTCAGTTCTTCCTGTATGGCAGCTTCCTGGCGCCGCTGGCCTATGCCGGCGGGGCGATTTCGGTGGCGCAGGCCTGGGCGCGCATCAGTGATGCCGGCACCGACCTGCTGTTTCCGCTGCTGCTGGGGCTGGTGGCGGTGGCCGGTCTGCGCCGGCGCAGCCTGAATCACCCGGCGGCGCTGCTGGTGGTGGTGGCGCTGATGTGGTTCCTGGCTGCGGTCTTCGCGGTGGCGGGGCCGGGCATGTGGTTCAACCACTACTTCGTCATCCTGATGGCGCCGCTTTCCATCCTGGCCGCGATGGGCGCCTGGCAGCTGGCCTGGAAGCTGCGCGCCGGGCTGGCGCTGCCGGCCTTCGTCGGCATGGTCGGCGCCGTGGCCCTGCATGCCTGGGCGATCGACACGCTGCCGCGGCTGGAGCGGGGCTGGGACATTCCGGACCCGCCGCGCCAGGTGGCGGAGATCATCCGCCAGCAGATCCGCCGCGGCGAGCCGATCTTCATCGCCAACTACCACCCGGCGGTTTACGTGATGTCCGGCGCCGGGGTGCCGACGCGCTTCGCCTTCCCGGGCCACCTGACCTGCGAATGGGACCGGGTGACCGGGGTGGACGCGGATGCCGAGGTGAAGCGTATCCTGGCCGAGCGGCCGCGGATCATCGTGGTGGACCGCGGCTACTGGCGCACCATGCGGCGCCGGGTGCGAGTGAATATCGGCAACGCGCTGAAGCGCAGCTACGTCAAGGTGGCGGAGGTGCAGGAAGTGGCCGGTATGGTGGAGATCTGGCGGCGGCTGTAGCAGGCTATCGTAAGCCTTAACCAAAAGTCAGCGGTTTACGTTCGCAGGTTTGGCAGATCAGTTTCTTGGTCGCCGCTCGCCATTGCGCTAGCGTGTCGCCACACCTGACGCAATTTTGCGTTGAAGTTTGGGTCCTTTCGGGCTCCCGGACTCGCGGTGGTGGCTTGATAGGTTCG
>CANBNK010000040.1 GCA_947371015.1 Acetobacteraceae bacterium | reverse complement strand
ACCACCAGCCGGTCCAGCGTGCGTTGCGCCGTCTTGGCCTGGCAGGCGCTGGCGCGGAAGGCGGAGAAATCGTGGTTGCCGAGCAGGCCCTGGGCGGCTTCGTGCATGGCGCCGACATCCAGCCGTACCGGGATGTGCCAGACCCGGCCTTCCTCCAGCGCGGGGCGGGGGCGGCGGTTGAGGATGCGGTAGCGATAGCCGCGCTTGGCCGCGGAGAACCGCGCATTCCAGCCTTCCGGTGCCAAGGCCGTGCTGAGGATGGAGACGGGGTGCGGCTTGGTGTGGAAGTTCAGCGCGTCCCGCAGCTTGTCCGGGGCGATCTCGCGCGAGAGGTCCAGCATGACGACCTGGCCCTCGGCGTGGACCCCGGCATCGGTGCGGCCGGCAGCGGTGCTGAGGGGGACGATGCCGTCATTCAGCATGGCGGCGGCGGCTTCCAGCACCTGCTGCACGGAGAGGCCGTTATCCTGCCGTTGCCAGCCGACGAAGGGGGTGCCGCAGTATTCCAGGGTGAGGGCGTAGGTCGGCATCAGGCGGGCACCGCGCGCAGCCGGGCCGGGGTGGCGCGGCTGGTGGGGGGGAGGCCGGGGCGCATCAGCCCAGTACCGGGGGCAGGGCGTAGCCGCGCAGCAGGTCGGCGGCCGCCATCGGGCCGCGGCCAGGGCGTTGCAGGCGCAGCAGGCGCAGCGCGCCGGTGCCGCAGGCGACCAGGCCCGGGGCCAGCACGGTGCCAGGCGGGCCGCTGCCCGCGGCGGGTTCCGCTTCCAGCAGGCGCAGGGTTTCGCCGCCGGCCTGGAAGTAGGTGCCGGGCCAGGGGTTCAGGGCGCGCACCTGGCGGTCCAGGCTGGCGGCGTCGCGGGTCCAGTCCAGCGCGCCATCGGCCTTGCTGAGCTTGGGGGCGTAGGTGACGCCCTCCGCTGGCTGCGGCGTGGCGGTGGGGCTTTCTGAGAGGGCGCGCAGGATCAGGGCGCCGCCCATCTCCGCCAGGGCATCGTGCAGCGCCGGCGTGGCGGTGCGGGGACCGATGGGGACGGTGCCGCGCAGCAGCATGGGGCCGGTGTCGAGGCCCGCTTCCATCTGCATGATGGTGATGCCGGTTTCGCTGTCTCCGGCCAGGATGGCGGCCTGGATGGGGCCGGCGCCGCGCCAGCGGGGCAGCAGCGAGGCGTGGATGTTCAGGCAGCCGCGGCGCGGGGCGTCCAGCATGGCCTGCGGCAGGATCAGGCCGTAGGCGGCGACAACCGCGACATCCAGGTTGAGGGCGGCGAAGGCTTCGTGTTCCGCCTGGTCCTTCCGCACCCGGGCGGGGGTGCGGACCTCCAGCCCGAGGGCCAGCGCGGCCTGGTGCACCGGGCAGCGGGTTTCTTTCTGGCCGCGCCCGGCAGGGCGGGGCGGTTGGCAATAGACCGCGGCGATCTCGTGCCCGGCCTGGTGCAGGGCGTGCAGGGCCGGCACCGAGAAATCCGGGCTGCCCATGAAGGCGAGGCGCATGCGTTCCGGCCCTTCCGCCAGCGCCATATCGGCAAGGCCGATTTCCTGCGCTGCAAACATTCGACTCCACGGCGACGCCTGCCCGGGTGGGCATTGCCGTGGAAGGCGGCTGCTTTAGCGGCGCCGGGGGGAGGGGGGAAGGGGGCCTCATGGTGGCGCTGCCCAGCTGGGGATCCAGCGGCGGCCGCCGCAGAGGGCATGGAAGGATTTGCAGCCCTGGAGCAGCGCCTTGAGCGGGGCGCCGCGGCTGGCCAGGTGCCGCTCAACCGCGCGGAGGACCCCGGGGAGCAACGCAACGGACAAATCCCAGTCGGGGTACCATTCCGCCGGGCCTTTCAGCGCCGAAAGCAGGCCGAGGCGGCGGACCAGGCGCAGCGCGCGCAGGCCGAGGATGCGCAGCGTGCGGCGGAAGGCGCGGCAGACCCAGTGTTCCAGCGCCTTGAGCGCCGGCGGGGCGCGGCGGGAGACGACGGCGGCGAGCAACTCCTCCCACACGCCCTTGTGGACCCAGCGGCGGAATTGGCGGCTGGCGGTGTCCCACGGCCCCATGTGCGGCGGCAGGTCGCGCCAGCGGCCATTGTGGCAGGCGACCCAGAAGATGGCGTCCAGCCGGGCACGGATATCGAAGATGGGGCGGCCGCTGCCCTTGTGGACGAAGAACGGCCAGAGGGCGACGAGTTCGTCGTCGCTCAGGGGTTGCCAGGGGCGGGGGGTGGAGTAGCGGCCGGGGGGACGGTTCGGGAGCATTGTTGGGGGCGCCGAGGGGGTGTAGTGAACATAACAGGAACATTGTTGGCGACGCAAGGGTTGTTGCGGAGGTGTGGTGGGTCAGCCGAAGCGGGCGCGCGGCACCGCCTCGGGGTCGCCGGCCAAGACGCGTAGCAGGGTGCGGGCGGCCTGGTCGGGAATGGCGCGACCCTGTTCCCAATCCCGCACGGTGCCGAGAGGCAGGCCGAAGCGGCGGGCGAAGGCGGGCTGGGTCAGCTTCAACTCGGCACGGATGGCGCGGACATCGGGCTGTTCGTGCAGGGTCGCACCGGGCAGGGCCTCGCCGCGGGCCATGGCGGCGGCTTCGGCGGCGGCTTGCAGCAGGCGGGTTCCGATGCGGGTCATGGGTTTGGGGTCCCGATAAGAGTAGCAGGTCGCGGCGTTGAGCTTGGATCGGCGGCGCAAAGCGCTCATATTGAATGGGCAAGTTTTGGGGTCACTCAATGTCTGATGTCGAAGACCCACCTACGCCTACCGTCGCAAAGCTTCGCAGGTTCTATGAAGCGCGGAAGGTGAAACTTCCCTGCGCCGCTTGTGGCGAGAACGACTTCACGGTGGTGGATACGCCTGGCATGGATGCGGCCTACGTATTGATGAATCGCAATGGCTCGGCGGTGATGCCGTCACCGCATGTGCCGGTTTACTTGCTTCTGTGTAACAATTGCGGTCTTGTTCGGGCTCATGCGAAGGCCGCGGTAGAGGGAGCGCAAAGTTGAGCCAACTGCGCGGAAATGCGCCGTTCAACGTCATCGAGGGCGGCAAGGGGACAAGATCCTCCGGTAGCCTCGAACCGCCCGGTGGCGGCCCCGGCGGGCCTGGGGACGACGCCGTGGCGGCGCTGCGGAAGCGGGTGGATGCGATGGCGGCCGAAGTCGGCGGTATGAGGAATGCCGTGGACGGATTGAAGACGGCATTCGACGGCTTCAAGGACAGTTTGCGGACCATGCAATGGGCGATTACCGCGGTACTCGGTGTCGGCGTGTTTGCGTTGGGTATCTTGGTAACCGTGGGCATCGGCAGGCTGACGGAGATCAACGGCAGGCTTGATCGATTTTTGGAGCGCCAGGCTGAAAGCGCAGCAGCGGCCAATAGCAGGTTCGATCGATTGTTTGAGCAGCGCGCGGTTGCGCCACCCGCAGCGCCGGTAATCATCCAGATGCCAGGTCAGCCGACCCCGCCCGGGCGATAAAACGTCCTACATCGCCTCGCGCTGGCGCAGCTTCATGTCCTTGGCCAGCTTGCGCAGCAGCATGTTGCGCTTCAGCGCGCTGATGTGGTCCACGAACAGCACGCCATCCAGGTGGTCCAGCTCATGCTGCAGGCAGGTGGCCAGCAGCCCGTCGGCCTGCATTTCCCGCTTGGTGCCATCCAGGTCCAGCCAGCGCAGTTTTACTTCTGCCGGGCGGGTGACGTCGGCATATTGGCCGGGCAGGGAGAGGCAGCCTTCCTCGCGTGTGTGCAGGTCCTTGGAGACGGCCACGATCTCGGGGTTCACCAGCACCATCGGCGTCAGCACGTCATCCTTCTGGATGTCCACCACGCACAGCCGCAGCAGGCTGCCCACCTGGGGGGCGGCCAGGCCGATGCCGGGGGCCTTGTACATCGTCGCCAGCATGCGCGGCGCCAGCTCGCGCACCACATCGGCGTCGGTGGGGCCCACGGCGCGGCACTTCTGCCGCAGCTTGGCGTCGGGGACGATCAGGATCGGCAGCAATTCGTGCCGAAGGTGCGCGGGGGTTTCGTCGCTCATGCGGCACCGATTACCCCCGGGCCGCCCCCCGTTGCAACCGGTGCCCCCTTGCAAGCGGTGCTGGGGCTGACAACATCAGTACTCGCCAATGGGTGCTTCGGGCCCGGCGGCATTGCTTCGCTCTGGATGAGGAGGCCCTTCGGTCCATGTCGCGCTCGCCGGTCTTTGGCTCCCCCCTGTTCCTGGGGTTCGATCATCTGGAACAAATGCTGGACCGCGTGGCGAAGAACGCCGACGGCTATCCGCCCTACAACATCGAACAGATCGGCTCCAACCGCCTGCGGATCACGCTCGCGGTCGCCGGCTTCAGCATGGACGACCTGCAGATCACGCAGGAAGACAACCAGTTGGTGATCCGCGGCCGGCAGAAGGATGACAGCGAGGGCAGGATCTTCCTGCATCGCGGCATCGCCGCCCGGCAGTTCCAGCGGGCCTTCGTGCTGGCGGAAGGCATCGACGTCGAGGGTGCCTGGCTGGACAACGGCCTGCTGCATGTCGAGCTTGAGCGGCCGCAGCCGGAGGTTCGGGTCAAGACCATTCAGATCGGCAAGAAGACCAACGGCGCGGCAAAGCCTGTCGTCGAGGGCCGCACCGGCACCGAGTGAGCATTCGTTCCAACCGGCGCGGGCCACATGGCAGCGCCCAACGGAGACACACCATGACCAACGACCAGAATGCCCCCGTCACCATCAGCCTGGCGCAGTTGTCGCCCATGGACTGGGCGCGCTTTGGGCTGCAGCAGGTGGCCTATCTGCGCCCGGTCACCCTGAACGGCGTGCAGGCGGTGTCCATCCACGCCGCCGACGGCACCCATATCGGCGCCGCGCCGAACCTGGAGACGGCTGCCGCCGCGGTGGTCGAGCACGAGATGGCACCGGTTCTGGTGCACTGAAGCGGCCAGCCGCCGAGCGTGCCGTGGCGGCTGCGGTGGGCGTGGCCCGGATCACAGTGCCGGCCAAACCGCAAGCCATGTGTGGCCTGATGGCACGATTCTTGTCCCGAGTGCTTCACGCGCGTTGACCCTCGGCGCCGTGAAGCCCATACATCCGGCGTGGACTTGCACCTGACCGATACCGCCGCCTGGCAGGCCGATGACCCCTTGGTCGCGCGCCGCGTCCAGGCCCTGGACGCCGCGGCCCCGACCCGTGCAGGGCGGCATGGCCGTTGCGGTATGGCCATGGTCCGGGCGGGCGGGCTGGGGCACCGGCCGTGTGTGGTGCGGATATGAGGGCGTTGTCGAGCGGCGGCAAGCCCGGCGCGCCGGCGCCCGCCGTGCCGCTGTCGCCGCGGCAGATGCTGATACCTTCGCGCGAACGCACCGCATTGTCGGTGCAGCAGATCGCCCGGCGGCGGTTGGCGGTGCGGCTGGCCAAGCGGGTGCTGCCCGGGCTGGCGCTGTTGCTGCTGGCGGCCATCGTGCTGTGGCCGGAGTTCGAACGCAGCGAGGATCGCTCGCGCTATGCGTTCCGCCGCAGCATCCAGCCGCGGTCCGAATCCCTGCGGGTGACGGCGCCGCGCTACCAGGGCGTGGACGACCTGAACCGGCCCTATACCGTGACCGCCGACCTGGCGCAGCAGGTGGGGGCCGAGGAGCAGTTGGACCTGACCCAGCCGCGCGCCGACATCCTGATGACCGATGGCAGCTGGATCTACCTGCAATCCGAGACCGGGCGCTACGACCGCCCGCGCGACCATCTGGACCTGGCCGGCAAGGTCACGATCTTCCATGACAACGGCACCATGCTGGTGACGGATGGGGCTGCCGTGGACCTGGCCGCGGGCAATGGCGATGGCGACAAGCCGGTCGCTGCCCAGGGCCCGTTCGGCACCCTGACCTCCGAAGGCTTCGCCCTGCGGGAGCGTGGTGCCGTGGTGATCTTCACCGGCCGCGCCCATGCGGTGCTGGAAGGCGAGCGCAAATGACCCGTCTGTTCGCCCTGTTGCTGGTTGCCGCTCCGATGGCGGCGCTGGCCCAGGGCATTGACCTGTCCGGTGGTGGGCCGGTGGATGTCACCGCCACGGATGGCATCGAATGGCGGCAGACCGAGCAGGTCATCGTTGCCCGCCGCGACGCCCGCGCCGTCCGGGGCGCGGTAACGGTGGATGCCGACCGGCTGATGGCGCGCTATCGGCCCGCCGGCGGAGCCGGCAATAGCCAGGCCGGCGGGGCAGCGGCCCCGGCGCCGGGTCGTCCTTCGGGCCAGCCCCCGGTGCTGGGGGAAAACCCGGCCGGTGGCAGCAGCGAGATCTGGCGGCTGGAGGCCGAGGGCCATGTCCTCATCCGCACCGCGACCGATACCGCCCGCGGCGACCGCGCGGTGTACGACATGGACCAGTCGGTGCTGGTGCTGACCGGGCGCGAGCTGTCGCTGACCACGCCGACGCAGGTGCTGACCTCCCGCGATAGCCTGGAATACTGGAGCCAGCGGCGCATGGCCGTGGCGCGCGGCAATGCCGTGGCGGTGGACCGGCAGGAAGGCCGCCAGGTTGGCGCCGATACGCTGGTGACCTACCTGCTGGCCGAAGATGCGCCCGCCGCCCCGGTGCGGCCCACCACCGCCAATGGCCGCGCCGCCGCGCCGCCGCCCGGCTCCGGCAAGGTGGACCGGGTGGAAGCCTTCGGCAATGTCGAGATCCGCACGCCGACCGAGGTGGTCCGGGGTGACCGCGGCGTCTATAGCCCGGCGACCGGCATGGCGCGGTTGCTCGGCAATGTCCGCATCACCCGGGGTGACAACCAGATCAACGGCCGCGAGGCCATCGTCAACCTGCGTACCGGCGTGGCGCGGCTGGTCTCGGCCGCCGACCGGGGCGAGCGGGTGCGCGGGCTGATCGTGCCGCAGCAGGACAAGCCGGGGACGCCCCAGGCGCCGACACCGCAGGGGGCGGGCGCGCCTGCCCCCACGCCACAGCAAGGCCGCCGGCCATGAACAAGCAATCCCCCGCGCCGCAGTTGCAGGCCATCGACGGTGAGGGCGGGCTGGTCGCGATCGGCCTGGGCAAGCGCTACAAGAAGCGCCCCGTGGTGCGCGGCGTCAGCATCAACCTGAAGCGCGGCGAGGCCGTGGGTTTGCTGGGGCCGAACGGTGCCGGGAAGACCACCACCTTCTACATGATCACCGGCCTGGTGCAGCCCGATGAGGGCCGCGTGCTGATGGACGGCCACGATGTCACCACGCTGCCGATGTATCGGCGCGCGCGCCTCGGCCTGGGCTACCTGCCGCAGGAGGCCAGCATCTTCCGCGGCCTGAGCGTGGAGGACAACATTCTGGCCGCGCTGGAAGTGGTGGAGCCGGAACGCGAGCGGCGCCAGCAGATGCTGGATTCGCTGATGGCGGAATTCGGCATCGCCCATCTGCGCCGCGCGCCGGCGCTGGCGCTTTCCGGTGGCGAGCGGCGGCGCTGCGAGATTGCCCGCGCGCTGGCGACACACCCGTCCTACATCCTGTTGGACGAGCCTTTGGCCGGCATCGACCCGATCGCGGTGTCCGAAATCCGCGATCTCGTAAAACACCTGAAGGACCGTGGCATCGGCGTGCTGATCACCGACCACAATGTGCGCGAGACGCTCGAGATCATCGACCGCGCCTATATCCTGCACGACGGCCAGGTGATGATGGAGGGCCGGCCGCACGAGATCGTCGCGCATGAGGGTGTGCGCCGGGTGTATCTGGGCGAACGCTTCAGTCTGTGACTGCCGCATGACGTACCTGCCCCGACCCCGACAGGCGGCCTGACCATGGCGATGGGCCCCCGCCTTGACATGCGGCAGTCGCAGTCGCTGGTGATGACGCCGCAGCTGCGGCAGGCGATCAAGCTGCTGCAGTCCTCCAACATGGAGGTCACCGCCTTCGTCGAGGAGGAGCTGGAGCGCAACCCGCTGCTGGAGTGGGATGAGCGCAGCACGCCGGGCCCGGATGACGGCCGCACGACCAACCCGCTGCCCACGCCCTCCGAGACGCCCGATGCCGCCAGCGCCGCCAGCGCCGACAGCATGCCGACCGAGGCCGCGGCGCCGCTGGATGTCGATTGGTCCAACGTGCATGACAGCGACGCCGCCTTCACCCCCACCCATGGCAGCGGCGGCAGCCACGCCTTCGACGACGACCTCAGCGGCATCGACGACCTGGCGGCCGCGGGCAAGACGCTGCGCGAGCATATCGGCGAACAGATCCGGCTGACCTTCCATGATGGCAAGGACCGGTTGATTGCGGCGCAGCTGCTGGCGCTGGTGGACCCGGCCGGGCGGCTGGCGGTCGAGAGCGATGTGATCGCCCGCGCCATGGGCTGTGCGACGGCGCAGGTGGAGCAGGTGCGGCTGCTGATGCAGCGCTTCGACCCTGTGGGCATGTTCTGCCGCGACCTGCGCGAATGCCTGGCGGTGCAGCTGGCCGACCGCAACCGGCTCGACCCGGCCATGCAGGCGCTGCTGGACAACCTGGAGCTGCTGGCCCGGCGGGATACCCGCACGCTGATGAAGCTGTGCGGCGTGGACGCCGAGGACATGGCGGAAATGGTCGCCGAGCTGAAGCGGCTGGACCCGAAGCCTGGCGCCGCCTTCGACCAGATGCCGGCGCCGGCCATTGTGCCGGACGTGCTGATGCGCCGGGCGCCGAATGGCGAATGGCTGCTGGAGCTGAACCCGGAGACTCTGCCACGCGTGCTGGTGAATCGCGGCTTCCACGCCCGCGCCGTGGTGGGGGCGAAGAACAAGGAAGAAAAGGCCTTCCTGGCGGAGCGGATGCAGACCGCGACCTGGCTGGTGAAAAGCCTGGAGCAGCGCGCCAACACCATCATCAAGGTGGCCGCCGAGATCGTCCGCCGGCAGGACGGCTTCTTCCGCCATGGCGTGGAGCATTTGCGCCCGCTGATCCTGCGCGACGTGGCCGAGGCGGTGGCGATGCACGAGAGCACCGTCAGCCGGGTGACCGCGAACAAGTACATCGCCACGCCGCGCGGCACCTTCGAGCTCAAGTATTTCTTCACCACTGCCATTGCGGGAACCATGGGTGGCGAAAGCCATAGCGCCGAAGCGGTGCGTCACCGCATTCGCGGCATGATCGAGGCCGAGGACAGCAACGACGTGCTGTCGGATGACGCGATTGTCGAGCGGCTACGCAAGGAAGGCGTGGACATTGCCCGGCGAACCGTGGCGAAATACCGCGAGGCGCTGCGCATTCCATCCTCCGTGCAGCGCAAGCGGGAGAAGGCCGTACCGGCCTGAGCCGCGCGCCCCCCGGGCGCCCGCCGCGATCCGCAGGGATCGTCGGCTGCTGCAACTCTCAGGGAGTTGCAGCCTTAGGTGCCCGTGGGTCTCCGCCGGTTGTCCGGGCGGACCCTTCCCCACTTGGGGAAAGAAGGGTCGAAGCCTCATGCACATCACCGTCGCCGGCAAGCAGGTCGAAACCGGAGAAGCCCTCCGCATCCACGTCACGGATGGTCTTGCGACCATCACGGGCAAGTATTTCGACCACGCGCTGGAAGCCAACGTCACCTTCCACCACGACCTGAAGGCCAAGGCCGGGTCGCACTTCTGCTGCGACATCAACCTGAAGGCGGGCCGCAACGTGTTCATGCGGGCGGAAGGGGAGGGTGTGGACGCGCATCGCGCCTTCGAGGTGGCAGCGGAACATCTGGGCAAGCGGTTGCGCCGGTATCGAAGGCGGGTGAATGACCACGCCCGCAGCCTGGCGGTGCAGCGCGACATGCCGCCGGCCGAGGAGATGCGCCAGGTGGTGCTGCAACAGCCGGAGGAGGCCGAGGCTGAGGATACGTCGGTGGTGGCGGCCAATGGCCATGGCGTGGTGATTGCGGAGCAGACCACGGAGCTGATGCGGCTGACCGTCAGCGAGGCGGTGATGCGGCTGGACCTGGAACACCGCACCGTCATGATGTTCCGCAACAGCGGCAACGGCGCGCTGAACGTGGTGTTCCGGCGCGATGATGGTCATGTCGGCTGGATCGACACGCCGGCGGCGTAGCGCGCCGCTGGCCTGGAGCCGCCTGGAGCCGCCTGGAGCCGCCTGGAGCCGCCTGGACTAAACTGGGCGGCTCTCGGCCGTGGCGTGGGTATCATACTAACGGCGCGACGCTTTGCCTTGTGCCGAGGCGCCGAATGGCGCCCGCGGGTCGCGCCCAAGGGCGCGCGGAACCGCGCGACGCCGCGTAGCCAAGGAAACCGGAGGTTTCCGCCCGGCGACTGAGGGTAAGAAAAAGCTGATACCAGCGGCCAAGGATCTTGGCCGTTGGTATCAGTGGCTCAGGATGTCGGGGTCGTCGTAGCCCAGCAGGTCCAGCTCGCCGCGCGCGGGCAGGAAGCGGAAGACATCCTGCGCCAGGGCCAGGCGGCCTTCGCGGATCAGCAGCGCTTCCAGCCGCGCCCAGAGGGCGTGCAGGTACAGCACGTCGGACGCGGCGTAGTTCTGCTGGTCCACGGTGAGTTCGGGCGCGCCCCAGTCGCTGGACTGCTGCTGCTTGGAGACATCCTGGCCGACCAGCTGGGCCAGCAGGTCCTTCAGGCCATGGCGGTCGGTGAAGGTGCGGACCAGCTTGGCGGCGACCTTGGTGCAGGCCACGGGCGTGGTCCGCACGCCGAGCCAACGGTACAGCGCGGCGCAGTCGAAGCGGGCGAAGTGGAACAGCTTGGTGACCTCGGGGTCGGTCAGCAGGCGCTTCAGGTTCGGCGCCGCATAGCCCTGGCCGCCGAGCGATTCGGGGATGAGCTGCACCAGGTGGGCGTTGCCGTCGCCCGACGAGAGCTGCACGAGGCAGAGCCTGTCGCGGTGCGGGTTGAGGCCCATCGTCTCGGTGTCGATGGCGACCAGCTTGCCAAGGTCCAGGCCGTCCGGCAGGTCGTGCCGATACAAACGGATCATGGATTTCCCCTGGAAGAGAGTGGTGTTTGCCATCACGGCGAACTCTCCAACTGGGAGAGTGGTGCCCAGGAAAGGACTCGAACCTTCACGACCTTGCGGTCACTGGCACCTGAAGCCAGCGCGTCTACCAATTCCACCACCTGGGCGTCGGTGCTGCGGAGTATCGCGGCAGAGGCGGCCTTTTATGGGGACGAGTTGATGCCGTCAAGCGGGTGCAATGCAGGTTTCTGCACCCAACTGAAGATCGTCAGCCGCAGGAGGCCAGGATGCAGGATTTGAACGGGCGCAAGGTCGCCACCGTCTTCGGTGGGCACGGCTTTCTCGGCCGCTATGTGGTCGAGCGATTGGCCCGGGAGGATTGGGTGGTGCGCGTCGCCAGCCGTCGGCCGGCCGATGCCGGCAGCCAGGTCACCCAGGGCGGCGTCGGCCAGGTGGTGCCGGTGCGCGCGGGTCTGGGCGATGAGGCCGCGGTAGCGGCGGCGGTGGCGGGTGCCGGGCTGGTGGTGAACCTGGTGGGCATTCTGGCGGAACAGCGCGCCGGCGATTTCATGCGCGCCCATGCCGAGGGCGCCGGGCGGGTGGCGCGGCTGGCGGCGGCGGCTGGCGTGGCGCGGCTGGTGCAGGTTTCCGCCATCGGCGCCGATGCGGCCAGCCCCAGCGCCTATGGCCGCAGCAAGGCGGCCGGGGAGGCAGCGGTGCGGGCGGCCTTCCCCGCCGCGAGCATCCTGCGCCCGTCCATCGTGTTCGGGCCCGAGGATCAGTTCTTCAACCGCTTCGCCGGGCTGGCGCGGATGCTGCCCTTCATGCCCGTGGTGCGCGGGGCCACGAAGTTCCAGCCGGTCTATGTCGGAGACGTCGCCGATGCGGTGCTGGCGGCCGAGCCGGGGCAGACCTACGAACTCGGCGGCCCGCGGGTGGTGAGTTTTCGGGAGTTGATGCGGCTGGTGCTGGACATCACCCGCCGGCACCGGCCGCTGGTGGCGCTGCCGGAAGCGCTGGTGCAGCTGCAGGTCAAGCTGACCAGCTGGCTGCCGAACCCGCCGCTGACCCGCGACCAACTGCTGATGCTGGACCGCGACAATGTCTGCGCGCCGGGAATGCCTGGATTTGCGGCACTGGGTATCCATCCCAAGGCAATGGAAGCGGTGGTGCCCGGCTACCTTGCAAGGTATCGCGCGGCCTGATGGGGGTTGATGCGGACCTATATGGCCGGCGTTGCGAGGCGTGTCGCTGGAGCCACGCCAGCGGGGCACGTTTTTAGGGCAGCTATGCGGACGTAATTGCGAAAAAAACGCTGGCGTGGCCCGGTTGGAATGGTCCATGCTGCGTTGCAACGCGCGGCTGTCATGGCCGCGACGCCTGACCCTTGCCTGGGTCGCCCGTTCATCTCGCTCAAGGTTTGCCGCCATGGCTGAACGCATGCTGCAATTTGTGCGCCTGTCGCAGGCCCAACCGGAAAAGCGCAAGGCTGAGCAGCGCACCGGCGACTTCGGCGAAATCTATCGCCAGTTCGTCGCCGAGGATGCCAGCGCCCAGGCCAGCCGGTGCAGCCAATGCGGCGTGCCGTTCTGTTCGGTGCATTGCCCGCTGAACAACGACATCCCCGACTGGCTGAAGCTGACCGCGGAAGGCCGGCTGGAGGAGGCCTATGAGGTGTCCGCCGCCACCAACACCTTTCCGGAAATCTGCGGCCGCATCTGCCCGCAGGACCGGCTGTGCGAGGGCAACTGCGTCATCGAGAAGGGGTTCGAGAGCGTCACCATCGGCTCGGTGGAGAAGTTCATCACCGATACCGCGTGGCAGAATGGCTGGGTCAAGCCGCCGACGCCGCGGGTGGAACTGCCGCACAGCATCGGCATCATCGGCGCCGGCCCGGCCGGGCTGGCGGTGGCGGAACGGCTGCGCACGCGCGGCTGGCAGGTGCATGTCTATGACCGCTACGACCGCGTCGGCGGGTTGATGATGTATGGCATCCCCAACTTCAAGCTGGAGAAGGAAGTGGTGCTGCGCCGCTGGCAGCAGTTCGAGCAGGGCGGCATCCAGTTCCACCTGAACTGCGCCATCGGCGTGGATGTGACGCTGGCCGAACTGCGCGCGAAGCACGACGCGGTGTTCATCGGCACCGGGGTTTATAAGGCGCGGGATATCGCGGCGCCGGGGTCCTCGCTGCCCGGGATTGTGCCGGCGCTGGATTTTCTGACGACCAGCAACCGGCAGAACCTGGGCGATGCGGTGCCGGCCTTCGACAGCGGCGCGCTGAACGCGCGGGGCAAGCGCGTGGTGGTCATCGGCGGTGGCGATACCGCGATGGATTGCGTGCGCACGTCCATTCGTCAGGGCGCGGCCAGCGTCACCTGCCTGTATCGCCGGGACAAGGCGAACATGCCCGGCTCCATGCGTGAAGTGCATCATGCCGAGGAGGAGGGCGTGCGCTTCGAGTGGCTTGCGGCGCCGGAAGCTTTTGTGGGTGGCGACCATGTCGAGGGCGTGCGCGCGGTGCGGATGCATCTGGGCCTTGCCGACGCGACCGGGCGGCAGGCGGTGACGCCGATCGAGGGCAGCGGCTTTACCGAGCCGTGCGACCTGGCGATCAAGGCGCTGGGGTTCGACCCCGAGGATTTGCCGGCGATGTTCGGCGAGCCGACGCTGAAGGTTAGCCGCTGGGGCACGCTGAAGGTGAACCATCGGAGCTTCATGACAGACCTGCCCGGCGTGTTTGCCGGCGGCGACATCGTGCGCGGCGCCAGCCTGGTGGTGTGGGCGATCCGCGACGGCCGCGATGCGGCGGACCAGATTGATGCGTATGTGCGCGCGCGCGCGGTTGCAGCGGAGTGACGGCAATGACCTATGTGGAACAGCACCTGGCGCAGGCCGCGACGCTGGCCGACAGCGCCCATATCGATCTGACTGAGCATGATGCCTGTGGCGTCGGCCTGGTCGCCAGCCTGGACGGCAAGGCGCGGCGCGATGTGGTGCAGGCCGGCATCGATGCGCTGAAGGCGGTGTGGCATCGCGGCGCGGTGGATGCCGATGGCAAGACCGGCGACGGCGCCGGCATCCACGTGGAAATCCCGCAGGACTTCTTCGCCGAGGAAGTCGCCCGTGGCGGCCCGCGCCTGCGCCCCGGCCGCATCGCGGTGGGCATGATCTTCCTGCCGAAGACCGACATGGGCGCGCAGGAACGCTGCCGGCAGATTGTCGAGAGCGAAATCCTGCATGCGGGCTACGGCATCTACGGCTGGCGCCAGGTGCCCATTGACGTGAGCTGCATCGGCGAGAAGGCCAATGCGACGCGGCCTGAGATTGAGCAGATTCTGATCCACGACCCCGAGCAGCGCGAGGCGGCGATCTTCGAGCGCGACCTGTACGTGATCCGCCGGCGGATTGAGAAGCAGGCCATCGCGGCGGAGGTGCCGGCATTTTATGTGTGCTCGCTGAGCTGCCGGTCCTTGATCTACAAGGGCATGTTCCTGGCGGAGAACCTGACCGACTTCTTCCCGGACCTGAAGGATGCGCGCTTCGTCAGCCGCTTCGCGATCTATCACCAGCGCTACAGCACCAACACCTTCCCGACCTGGAAGCTGGCGCAGCCGTTCCGCATGCTGGCGCATAACGGCGAGATCAACACCCTGCACGGCAACGCCAACTGGATGAAGAGCCACGAGACCAGGCTCTCTCATGTGCTGCTCGACGACTACCTGGATGACATCAAGCCGATCGTGCAGGCCGGCGGCAGCGATACCGCAACGCTGGACAACGTGTTCGAGTTGCTGGTGCGCGGCGGGCGCGATGCGCCGATGGCCAAGGCCATGCTGATTCCGGAGAGCCTGCGCAACAACGCGACGATGCCGGAGAGCCATCGCGACCTGTTCCTGTACTGCAACGCGGTCATGGAGCCGTGGGACGGGCCGGCAGCCATTGCGGCGACGGATGGGCGTTGGGCGATTGGCGGGCTGGACCGCAACGGGCTGCGGCCGATGCGCTACACCGTCACCAACACCGGCCTGCTGGTGGTGGGCAGCGAGACCGGCATGGTCAAGCTGGCCGAGGACATCATCATCCAGAAGGGGCGCGTCGGCCCGGGGCAGTGCATCGGTGTCGATCTCGACACTGGGCGCTTCTACGCCGACCGCGAGCTGAAGGATGTGCTGGCCGCGCGCCACCCGTTCAGCAAGTGGCTGGAGCGGACGGTGAGCATCGAGGAGACGGTGCGGCAGAAGGGCAGCGCCGCCGACGAGGCGTTGCAGTTCAGCCGTGACGAATTGCGCCGCCGCCAGCTTGCCGTTGGCTACACCATGGAGGAGCTGGAGAGCATTCTGCACCCGATGGCGGAGGATGCGCAGGAAGCCATCGGCAGCATGGGCGACGACACGCCGATTGCGGTGCTGAGCGACCAGTATCGCGGGCTGCACCATTACTTCCGCCAGATGTTCGCCCAGGTGACCAACCCGCCGATCGATTCACTGCGTGAGGCGCGGGTGATGACGCTGAAGGTGCGGCTGGGCAACCTCGGCAACATATTGGATGAAGACCCGACGCAGTGCGACATGCTGATGCTGGACAGCCCGGTGCTGTCCAACGCGGAATTCGCGGCGATGCGCGGCACCATGGGCAAGAATGTCTGCGAGGTGGATTGCACCTTCGCGGTGGCTGAGGGCGAGATCGGCCTGCGCCACGCGATTGATCGCATTCGGCACGAAGCGGCCGAGGGCGTGCAGAGCGGCAGCACCCATGTGGTGCTGACCGATGAGCACCAGGGGCCGGAGCGGGCGCCGATCCCGATGATTCTGGCGGTCGGCGGCGTGCACACCTGGCTGGTGCGGCAGCAGCTGCGGACTTTTACGAGTCTGAACGTGCGGACGGCGGAATGCCTGGACGTGCATTACTTCGCCGTGCTGGTCGGCGCTGGCGCGACGACGATCAACGCTTATTTGGCGCAGGAAAGCATCGCGGACCGGCATCGGCGCGGGTTGTTCGGCGCGCTGAGCCTGCCGACCGCGATCGCGCAGTATCGCAAGGCGGTGGACAAGGGGCTGCTGAAGGTGATGTCCAAGATGGGCATCAGCGTGATCAGCAGCTATCGCGGCGGCATGAACTTCGAGGCCATTGGTCTCTCGCGCGCGTTGGTGGCGGAGTTCTTCCCGGGCGTGCCCTCGCGCATTTCCGGCATCGGGCTTTCCGGCATTGCGCGGCGCGTGCTGGCGCTGCACGCGAAGGCCTGGGACGCCGGCGTGGTGACGCTGCCGATGGGTGGGCTGTACAAGAAGCGCCTGCGTGGCGAGGCGCATGCCTTCGAGGGCAACCTGATCCACATGCTGCAGAAGGCGGTGGAGACCGACAGCTACACCACCTTCAAGCGCTATTCCGAGACGGTACGCCGGCAGCATCCCGTGGCGCTGCGCGACCTGCTGGACTTTCGGAGTGAGGGGCGGACGGCGATTCCGGTGGAGGAAGTCGAGAGCATCACCGAAATCCGCAAGCGCCTGGTGGCGCCGGGGATTTCGCTGGGTGCCTTGAGCCCCGAGGCGCATGAGACGCTGAGCATCGCGATGAACCGCATCGGCGCGAAGAGCGACAGCGGCGAGGGCGGCGAGGACCCGGTGCGGGCGCGGCCGCGGGCCAATGGCGACAACGCCAACAGCGCGATCAAGCAGATTGCGTCGGGGCGCTTCGGCGTGACGGCGGAGTATCTGAACAACTGCCGCGAGATCGAGATCAAGGTGGCGCAGGGCGCCAAGCCGGGCGAGGGCGGGCAGCTGCCCGGCTTCAAGGTGACGGGCTTGATCGCCAAGCTGCGGCATTCGACGCCGGGGGTGATGCTGATTTCGCCGCCGCCGCATCACGACATCTATTCGATCGAGGATTTGGCGCAGCTCATCTACGACCTGAAGCAGATCAACCCGGATGCGACGGTGTGCGTGAAGCTGGTGTCGCGTAGCGGCATCGGCACGATTGCGGCGGGGGTGGCCAAGGCAAAGGCGGATGCGATCCTGGTCAGCGGGCATTCCGGTGGTACCGGCGCCAGCCCGCAATCCAGCATCAAGTATGCGGGCCTGCCGTGGGAGATGGGGCTGTCGGAGACGCACCAGGTGCTGTTGCTGAACCGGCTGCGGCATCGGATCAAGCTGCGGACGGATGGGGGGATCAAGACCGGGCGGGACGTGGTGGTCGCGGCGATGCTGGGGGCCGAGGAGTTCGGCATCGGCACGGCGTCGCTGGTGGCGATGGGCTGCATCATGGTGCGGCAGTGCCATTCCAACACTTGCCCGGTCGGCGTCTGCACGCAGGATGAGGTGCTGCGCGAGAAGTTCGCCGGCAGCCCGGAGAAGGTCATCAACCTGTTCAGCTTCGTCGCCGAGGAAGTGCGGGAAATCCTGGCCTCGCTGGGGGTGCGGAAGCTGACGGATGTGATCGGGCGGACCGATCTGCTGAAGCAGGTCTCGCGCGGTTCCGAGGACCTGGATGATCTCGACCTCAACCCGCTGCTGGTGCAGGCGGATGCCGGGGGCAGCGCGCCCTACTGCACGCGGGAAGGCCGCAACGAGGTGCCGGAGACTCTGGACGCCGACATGATCAGCGACGCCGCGGCGCTGTTCGAGCACGGTGAGAAGATGCAGTTGCAGTACAACATCCGCAACACGCACCGCGCCATCGGCACCAAGATCAGCAGCAAGATCACCCGCAAGTTCGGGATGTCCGGCTTGCAGCCGGGGCATCTTACCGTGCGCCTGCGGGGTACGGCGGGGCAGTCGCTCGGCGCCTTTGCGGTGCGCGGGTTGAAGCTGGAGGTGTTCGGCGACGCCAACGACTATGTCGGCAAGGGGCTGTCGGGTGCTTCCATCGTGGTGCGGCCGGCGGCGTCCTCGGCCCTGGTGTGGAACGAGAACACCATCATCGGCAACACCGTGCTGTACGGCGCGACGGCGGGCGAGCTGTTCGCCGCTGGCCAGGCGGGGGAGCGGTTTGCGGTGCGCAACTCCGGCGCCACGGCGGTGGTGGAGGGCTGCGGCGCCAATGGCTGCGAGTACATGACCGGCGGTACGGTGGTGGTGCTCGGGCCGGTGGGGGACAATTTCGGCGCCGGTTTCACCGGGGGCATGGCCTTCATCTACGACGCCGACGAGACCTTCGAGCGCCGGGTGAACCCGGAGACGGTGCTGTTCAGCCGGTTGGGGTCGGCGCATTGGGAAGGCGAGCTGAAGGCGTTGCTGGCCCGGCACCATGCGGAGACGTCCTCGCCATTGGCGGCGCGGCTGCTGGCGCATTGGGCGGCCGAGCGCGGGCATTTCTGGCACGTGGTGCCGAAGGAATACGCCCGCTACCTGCCGGTGCCGATGGTGGAGACGGTTTTGGCGGCGGAATAGGCCCGCTATCTTCCAACAATGCGGGGCGAGTGGCATAAACTCGCCCCGTGCGTATCCTGTATCACCTCCCGCTCTCGCCCTATTGCCGCAAGGTTCGCCTGGCGCTGGGGGAGAAGCGCCTGCAATTCGAGCTGATCCATGAGCGGGTCTGGGACCGCCGCGCCGAATTCGAGACGATGAACCCGGCCTGCACCGTGCCCGTGCTGCAGGAGGAAACCGGGCTCGCCATCGTCGAAAGCAGCGCCATCTGCGAATATCTCGACGAGGCATACCCGGATGTGTCGCTGTTCGGGCCGACCTTGGCGGAGCGTGCCGAGGTGCGGCGGCTGGTGGCCTGGTTCGACCACAAGTTCGGCTTGGAGGTCACCGCCAATCTGTATGGCGAGAAGCAGCTGAAGCGGCTGCTGGGCCATGGCCACGCCGATGGCGCCGTGCTGCGCGCCGGCTATGCCAACCTGAAGCCGCATATGGAGTATCTCGGCTGGCTGGCGGAATCGCGGGCCTGGCTGGCGGGGGCCAACCTGAGCCTGGCCGACTTCGCCGCCGCCGCGCATATCTCCACGTTGGACTTCATGGGCGAGATCGACTGGACCAGGCACCCCGCGGTGAAGGACTGGTATGCGCGGCTGAAGTCCCGCCCGGCCTTCCGGCCGCTGCTGGCCGACAAGGTCAGCGGGTTGGCCGCCGCGCCGCATTATCACGACCTGGATTTCTGACTATGGCGCGGGCGTTTGGCGCCTGGGCTGAAGGCTTGGGATGACCGACTGCGACGTCGCCATCATCGGCGCCGGCGGCGCAGGCATTGCGGCGGCGCGGGCGTTGCTGGCGCAGGGCTTCAGCGTGCAGGTGCTGGAGGCCGGGTCGCGCGTGGGTGGCCGCGCCTTCACCGAGAGCGCCAGCCTCGGCGCGCCGTTCGACCATGGGGCGTCCTGGCTGCATGACGCGGTGCCGAACCCGCTGACGCCGCTGGCGCAGCAGCGCGGGCTGACCATTCATCGGCAGGAACGGCGCAGCAAGGAAGGCCTGATGATAGACGGCCAGCGCGCGACCAACGCCGATCGGCTGGACTATCTGCGCGCCATCGAGGCTGCCGAGGCCGCGTTCGAGGCGGCGACGGGCGACCCTGACCGCGATTGCGCCAGCGTGCTGCCGCAGGGGCCGTGGCGGGCGACGGTGGCGCATTGGCTCGGCAACATCATCAATGGTGCTGACCTCGGCGAGATCAGCGTGCAGGACTATGTCGCCATCGACCTGCCGGGCGAGAACTGGCAGGTGGCCGAGGGGCTGGGCACGCTGGTGGCGCAACTGGCCGAGGGGCTGCCGGTGCGGCTGGATACGCCGGTGCAGGCGGTGCGCTGGGCTGGCGGGCTGGCGCTGGAGACGGCCGCGGGCACGTTGCGCGCGCGGGCGGTGCTGGTGACGGTCTCGACCGGCGTGCTGGCGGCGGGCACGCTGCGGTTTTCGCCCGCGTTGCCGGCGGAGATCATGGACGCGATCCATGGGCTGCCGCTGGGCTTGCTCAGCAAGGTGGCGCTGCGGCTGGCGCCGGGGGCGCTGGAACTGCCGGCCTTCACCCGGTTCGAGCGCCGCGCCGCCGACGCGGCGGATGCGCCGATGAATTTCATGCTGCGGCCGTTCGGGCGCGACCACGCCATTGGCTTCATCGGCGGCGCGCGGGCCTGGGAGCTGGCGCGCGAGGGCGATGCGGCGGCCGAGGCGTTCTTTCGGGCGGAACTGGCGCGGCATCTCGGCGCCGCGACGGTGCAGGCGGCGCTGCTACCTGGCGCGGTCGCCACCGGCTGGGCCGACGACCCGCTGTTCCGCGGCGCCTATAGCCATGCCATTCCCGGTGCCGCCGGGGCGCGGCGCGTGCTGCGCGACGCGGCGCTGGCCGGCGGGCGGCTGCGCTTCGCCGGGGAGGCCTGCCACCCCACCCATGCCGCCACGCTCGGTGGCGCCTGGGCCAGTGGCGAGCAGGCCGCCGACGCATTGGTGCGACAACTGCGAGGTTCTTCCGCATGACCCGAGACGCCTTCACCGCCGCCGCCGCCGCCTGCCTGCCGCAGTTGGTCGGGATCGCGCGGCGCCTGGTTGCCGTTGCCTCGCCCAACCCGCCCGGCGACGTGGCGGCCTGTGCGCGGGAGGCCGCGGCGATCCTCGCGGAGATTGCGCCCAGCGCGCGCGTGGCGCTGCATGAGACCGCGCCGGGCATCGTCAATGTCGTGGCCGTGGCGGCGGGACATGCGCCGGGGCGGCGGCTGGTGTTCAACGGGCATCTCGACACCTTTCCGGTGAACGAGGCGCTGCCCTGGACCGTGGCGCCGCTGGGCGGAGAACTGCGCGACGGCCGGCTGTACGGGCGCGGCGCGGCGGACATGAAGGGCGGGATCGCGGCGTCGATCACCGCCTTCGCGCTGCTGGCGGCGCACCCTGCGCTGTGGCGTGGCGAGGCGGTGCTGACCCTGGCCGGCGACGAGGAGAGCATGGGCACGCTCGGCACCAAGTGGCTGCTGGACAACGTGCCGGAAGCCACCGGCGATGCCGTGATCATCGGCGATGCCGGCAGCCCGCGCGTGCTGCGCTTCGGCGAGAAGGGGTTTCTGTGGGTTGAGTTGGACGCGGCCGGGCGCGCGGCGCATGGCGCGCATGTGCACCTGGGCGAGAACGCGCTGGACCGGCTGAGCGTGGCGCTGGATGCGGTGCGGTCGCTGCGCGGGTTGCGGCCGGAGGCGCCGGCTGGCGTGACCGCCGCCATCGCGGCGGCGCGGGCGGTGAGCGAGCCGCTTTCCGGCGCCGGCGAGGCCGAGGTGCTGGGCAGCGTCACGGTGAATATCGGCCGCGTTGAGGGTGGCACCTCGTCCAACCTGGTGCCGGCCAGTGCGCGGGCGGCGGCCGATATACGGCTGCCGGTCGGCGTGCCCTGCGCGGTGGCGGAAGCGGCGCTGCACGCGGCGCTGGATGCGCTGCCGGGCATCACCTGGCGGGTTCTGCGGCGGTTCGAGCCGAACCACACCGACCCCGAAAGCGAGCTGGTGCGGCTGGCGGCCGAGGTGGCGGCGGGCGTGCTGGGGGAGCCCTGCGCGGTGAACATGCGCGTGGGCGGCAGCGACAGCCGCTGGTTCCGCATGGCGGGGTTGCCGACCATCGTCTATGGCCCGACACCGCACAACATGGGCGGCGCCGACGAATATGCCGTGGTGGCGGAGTTGCATCAGGTGGCGCAGGTGCATGCGATGACGGCGCTGGCGTTTCTGTCGCGCCCGGCGTGACCTGGGTTGATGGGCGGCGGCCTGTAGTGTGATCGTCGCAGGCGGAATCGCCGAAGACGTGAATCACACGACAAAACAATCAGCTAGAGTCTGTCGGGCGCTTCTGTCTGCGCCTGACAGACTCTAGCAGGCTGTTCGAGCGGCTGATTCACGCCGCCGGTGATGCCACCGGCGGCGATCAGACGCTGTAGCCAATGTTCGAGAGATTGATTCACCACTACGGCGATTCCGCCTTCGTGGATCAAACTCTACACCTCTCGCACGCCGACCAGCTTGCGCAGCAGCCGCAGCAGCTCGCGTTGTTCGGTGGCGTCCAGCGGGGCCAGCAGCTTGTCGTTCACGCGGACCGTCGTCGGCTCCAACTCCTGCACCAGGTGCTCACCGGCGGGGGTCAGCACCAGCTTGCGGCAGCGGCGGTCGGAGATGTCGATTTCGCGCGCCAGCAGGCCGCGGCGTTCCAGCCGGGCCAACACGTCGCCGGTGGTCCAGCGGTCCAGGTCCACCGTCTCGGCCAGGCTGTTCTGGTCCACGCCCGGGCGCAGCGCGAGTGCGACCAGGATGATGTATTGCGGGCTGGTGATGTCGAGGTCGCGGGTTTCCTCGGTGAACAGGGCCTGGCCACGCTGGAAGGCGCGGCGCAGCAGGTAGCCGGCCTTCTCCCGCAGGTCACGGATCGCCTCGGCCTGCGCGGGCATGTTATTCGGCCGCCGCCGCAGCGATGCTGGCGGGCGCGGTGGCGTTGGCCAGTGCCGGCATGACCTCGCGCGCGAACATCTCGATGTTCTTGCGGGTCAGCTCCGCCGGCAGCGTGCCGTAGTGCAGCCCGGCCATGACGATGTTGAAGCCGCCCTTCCGCTGATAGTCGGCCAGCTGGTCGATCACCGTCTGCGGGCTGCCACAAATAAAAGTGCCTTGCTCGATCATCTGTTCCATGGTGCGGGCGCCGCCGGTGATGGTCTTCTTCGCCTCCTGGATGCGCTTCATGCTCTCGATGCTGGTGTAGCCGGGCGGCAGCAGCATTTCTGGTGGCATGCGCAGGAACTTGTTGGCGAAGGCTTCCACATGCGGCTTGGCTTCGCGGCGGGCGATCTCGTCGGTTTCGGCGACGTGGATCTTCACGCTCCAGCCGAGTTGGTCCGGGCTGGCCTGGTAGCCCATGCGCAGGGCTTCGTTGCGATAGGCCTGCATGTAGCGGAACAGCATCACCGCCGGCGTGGCGGTTTGCAGATAGACGTAGCGCCGGTCCGGATGCGCGGCGAAGGCGATGGTCTCGCTGCTGCCCTGGGAGGGTATCCAGATCGGCGGGTGCGGCTTCTGGTACACGCGGGGCCACAGGTTGACGTAGGGGAAGTGGTAGTACTTGCCCTCGAAGGCGAAGGGGCCGTCGCGGGTCCAGGCCTGGGTGATCAGGTCGTGCGCTTCGTGGAAGCGGGCGTGGCTTTCTGTCGGGTTTACCGCGAGCGAGTGGTATTCGGCGCCGATGCCGCGGACGAAGCCGGTGATGATGCGGCCGCGCGTCACGTTGTCCAGCACCGCGAATTCTTCCGCCACGGAAAGCGGGTTGCTGAGCACGGGGAGGGCGCGGCCGAGGATGGCGATCTTGGTGTGCTTGGGGATACGGCGGGCCAGCATACCAGCAAAAACATTGGGGCAGGGCATCAGCCCATAGGCGTTCTGGTGATGCTCGTTGACGCCGATGCCCTCGAAGCCGAGCTCGGCGGCGTATTCGAGTTCGTCGAGATAGCGGTTGTAAAGATCGGCGCCGATCTCGGGGTCGTAGTAGCTGTTCGGCAGCGTCACCCAGGCGGATTTGTGCGTCTGGTCGTAGTCCGGGTCCAGCGCGGCATAGGGCATCAGGTGGAAGAAGAAGAACCTCATGGCGCGGCCTCCTTGATTGGAGAGACTGATTCACCGCTTCGGCCACTCGGCCTGCGCGGATCAGGCTCCAGGAAGGGTTCGAGTGCGGCGCAGACCGCGTCCGGCGCATCCATCTCCGCCAGGTGGGCGCAGGCGGGGATGACCTGGTGGCGGGCGCCGGGGATGGCGGCGGCGTAGGCTGCACCGTTGGCGGGCGGCACCACCCGGTCCTCGGCGCCGCTGAGGATCAGCGTGGGCAGGCGCAGGCGGTGCAGCCACTTTTCCAGGTGCGGGTCGTGCAGCCGCGGCGCCCAGGCCATGCGGGCGAAGGCGTGGCGGTTCTTCAATTGCTGGTCCAGGTCGGCCGCGTCCATCGGCTGCGCGGCGTTGTGGAAGTTGGCGGCGACGATTTCTTCCGGAGTGGCCAGGAAGGGGTCGGTCGCGGCCAGGCCCTTCACATGGATGCCCATGGGGTTCAGCAGCGCCAGCCGGGCGAGGCGCGAGCGGTCCCGCACCGCCGCCTCCGCCGCGACCCAGCCGCCGAGCGAGCTGCCGACCAGGCTGGCAGCGCGCAGGTCCAGCGCCTCCAGCAGCTCCAGCGTGAAGAACGCCAGGTCGTGGATGTTGTCGAACCAGGCGGGCGTGTCGCTGTGGCCGAAGCCGGGCAGGTCCGGCGCGATCACGTCGAAGCGTTGCGCCAGGCGTTGCAGCGTGGTGCCCCAGCCGCCGCCGTGTTCGCCATGCAGCCACAGCAGCGGCGCGCCGGTACCGCCGCGGCGGACCAGCGTGCGGCAGCCGGCGATGCTGATCTCGGTCTGCTGCATGTCATCCATTCCCGGAGGCTGCCACGCGGCTACGGAATGTGCACGCCGGTTTCGGCGACGACCTTGGCCCAGGTCTCGCGCTCGCGCCCCAGGAAGCTGCGGAAGGTGCCGGGCTCGCTGCCCACCGGCTCGAAGCCGATGTCGCGGAAGCGGGCGCTGACATTGGCCGACTTCACCGCGCGGGAGACGCCGTCGCCCCAGGCTTCCACGATGTTGGCCGGGGTTTCCGGCGGCAGGAAGGTGCCGATCCAGATCTGCGGCTCGAAGCCCTGCATGTTGCCGAGGCTGACGAGCGTGGGCGTGTCCGGCAGCACGGAGACGCGTTCTGGCCCCGTCACCGCCAGGCCGATGATGTCGCCGCTGCGGAGCTGGGCGATGACCGAGCCGCTGTCGAGGAAGCCGACCTTGACGTGCCCGGCCATCAGGTCGTTCACCAGCTTCGCGCCCGGGTAGGGCACGAGTTCGGTGTTCAACCCCGCGCGCTTGCTGAACAGCGCGGCGTGGATGTGGCTGGCGGTACCGTGGCCGTAATTGCCGAAGGGGATCACCTCCCGCTGGGCCCTTGCCCAGGTGAGGAATTCCGCCACCGTCTTCACGCCCAGCGCCTTCGGCACGCAGAGCACGCCCGCGGCGATCATCAACTGGGAAACCGGCACCGCTTCGTTGAAGACATCGAAGGGCAGCTTGCGGTCCACCAGCGGCCCGAGCAGCACCGAGGAGATGCAGGTGATGGCGGTGAGGCCGTCCTTCCGCGCGCGCATGGCGGCCTGGTAGCCGACCACGCCGGCGCCGGCGGGCTGGTTTTCCACCACCACGTTCTGGTTCCAGATGGCCTGCAGGCCCAGCGCCAGCACGCGGGTCACGGCGTCCGAGCCGCTGCCGGCGCCGCCATTGTGCATCAGGCGGATCGGGCGTTCCGTGTCCCAGGGCAGGCGGTTCTGCGCGCGGGCGATGGCGGGGAAGGCAAGCGCGGCGGCGAGCGCGGCGCGGCGAGGGATGGTCATGCTGCGTCCAGCCATTGGTGTTGGAACTCCGGTGAGAAAACCTGGTCTGCCATGACCTGGCAGCGATGCATCAGCCGCGGTTCCGCCGCCGTGTAGTCGGCAATGGCATTGTGCAGCGTGGAAAGGTGGTCCCACAGCAGCAGGTCGCCGACCTGCCAGTGGTGGGCGTGGTGGAAGCGCGGCTGCAGCTGGTGCTGGAACAGGAAGTCCAGCATGGCGGTGCTTTCGGCGTCGCTGACGCCGTTGATGCGCTCGGCATAGCCGGGGTTGCAGTACAGCACGCGGTCGCCGCTGATGGGGTGGCGCAGGACGAGGGGATGCGTGGCGGGCGGGCGCTTGGCGCGCTCGGCCGGGGTCAGCGGCGGGCGGGTGCTGCCGGGGCGGTTGACCATGTTCTGCCAGAACACGTTGAAGTCGTGCGTGGCGGTCAGCCCTTCGATACGGCGCTTCCACTCATCCGGCAGGGCGTCATAGGCGGCGCGCATGTCGGCGAACAGGGTGTTGCCCAGCGGCTGGCCGTCGCGCATCGGCACTTGCACCGCGTGCAGCACGTTGATGAAGCCGCGCGTGGCGGTATAGGACATGTCGGTGTGCCAGTCCTGGCCGGCATCGGGGATGCCGATGTTCACGCCGTCCTGGACGATGTTGGAGAGGATGCCGACTTCCGGTGCCTCGGCGTGGTGGTACTTGCCGGAAACGCTGGTCTGCACCCGGCCGAAGCGGCGGGAGAAGGCGGCGACGTCGCGTGGGTGCAGGTGCTGGTTCGGCAGGCGCAGCACGGCATACTGGCCCAGTGCCCGCAGCACGGCGCGGAATTCAGCGTCAGTCATCGGCTGGCGCAGGTCCAGGCCGTGGATGGTGGCGCCCAGCGTGGCGGCGTTTGGCTCTACGCGTAGCATCGGCCGCGGCTTCCTCCCCAGATTGCCGGCGAGCCGACCATGGCGGTGGCGGCTGTGTCAATCCGCCGCGGTCGCCGGAGGCGAGCGTCGGCCCGCCGCGAACTGGAGGTTCGTCGGCCCGCCGCGAACTGGAGGTTCGTCGACCCGCCGCGAACTGGAGGTTCGTCGGCCCGCTCGACGCGGTCGCCGCAAGGCGAGCGTCGGTCGCGCCCGGGTGACAGGCCGCCGCGCCCGGCCTAGCCTTCGCGCTTCACTAGGCGGGGACGGGCTATGGACGAAGGCTTCGATGCGATCACGCTGGAAATCTACTGGTCGCGGCTGATCTCCATTGCCGATGAGGCCGCGGCTGCCCTGCTGCGGACGGCGTTTTCCACCATCGTGCGGGAATCGAACGACTTCGGCACCGTGCTGATGGACGTGAACGGCGACAGCATCTCCGAAAATACCGGCGGCATCGCCAGCTTCAGCTGCATCCTGCCGCGGACGACCAAGCATTTCCTGGCGAAGTTTCCGGTGGAGACGTGGCAGCCCGGCGACTGCGTCATCACCAACGACCCCTGGCTGGCAACCGGGCATCTGCCGGATATCACCGCGGTTTCGCCGATCTTCCACAAGGGGAAGCTGGTCGGGTTCGCGGGCAGCATCGCGCATAGCCCGGATGTCGGCGGCAGCCTGTGGAGCGCGGATTGCCGCGAGGTGTTCGAGGAAGGCATCCGTATTCCGCCGACGCGGCTGATCCGCGCGGGGGTGCGCAACCAGGAAATCCTGGACTTCTTCCTGGCCAATGTGCGCGTGCCGGACCAGGTGAGCGGCGACCTGGAGGCGCAGATCACCGCCAATGAGGTGTGTGCGGCGCGGTTGGATGAGTTTTTGGGAGACACCGGACTGGCGGATTTGCAGGGGCTTTCCCGCGCGTTGCAGGCGCGGGCGGATCTGGCGATGCGACGGGCGATCTCGGCGGTGCCGGATGGGGTGTATCGGGCCACGCTGGATGCCGATGGGTTCGAGCCGGATGTGACGCATATCGTCGTCGCCGTGACGGTGGCTGGCGAGAGCATGGTGATCGACTTCGAGGGCACGTCGAAGCAGATCGACCGCGGGATCAACTGCGTGATGAACTATACGCACGCCTACAGCGTGTACCCCGTGAAGTGCGCGCTGGACCCCTTCACGCCGCGGAATGAGGGCAGCTATCGCGCCATTGAGGTGCGGGCGCCGGAGGGGAGCATTTTGAATCCGCGCTTTCCGGCGGCGGTGGGGTCGCGGCAGTTGACCGGGCATTTGCTGGCGGGCGCGATCTACAAGGCCTTAGCGGCGGTGATACCGAAGCAGGTGATCGCGGAATGTGGCGGGGCGCCGACGATGCGTTGCCTGTTCAGCGGGCAGGACCAGCATGGCGACCGGTTCAGCCAGGTGCTGTTCGCCAGCGGTGGCATGGGGGCCAGCCCGCATCGGGATGGCCTGGCGACCACGGCGTTTCCGACCAATGCCGGCGCGGGGAGCATCGAGGCGTTCGAGAATGTCGCGCCGCTGGTGGTGTGGAGCAAGCAGCTGCGGCCGGATAGCGGCGGCGCCGGGCAGTTCCGCGGTGGCATGGGGCAGGAAGCGATCATCGAGGTGCGTTCGCCCGGGCCGCTGCGGCTTTCCTTGATCAGCGACAGGCGCGACCATCCGGCGCAGGGCGTGCTGGGCGGCAAGCCCGGCGCGGCGGCGGAGATTGTGTTCAGTGACGGCACGCGGCCGCATCCGAAGAGCCGCACGACGATTGAGCCGGGGATGAAGCTGCACATGCGCTACGCCGGCGGCGGGGGATATGGGCCGCCATCCCAGCGCGACCCGGCGGCCTTGGCGGCCGATATTCGCGATGGCTACGTGGTGGACGCGGCCGCCTACAAGGGAGATGCGTGATGGCTGGGACGGCGCGCATTGGGGTGGATGTTGGCGGCACCTTCACGGATTTGGTGCTGCATGATCCCGCCCGCGACCTGGTGCATACCGGCAAGCTGCTGACCACGCCGGATGACCCATCCGAGGCGATCATTGAAGGCACGCTGCGGGTGTTGCAGGAGGCGGGGCTACAGCCTTCGGACCTGCACAGCATTGTGCATGGGACGACGCTGGTGACCAACACGGTCATCGAGCGCACCGGGGCCAAGGTGGGGCTGCTGACCACGGCGGGGTTCCGCGACAGCATCGAGATTGCCAAGGAAATCCGGTACGACCTGTACGACCTGTTCCTGGAGGCACCGCCGACGCTGGTGCCGCGGCATCTGCGCCGCGAAATCCCGGAGCGGCTGGACGTGCACGGCACCACGCTGCTGGCGCTGGACGAAGCTGCGGTAGCGCGGGAGGCGACCGCGCTGGTGAATGAGGGCTGCGAGGCGCTGGCGATCGGCTTCCTGCACAGCTACCGCGATGCCCGGCACGAGCTGCGGGCGAGAGAAGTGGTGCGGGCGCTGTTCCCGGATTTGGCCATCACGCTTTCCGCCGAGGTGGCGCCGGAAATCCGCGAGTTCGAGCGGACCTCCACCGCCTGCGCCAATGCCTATGTGCAGCCGCGGATGAAGAAGTACCTGGACAAGCTGGAAGCGGATTTGGCGCGGATCGGCTTCGATGGGCGGCTGTATGTCATGCTCTCCGGTGGCGGCATCGCGGCTGTCAGGGAGGCGAAGGAGTTTCCGATCCGGCTGATCGAGAGCGGGCCGGCGGCGGGCGCCATGGCGGCGGCGTTCCTGGCCAAGTTGGCGGGGTTGGACCGCGTGGTCTCCTACGACATGGGCGGCACCACGGCGAAGATGTGCCTGGTGGAGGACGGCGCGCCGGACCACAAATTCGACTTCGAGGCGGGCCGGGTGCGGCGGTTCGTGAAGGGGAGTGGCCTGCCGTTGAAGGTCTCGGTCGTCGACATGATCGAGATTGGCGCCGGCGGCGGCAGCATCGCGCGCATCGAGCCCGGGAGCGGGCTGATGAAGGTGGGGCCGCGCAGCGCCGGGGCCAAGCCGGGGCCGGTCTGCTACGGGCGCGGCGGCACGGAGCCTTGCGTGACCGATGCCGACCTGATGCTCGGGCGGCTGGACGCGAAATACTTCCTGGGCGGTGAGATGGCGCTGGACCCCGGCCTGGTGCAGCGCGCCTTCGCCACGGGCGTTGCCGAGAAGCTGGGCGTCAAGCCGATGGATGCGGCGCTGGGTGTGCAGCGCATCGTGGATGAGACCATGGCGGCGGCGACGCGGATGCACCTGGCCGAGAAGGGGCGCGACCCGCGCGGCTATACGCTGATCGCCTTCGGTGGCGCTGGGCCGGTGCATGCCTGGAACCTGGCGCGGCTGCTGAAGATCGAGCGGATGCTGGTGCCGCTGGGGGCGGGGGTTGCCTCGGCGCTGGGCTTTCTGGTGGCGCCGCCGGCGACCGACATGGTGCGCAGCTATGTCGCGCGGCTGGAGCGGCTGGACTTCGCCCATGTGAACGCGCTGTTCGCCGCCATGGCGGCCGAGGGGCGGAAGCTGCTGGAGGAGGCCGGGGCGGACCCGGCGACCATCAGCTTCAAGCCGGCGGCGGATATGCGCCATGTCGGCCAGGGCTTCGAGATTCCGGTGCCGCTGCCGGCGCTGGAGATCGGCGAGGGTGACGTGGCGGCGCTGAAGGAGGCGTTCTTCACCAGCTACCTCAAGACGTTTGGGAGAGTGGTGCGGGAACAGCCGATCGAGGCGTTGACCTGGCGTCTCGCGGTCTCCGCGCCGGGCCTGGATATCCGCATCGGCGCGGCGACCCTGGCCCCGCCCAGCCTGACCCCGCGCGGCCAGCGCAGCGTGACCTTCGAGACGCATGGCACGCTGGATGTACCGGTCTATGACCGCTACGCGCTGCGCCCCGGCATGGAATTCGCAGGGCCCGCGCTGGTCGAGGAGCGGGAGAGCACCTGTGTCGTCGGCCCGGGCGCCCGCTGCCATGTGGATGCCCATCTCAACCTGGTGGTGGAGTTGAACGGATGAGCCTCTCGCGTCGCCTGCTGCTGGCTGGCTTGGTCGCGCCCGTGGTGGCGCGGGGACAGGATGGGCCGTACCCCAACCGTACCGTCACGGTCATCAATCCGTGGCCGGCGGGCGGGTCGTCCGACAGCGTCACGCGTATTCTGGTGCAGCGGATGGCCACCGATCTCGGCCAGCCCTTCGTGGTGGAGAACCGGCCTGGCGCGACCGGCACGCTGGGTCATGCCGTGGTGGCGCGGGCGCGGGCGGATGGCTACACGCTGCTGCTGGGCACCAACAGCACCTACGCCATTGCGCCGCACCTGTACGCCAACCTGCCCTATGATTCGGAGCGGGCGTTCACGCCGGTCAGCCTGGTGGGGACCAACCCGCAGATCTTCTGCGTGCATCCCGGCGTGCCGGTGGCGGATTTCGGGGCGTTTCTGGCCAAGGCGCGGGCCGAGCCGGACAAGCTGAGCTTCCAGTCCAGCGGCATCGGCGGCAGCAGCCATTTGGCGAGCGAGTTGCTGATGAGCATGGCCGGGATCAGCATGCTGCACGTGCCCTACAGGGGCGGCGGCCCGGCGGCGCAGGCGCTGCTGACCGGGGAGGTGAATTGCGGCTTCGTCGATGTGATCACGGCGCTGCCCTTCCTGCGCGGTGGGCAGATGCGGGCGTTGGGCGTTTCCAGCACCGCGCGGGCGCCGCTGGCGCCGGATGTGCCGACCATTGCCGAGGCGGGGCTGCCGGGGTTCCAGTCCTCCACCGACTTCGCCATGCTGGCGCCCGCCGGGCTGCCTGCGGCCGTGCTGGCCAAGCTGCATGCGGCGGTCGTGGCGGCCGTTCATTCCACCGAGGTTCGCGTCAAGCTGGAAGCGGCGGGGATTGAGCCGGTGGGCGGTTCCCCGGCGGCGTGGCCGGCCTATTACGCCCGCGAGACCGCCAAATGGGGCGAGATCATCCGCAGCCGGGGCATTCGCGCGCCGGCCTAGCAGGCTGCGGAAATTCTACCACGGAAAGGCAACAAAGGTCGCAATGGGATCCGTCCGGGCCTTTGCCTGACACTTCTTGTCGCTCCGCGTCGGCGCCGCGTATCGATGTTGCGGCGTCCGGTGCCGAAAATCGAATTTCCGCAGCCTGCTAGAGCCTGATCGGCCAAGGCGGAATCGCCGCTGGCCGTGAATCAGTCTCTCGGCGTTTTGCCTGATCGGCCAAGGCGGAATCGCTGCTGGGCGTGAATCAGTCTCTCGAAGCTGACCTTGCTCCCCCTTGCGCCGCCGCGCCCAGGTTGCGATGACCGCTCCTCGACCCCGAGGAGAGCATGATGTCTGGCTGGCAGTTCTGGATCGATCGCGGCGGCACCTTCACCGATATCGTCGCCCGTGACCCCGAAGGCCGGCTGAGCACCCGCAAGCTGCTCTCCGAGAACCCCGGCCGTTACCGCGACGCCGCCGTGGCCGGCATCCGCCTTTGCCTCGGCCTGGAGGCCGGCGCCGCCATTCCGCCCGGGCTGATCGATGCGGTGAAGATGGGCACCACTGTCGCCACCAACGCCCTGCTGGAACGCAAGGGCGAGCGGGTGCTGCTGCTGGTCAACAAGGGCTACGGCGACATCCTGCGGATCGGCAACCAGGCCCGGCCGCGGCTGTTCGACCTGAACGTGACGCTGCCCGACCTGCTGCATGAACGCGTCGCCGAGATCGGTGGCCGCATGGCGGTGGATGGCGAGGAGTTGGAGCCGCTGGACGAAGCAGGCGCCCGTGCCGCGCTGGCCGCCGCCTTCGCCGAGGGCGTGCGCGCTGTCGCCGTGGTGCTGATGCATGCCTGGGCGCATCCGGCGCATGAGCAGCGGGTCGGGGCGATTGCACGTGAGGTTGGCTTCACCCAGGTCTCGCTGAGCCATGAGGCCAGCCCGCTGCCGCGCCTGGTGCCGCGCGGCGATACCACCGTGGTGGATGCCTATCTCTCGCCGATCCTGCGCCGCTACGTGGAGCAGGTGGCGAGCGAGCTGCCGGGCGTGCGGCTCTACTTCATGCAGTCCAGCGGTGGGCTGGCCGAGGCCGGCAGCTTCCAGGGCAAGGACGCGATTCTCAGCGGCCCGGCCGGAGGCATCGTTGGCGCCGCGCGGACGGCGGCGATGGGTGGCTTCGACAAGATCATCGGCTTCGACATGGGCGGCACCTCCACCGATGTCGCGCTGTATGCCGGCGCGTTCGAGCGGGCCTTCGAGACCGCGGTTGCCGGCGTGCGGATGCGGGCGCCGATGATGGCGATCAATACCGTGGCGGCCGGTGGTGGTTCGATCCTGAAGTTCGACGGGGCGCGGTATCGCGTGGGGCCGGAGAGCGCCGGGGCGGTGCCGGGGCCGGCCTGCTATCGGCGCGGCGGGCCGCTGACCGTGACCGATGCGAATGTGATGGTCGGCAAGATCCAGCCGCAGCATTTTCCGAGTATCTTCGGGCCGAATGGCGACCAGCCGTTGGACGCCGGCGTTGTGCGCGAGAAGTTCGCGGCGCTGGCCACCGAAATCGGCAATCCGGACGCCCATGCGGTGGCGGAGGGGTTCCTGCGCGTTGCTGTGGCCAACATGGCCAATGCGCTGAAGCAGGTCAGCATCCAGAAGGGGCATGATGTGTCCCGGTATGCGCTGCAATGCTTCGGTGGCGCGGGCGGGCAGCATGCCTGCCTTGTCGCCGATGAGCTGGGCATGGAGACGGTGTTCATCCACCCCTTCGCCGGCGTGCTCAGCGCTTACGGAATGGGCCTGGCGGATCAGACGGTGATCCGCGAGGCTGCCGTCGAGGCGCCGCTTGGGGAAATGGCCGGGCTGGCGGCGACGCTGGATCGGCTGGTGGCCGAGGGCGAGGCGGAGTTGCGCAAGCAGGGCGCGACCAGCGCGCTGAAGGCGGAGCGGCGGCTGCATCTGCGCTATGCCGGCACCGACAGCTTCCTGCCTGTGGCCTTCGGGCCGCACGCCGAGGTGGTCGAGGCCTTCACCACGGCGCATCGGCAGCGCTTCGGCTTTGCCACGCCGGAACGCCAGGTGGTGGTGGAAGCCTGCGTCGCCGAGGTGATCGCGCCCGGCGAGGCGATTGCCGAACATCCGCTGGCCGCGCGTGCCGAGGGCCAGCCGGCGGCGCTGGAGACCGTGCCGCTGTATTCCGGCAGCGCGCTGCACCAGGCTCCGGTGTTCGACCGCGATGCACTGCTGGCCGGCGACCGCATTCCCGGCCCGGCGCTGATCCGCGAGGCCAATGCCACCACGGTGGTGGAGCCGGGCTGGACCGCCGAGCTGACCGTGCTGGACCACCTGGTGCTGCGGCGGACCGAGCAGCGGGCCGCCGCCCGGGTCGATGCCACGGGCAAGCCCGATCCGGTGATGCTGGAGCTGTTCAACAACCTGTTCATGAGCATCGCCGAGCAGACCGGCGCGGTGCTGCAGAACACGTCGCTCAGTGTGAACATCAAGGAACGGCTGGACTTTTCCTGCGCCATCTTCGACCAGACCGGCGCGCTGGTGGCCAATGCGCCGCATGTGCCGGTGCATCTGGGCGCGATGGGCGAGAGCGTGCGGACCGTCATCCGCCTGCGCGGCGCGACCTTGCGTCCCGGCGACGTGGTGGCGCTGAACAACCCGTATAATGGCGGCACGCATCTGCCGGATGTCACCGTCATCACGCCGGTATTCGATGCGGCCGGGCGGGAGATTCTGTTCTTCCTCGGCAGCCGCGGGCATCACGCCGATATCGGTGGGCTGACGCCGGGGTCCACGCCGCCGGTCTCCCGCACCTTGGAGGAGGAAGGCGTCGTTATTGATAACTTCCTGCTGGTCTCCAAGGGGGAGTTCCAGGAGGCCGACTTCCGTACCCTGCTGGCCAGCGCGAAGTATCCGGCGCGCAGCCCGGATGTGAACGTGGCCGATATCAAGGCGCAGATCGCCGCGAATGAGAAGGGCGTGCAGGAGTTGCAGCGCTCGGTCCGCGACTTCGGGCTGGAGACGGTGCGCGCCTATATGCGCCACGTGATGGACAATGCGGAGGAGAGCGTGCGCCGCGTGCTGGCCACGCTGCGGGATGGCAGCTTCCGCACCACCATCGACGACGGCACGCCGTTGTGTGTCAGCGTGCGCGTCAACCAGGCGGCGCGCAGCGCGACCATTGATTTCACCGGCACCGGGCCGCAGCGGCCGAGCAACTTCAACGCGCCGTCGGCCGTGTGCAACGCGGTGGTGCTGTATTGCTTCCGCGCTTTGGTGGGGGAGGAAATCCCGCTGAATGATGGCTGCCTGAAGCCGCTGGAGATCATCATCCCGCCCGGCACCTTCCTTTCGCCGTTGCCGGGCGCCGCTGTCGTGGCCGGCAATACCGAAGTCAGCCAGATGACCTGCAACGCCCTGCTGGCGGCGCTGGACGCCTGCGCCAGCGCCCAGGCGACGATGAACAATGTTTTGTTCGGCGACGACCTGTACCAGTACTATGAAACCGTGTGCGGCGGCGTTGGTGCCGGGCCGGGGTTCAATGGCTGGGGGCCGGTGCAGACCCACATGACCAATACGCGCATGACCGACCCGGAAATCCTGGAACTGCGCTATCCCGTGCGGCTGGAGGAATTCGCCATCCGCCGTGGCTCCGGCGGTGCCGGGCAGTGGCATGGCGGCGATGGCTCGCGTCGGCGCATCCGCTTCCTGCGGCCGATGCAGGCGGTGGTGGTGGCATCCCGCCGCAACGTGGCGCCGCACGGCCTGCATGGCGGCGCCGATGGCCTGCCGGGCCGGCAATGGGTGGAACGCGCCGATGGCAGCATCACCGCGATGCCCGGCAATACCGGCAGCGCCGACCTGGCCATTGGCGATGCGCTGGTGGTGGAGACCCCGGGCGGGGGCGGCTGGGGCGCGGCGGGGTGATGCCCGCCTGTCCTGGCGCCTGAGGCCCGGGTGCGTCGGTCCCGCTTCCTGCCGGAGTTCATTGCCACCGCGGTGATGGCGGTGCTGGTGCTCGGGCTGTGGGCCGGGCCGCATCTGCTGAACTGGGAGCGGTATCGCGGCGCGCTCGCCGCGCTGGCCAGTGACCGCATGGGCCGGCCCGTAACGCTCGACGGCCCGATCACGCTGACCTTGCTGCCGCAGGTGCGGGTCGAGGCCGGCAATGTCGTGATCGGCCCCGGCAGTGACGGCGTCTCGGTCACCGCGCGGGCGCTGCGGCTGCGGCTCGGGCTGATCCCGCTGCTGCGCGGCCGGCTGGAGCCGCGCGAGCTGGCACTGGTCGGCGGTGAGATCAGCCTGCCCTGGCCGCCGGCGCAGCTCGGGAGCCTGGCGCCGCCGCCCTGGCTGAATGAGCTGGATGCCCGGCTGCAGGATAGCCGGCTGCTGCTCGGCGGGCTGCGGCTGGAGGGGCTGAATGGCCGGCTGGCCACCGGTGGCGCGGCGGATGCGCTGGTGGCCGAGGGCAACCTGGCCTGGCGCGGGCTGGCGGTGCGCTTCAATGCCCGGCTCGGGCGGGCGGGGCGGGATGGCGCGGCGCCGCTGGACCTTGGGCTGGTGGTGCTGAACGCCACGGTGCAGGCGCGCGGCGTGCTGCAGCCCGGTGGCAGCTTCGAGGGCCGGATCGAGACCGCCGGGCCGGACCTTTCCCTGCTGCTGCCGGCGCCGCCCGGGCCGTTCCGCGCCAGCGGCCGGCTGAACGCGATTGCGGACCTGCTGACCGCCGACGAGCTGGCGCTGGACTTCAACGGCCAGCCGGCGCGGGGCAGCGTGACGCTCCGCCTGGCGCCGGAGCCGCGGGTGGATGTGGCGCTGGCGGCGACCCGGCTGGACCTGGAGGCCTGGGTGGCGGCGCTGCGCCCGGCGCGGGGCAATCGGCTGCCGGTGGGGGTGGAGCTGGCGGTGGAGAGCACCCGCTTCGCCGGCCTGCCGCTGCGCCGGCTGCGCGGCGCCTTCTTCGCCGGAGCCGAGCGGCTGACGCTGTCCGATGTCTCGGCGGTGCTGCCGGGCGATGCCGAGCTGGAGATTGCCGGGGCCAGCGCGGCGCAGCGGCTGGAGCTGGGCGTGCGCTTCAAGGCGCCGGCGGCGCGGGAGACGCTGCTGGCGCTGGGCCTGCCGCTGGGCGGCGACCCGGTGCGGCTGCGCGCCGCCGAAGGCCGCTTCCGCCTGCTGCTGGACAATGGCGAGGTAACGGTCAGCGACCTGGACGCCACCCTGGACGGGGCGAAGCTGGCGGGGAACCTGGTGTGGCGGCCGGGCAAGGACTCGGCGCGGGCCAGCCTGGGGCTGGGGCTGACGCTGGACCGGCTGGACCTGGACGCGCTGCTGCCGGCCGAGCCGAACTGGCAGGCCATGGCGGCGCAGGGGCCTGGCTTCGACCTCAACCTGCGGCTGGCGGCGACGGAGCTGCGCTGGCGCGGTGCCTCGGCGCAGCGGGCGGCGCTGGATGCGACGCTGGAGAATGGCCGGCTGGCGCTGCGCCGGCTGACGCTGCGGCTGGATGAGTTGGACGTGAGCGCGGGCGGCGTGCTGGTGCTGGGCGCGCAGCCGCGTTTCGCCGACCTGAACCTGGAAGCGGCCGGGCCGAATGCCAGGGGGCTGGCGCGGCTGCTGCCGGCGGGCTGGAGCCTGCCGGCGCCGCTGCTGGCCCAGCC
>CANBNK010000039.1 GCA_947371015.1 Acetobacteraceae bacterium | reverse complement strand
CCGGCCACCAGCGCCGGCACCTCGGCCTGCATCCGCTCGGCCTCGGCAAAGCTCAGGCCGTAGAACTCGCCGGTATTGCCGTTGACCGTCAGCGCATCCACGCCGGCCTCGGCACAGCGGGCGATGATCGGCTTCAGGCGCTGCGGCTGTACCTGGTCCTCGGCATCCATCGGCGTGACCAGGATGCCAGAGATGCCCGTGATGGCGGTGCGGATGCGATCGGTCATTTCTTCCCGTTTTTCAGCACGCCGCCGGCCCGGAGCGAGCGCAGCACGTGGGCGCGCATGCGTTCTTCCGCGAGCTCCGGGTCGCGTTTCCGAAATGCCTTCAGCAGCCCCTCATGCTCGGCCAGCGCCTTGGGCAATTCCTTCGGCGTGCTCTCCAACGCGCGAACGCGATTGAAGTGATCATAGGCGCGCAGGCTGGTCAGCGAGCGCAGCAGGAAGGCGTTCCCGGCGGCTGCATGCACCAGGGCGTGGAAGCGCTCATTCGCCGCGGCCAGGCGCACCGTGTCGGCCGCCGCCGTCGCCTCGCGCATCACTGCGAGTTGCGCGTCCATCAGCGCCAGCGCGGCGTCGTCGGCCCGTTCGGCGGCCAGCGCCGCGGCGCTGCCTTCCAGCGCGGCACGAATACGTCCCATCTCTGCCAGCCTGTCCGGCCCGAACTCGGCCACGATGGTGCCGCTGCGCGGTTGGGTCAGCACCATGCCATCGGCTTCCAGCCGGCGCAGCGCCTCCCGCACCGGCTGGGCGGAGATGCCCAGCGTCAGCGCCAGGCCGCGTTCGGAAATCTTGGTGCCAGCGGCCAATTCCCCGCGCACAATGGCATCCCGCAGCCGGCGATAGGCACCCTCCGCTAGGGAGAGGGCGTCCTGCCCCTCCGTGGGGCGGAAAATCAGGTCGGTTGCGGCGGAGGCCATGGACAACTGCTATAGCAGTTGGCAATCTCCGGTCAAACGCAATCGTCGTGAGGAAACACCATGTCGCGCAAGAAGCCCGAGGATCTCCGCAGCCACCGCTGGTTCGGCGTGGATGACCTGCGTGCCTTCGGCCACCGCTCCCGCCTGTTGCAGACCGGGCTGGGGGAGCAGGATTTCCGCGGCAAGCCGGTCATCGGCATCATCAACACCTGGTCGGACCTTTCTCCTTGTCACGCGCATTTCCGCGTGCGGGCGGAGGAGGTGAAGCGCGGTGTCTGGCAGGCCGGCGGCTACCCGGTTGAGCTGCCGGCCCACCCGGTGACCGAGCAGTACCAGAAGCCGACCAGCATGCTGTACCGCAACCTGTTGGCCATGGAGACGGAGGAGCTGGCCCGCAGCCACCCCTGCGACGGCTTGGTGCTGATGGGCGGCTGCGACAAGACGCCGCCGGGCCTGGTGATGGGCGCGCTCTCGGCCGGTCTGCCCTGCATCTTCGTGCCGGCCGGGCCGATGCTGTCCGGCAATTGGCGTGGCAAGAAGCTGGGCAGCGGCAGCGACGTGTGGAAGTACCATTCGGAACTGCGGGCCGGAAACATCACCCAGGGCCAGTGGAAGGAAATGGAGACCGGCATCGCGCGGTCCTTCGGCACCTGCATGACGGCGGGCACGGCGGCCACCATGATGCTGGCGGTGGAAGCGCTGGGGCTTGCCTTGCCTGGTTCGTCGAGCATCCCCGCGGCAGACAGCAACCACCCGCGCATGGCCACCGATTGCGGCCGCCGCATCGTCGAGATGGTGTGGAATGACGACACACCGGCGCGGCTGTTGACGCAGGGCAGCGTTGACAACGCCGTGACGGTGACAATGGCCTTCGGCGGCTCCACCAACGCCATCCCGCACCTGATCGCCATGGCGCGCCGCGCCGGGCTGAAGCTGGACCTGGAGCGCTTCGACGAACTCAGCCGCCGGGTGCCGCTGATTGCCAACCTGCGCCCCAACAACGGCGAATACCTGATGGAGGATTTTTTCTATGCTGGCGGCGCCCGCGCGCTGATGGCGAAGCTCGCGCCCTACCTCGACCTCACCGCCATGACCGTCACCGGCAAGACGCTGGGCGAAAACCTGGAAGGCGCCGAGTGCTATAACGAGGACATCATCCGCCCGTTGGACCGCCCGCTGCAGAACGAAGGCGGCCTGGCCGTGGTGAAGGGCACGCTCGCCCCGCGTGGCGCGGTCATCAAGACCTCGGCCGCCGATCCGCGCCTGTTGCAGCACACCGGCCCGGCCGTGGTGTTCAACGACTACAACGACATGAACGCGCGGCTGGATGACCCGGATTTGAACGTGACCGCCGACAGCGTGCTGGTGCTGCGCCAGGCCGGGCCGCAGGGCGGGCCGGGTATGCCGGAATGGGGCATGATGCCGATCCCGAAGAAGCTGCTGCAGCAGGGCGTGCGCGACATGCTGCGCCTCAGCGACGCCCGCATGTCCGGCACCAGCTACGGCGCCTGCGTCCTGCATGTGGCCCCGGAATCCCATATCGGCGGCCCGCTGGCGCTGGTGAAGGATGGCGACCTGATCCAGCTGGATGTCGCCAACCGGCAGTTGAACCTGCTGGTGCCGGAGGATGAGATGGCTCGCCGCCAGGCGGCCTGGAAGGCGCCGGAACGCAAGTACCTGCGCGGCTGGACCAGCCTCTACCTGGATCATGTGACTCAGGCCGATGAGGGCTGTGACCTGGACTTCCTGCATCACGGTGCGCCGACGCCGGAACCGGAAATCCACTGAACCGTTGTTGGGGGCATGGAAAATCAGCCCTCAGACACCGACACCGTCCCGCTGATGGAAGGCTGGATGTTTGGCCAGCTGCTGTACCCCTACGCCAAGCAGCATATGGCTGAGCATCCGCCCGCCAACGACGAGTAGCTTCTCGCCGAGCGGGTGCTGCCGAAAGCGGTGAAGCGACCGCGGCTGGTCGCGCCACCTTGCCGAAACGGCGATCCGGCGCCAGCATCGCGGCCATGAAGACCATCGCTGACGCCGCCGCCGCACTCGCCCAAGGGCGGGTTTCCGCCCGTTCCCTCGTTGATGCCGCCTTGGAGCGCATTGCCGACCCAGCCGGCGAAGGTAGCCGCGCCTTCGTGGCTGTCCACGCCAGCGCCGCGCGCGTGGCAGCCGACGCCATCGACACGCTGCGCCACCACGGCCTGGCGCCCAGCCCCTGGGCCGGCATTCCCATCACCATCAAGGACCTGTTCGACGAGAAGGGGCACGTCACCCGCGCCGGCTCCCTGGCGCTGTCCGACGCCGCGCCGGCCGCCGCCAATGCGCTGGTGGTCACACGGCTGCAACGGCTGGGCTTCATCGTCATCGGCCGCACCAACATGGTGGAGTTCGCCTTCAGCGGCCTGGGCGTGAATCCGCATTACGGCACGCCGAAAAGCCCGTGGGACCGCGCCACCGGCCGCCTGCCGGGCGGCTCCTCCTCCGGCGCCGCCGTGGCCGCGGCCGATTACATGGGCTTCGGCGGCCTGGGCACGGATACCGGCGGTTCCTGCCGCATCCCCGCGGCCATGTGCGGTATTGTCGGCTACAAGCCGACGGCCAAGCGCGTGCCGCAGGAGGGCGTGCTGCCGCTGTCCTTCTCGTTGGACAGCGTCGGCCCGCTGGCCCGCAGCGTGGAATGCTGCCACCTGCTGGACGCGGTGATCTCCGGCAACCCCAACCCGCAGCCGCTGGCGCATCGCAGCGTGGCCGGGCAGCGCTTCGCCGTGCCGCGCGGCACCTTTTTGCTGGACGGCATGGACGACCATGTGGCGGCCAGTTTTGACCGGGCACTGGCAAAACTCAGCGCCGCCGGCGCGCGGATCGAGCTGCTGGACATCCCCGAGATCGGGGCTATCCCGGGGCTGAACGCCAGCGGCGGCTTCACCGCGGCCGAAGCCTACGCCTGGCACCAGTCGCTGATCGCCCGCAAGCGCGACGAATACGACCCCAACATCCTGGTCCGCATCATGCGCGGCGAGAAGATGCCCGCGAGCGACTACGTCAAGGCGTTGCAAGGCCGCCAGCGCATCTGCGCCGCCGTGGCCCGCCGTACCGCGCCGTTCGACGCGCTGCTGATGCCGACCTGCCCGGTGGTGCCACCTGCCATCGCTGACGTGGCGGAGCAGGCCGAGTACAACCGCATCAACATGCTGCTGCTGCGCAATACCGCGGTGGGCAACTTCCTCGACCGCTGCTCGATCAGCCTGCCGTGCCAGGAAGCCGGCACCGCGCCGGTGGGGCTGATGCTGACCGGCGAGCATGGTGCCGACGAGGCACTGTTCCACAGCGCCGCGGCGGTGGAAGCAGCGCTGGCGGCTTGAGGCAGGCTCCGCCCCCTCAAACTCCAGCAGTTGCATTGAGGGAGGCTCCGCCCCCTCAAACTCCCCGGCCAAAGGCCGAAAGGCCCTTGGAACCCGGGTGTTCAACATGGTTTCCAAAGGCCCCGCGGCCTTTGGCTGGGAGAGTGCGAGAGGGACGGCGGCCCTCTCGGTCCTACGCCCCAGGCACCAGCTCCGCCCGCTTCGCCAGTAGCCACTCCGCCGCCTGCATCCGCGTGCCGCGCCACACATAGGGCGTGGCGACAACCTTGCGCATGATCTCGTCGAATACCCAGGCGCCGGCCGGGCGGCCATAGACATGGGTGTGGATGGTCACATCCATCAGCACCGGCTGGGTCTCGCGGTGCTGCAGCGCGCTGAACGCGTCCTCGAATTGTTGCAGCATGGCGCGGGCGTTGTTGCCGTAGCGGATGCTGCTCGGCAGGTCGTTCACGTCCATGGTCAGCGAAATCCGCACGATCTCGCGGCCCCCGACAGTTTCCAGATAGGGCATGTCGTCGTCGTTGCAGTCGCCGTCGTGCAGGTAGCCGGCCTCGGCCAGCAGCGCGGTGTGGCCGGGGCTGCCGGTGCCGCGCGGGCTGATCCAGCCGCGCGGCGCCTCGCCGGTCACATCCGCGATCAAGCCCGTGGTGCGCTTGATGTTCTCGCGCTGGCCGGCTTCGTCGAGATACACCGGGATCACGTCCATGCCGTAGGAATGCGCCACCACCTCATGCCCGCCGGCATGGATGGCGCGCACCGTGTCCGGCCACAGCTTGGCCAGCACGCCATTGGTCATCACGCTGGTCTTCACGCCGTTGCGGTCTGCCACCTCCAGCGCGCGCCAGATGCCGCGCACCGCGCCGTACTTGCCCCAGCTGGCGGCATTGGCGTCGAAGACGCCGGGCTTCAGCGGGTTGCCCATCGGGCCGATGCCGGGCACCTGGCCTTCCGACCAGCCCTCATAGGCGATGTTGAAGATCACACCGATGCGCGCCCCGCCTGGCCAGCGAAAGCCACGCCCTGTCCGCAGAATGCTCATCGCGGTTTCCTCCTGATCGCCAGCGCCAATACCAGGGCGGTCGCCACCAGCGCCAGCCATACCCCCAGCAAGGCGGGACTGCGGCCGAAGCCGTCCATCGCCAGGCCGACCAGGGCCGGCACGCCGCCGAAGCCGATATGTGCGACGACGAAATAGCCCGCGGTCGCGCGCGCGCGCTCCTGCCCCGCGGCTTCCGCCGCCGCCGCCAGCCCGCCCATATAGACCAGGCCATAGGTCGCGGCGCCGGTCAGCATGGCGCCGACCGGCAGCGGCCACAGCACCCCGAAGGCGGCACCCCAGAACACCAGCCCGGCGCCCAGGCAAAGGCACCCCAGCCCCACCACCACCGCCCGGCGCGGCGCGACCCGCCGCAGCATCAATTGCAGGCAGGCGCCGGTCAGCATCATGACGCAGGCCGCCCAGGGGCCGGCACCCGGAAAACCCTGCGCCGCCAGGGCGGCGGGCACCGCGGTCAGCACCGTGCCGGTCACGCCCCAGGCGGGCATGATCGCCAGTGTGGTCGCCAGCGTGCCCGGCGGAAAGGCCGGCAGCCGCAGCCGGGCGCCACGCGGGGCGGCCAGGGTTTCCGGCAGCAGCGCTACCGGCCAGGCCAGCAGCGCCAGCACGGCCAGGTGCAGCGGGAAGGTGAAGGGCAGCAGCTCGCCGGGGTGCCACAGCAGCGCCAGCATGGTGGCCAATCCGCCGAGCCCGAAGCTGCCCGCCGTGCCCACCGCCACCACCGCGGCGCCACGGCGGGCGGCTTCGGGCGTGCCGCCGGCCAGCTCGGCCGCCCAGGCGGCGCCGGCGGCGGTGATGCAGCCCATGGCAAGGCCTTGGAACACACGCGCCAGCGCCAGGCCGGGCACGCTGGGTTCCAGTGCCAGCACCAGCGTGGAACAGCCTGCCAGCACCATGCCCAGCAGCACCACCGGCCGGCGGCCGATACGGTCCGGCAGCGGGCCGAGAAAGGGGGAGGTGAGCATATGCGCCAGCGCGTAGCAGCTGAAGGCCAGCGCCAGCGCGCCGGCGCCGTAGCCGCCCCGCGCGGCGTAGGCCACGTACAACGGCAGCGGCAATGTCGTGGCCAGCCCGGCGCTGCCCACGGCGGCGCCGACCAGCCAGGCCCGGCGTTGGGGCAAGCTCAATCGACCATGTCGAACAGCTTGCACCAGGCGTCGGGGGCAACTTCCCCCTCCACCTGCTTGCACAGGTTCGGGCGGACGAAGAGGGTGCAGGAGGCGCACATGGCGATGCCGCGCGGCCGTGGCTCGTACTGCGCTTCCGCCTTGGTCAGTTGCCGCTCGGCCGGTTGGGCGTGCGACGTTCCGGCCATGGCCGCGAAGGCGCCGCCCAGCAGGGCGCGGCGATAGGCACAGCCGGCTGGCATCGGAACCCTCCCTGACGCGGCGCAGTCAAGCAGCGCCACGCCGGCAGGACAACCGGGGTCCTCAGGCCTGGGCGAGCCGCCCGGCCAGCGGCAGCCGCAGGGCGAAGGTGCCCGCCCCCAGCCCGGCCTGGGCCAGCAGCGCCGCCGCCCAGAAGCCCGGGTATTCCCAGCCGCCGCCGGCCGCGTTGAACACCCAGCCATTCGGCGCGTGCTGCGCCACGGCGCCGAGCAGGATCAGCAGCGCGCCCAGGCTGGCCCAGCGCACGCCAACCCCCGCCAGCAAGGCCAGCCCGGCCAGGATCTCGGCGAAGGTGACCACGGCGCCCAGCACCGGCGGATACCCGATGGAGCCGAAATAGCCCATCGTGCCGGCCAGGCCGAAGGTGCCCAGCTTCAGCACGGCGCCATGCGCCAGCAGCGCCAGGCCATTGGTCAGCCGCAGCAGCGCCACGGCATAGGGGGTGGTGGTGGTCTCGTTCAGCATGGGGGTCGCTCCGACCGGGAAGGTTGCGTCGGCCCCGAACCTGCCCCCGCTGTCGCGGCGCTTCCAACGCAAGGGCGGAACGCTCATCATCACCGTGGTGAATGATGGGCCACCGGCATGACCGATCTCAGCAACCTGGACCTGAACCTGCTGCGGGTGTTCGACGCGGTGGCGCGGGAACGCCATGTCACCCGCGCGGCGCAGCGGCTGAACCTTTCGCAGCCCGCGGTGTCCAACGCGCTGGGCCGGCTGCGCGCGGCGCTGGCGGATGAGCTGTTCCTGCGTCGCCCTGGCGGGGTCGAGCCGACCGCGCTGGCGCTGTCCCTGGCGCCGCCGATCGCGGAGATGCTGGACCGGCTGCGCGAGACTCTGGTGGCCCAGGCGCCCTGGGTGCCGGCCCAGGCCGACCGCGTCTTCACCCTGGGGCTTTCCGAATACGCCGAGGCGGTGCTGGCGCCGGCGCTGGTGCAGCACTTGGCGCGAGAGGCCCCCGGCGTGCTGCTGGCCTTCCGCCACGCCGACCGCACCAATTGGGAGGGCCTGTTGGCCGGCGGCGAGGCGCAGCTGGCGATCGGCGTGCTGCCGGAACCGCCGGCGCTCTACACCCGGCTGCGGCTGTTGCCGGAAGCCTTCTGCACGCTGATGCGCCCCGGCCACCAACTGGCCGAGGGCGACCTGACGCCGGAGCGCTTTGTCAGTGTGCCGCACATCCTGCATTCGCCGAACGGGTCGCGCAGCGGCGCGATGGATGAGGCGTTGGCGCAACTCGGCTTCACCCGCCGGCTGGGCGTGGTGGTGGCGCATCTGGGCGCGGTGCCGGCCATTCTGGCGGGGACCGACATGATCATCACGCTCTCCGCCCGGCTGGCGCACCAGTTGGCCACCGCGCATGGGCTGGTGGTGCGTGGCCCGCCGGTGCCAGTGCGCCACACCCGGCTTTCGCTGGTTTTCCACCGGCGGTTCGAAGCCGATGCCGGCCACGCCTGGCTGCGCCGGCTGATCCTGGCCCTGGCCCGCGAAGTGCCCGCCGCCGTGCCGGGTTGAGCTTCTTCGGCGCCAGAGTCTGTCAGACGCAGACAGAAGCGCCCAACAGACTCTGGCTCATTGTTCTGTCGTGTGATTCACGTCTTCGGCGATTCCGCCTGCGACGATCACACTCGAGAGTGTGTCAGACGCTCATGGAAGCATCCGACCGACTCCAGCCTTTTGTTTGAGCGCCTTATTCACGCCGCCGGTGATTCCACCGGCGACGATCAGACTCTACGCCGGCCTGATCCCGGCGGCCTGCACCACGTCCTTCCAGCGCGCCAGCTCAGCGGCCACGCGCGCGGCCATCTCCGCCCGGCTGCTGGCCACCACGCTGAAGCCGATGCGCACCAGCCGCGCCTCCACCTCCGGCAGGCGCAGGCACTGGGCCAGGGCGGCGTGGATGCGCGCCAGCACCGGCTCCGGCGTGCCGGCGGGGGCGACGAAGCTGTGCCAGCTGCCGCCCTCGAAGCCCGGCAGGGTCTCCGCCACGGTGGGCAGGGCGGGGAACAGCGAGTGGCGCTCCGGGCTGCCGACCGCGATGGCCTTCAGCCCGCCGGCCTCCACCTGCGTTGCCACGGTGGCGATGTTGAGGAAGGAAAGCTGCGTGGTGCCGGCCAGCAGATCCGTCACCGCCGCGGCGCCGCCGCCATAGGGCACGTGCGTCAGCTGCGTGCCGGTGCGCTGGGCAAACAGCTCCATGGTCAGGTGCTCGGAACTGCCGATGCCCGAGGTGCCATAGCTGGCCTGGTTGGGGTGCGCCTTCAGCCAGGCGATGGTCTCGGCGACCGTGGTGGCCGGGAAGCCCGGATGCGCCACCAGCAGGTTTGGCGCGGCAATCGCCACGGTCAGCGGCGCGAAGTCGCGGATGGGGTCGTAGGGCAGATGCGCCATGACATGGGGGTTCAGCGTCAGGATGCCGCTGGCGGCGATGAACAGGGTATGGCCATCCGGCGCCGCGCGCTGGGTCAGCTGCGCCGCGACCGCGCCATTGCCGCCGGGCCGGTTCTCCACCACCACGGACTGCCCGATGGCCGCGCCGAGCGGGCCGGCGACGGCGCGGGCCAGCGTGTCCGACGGGCCGCCGGCGACGTAGGGCACCAGCAGCGTCACCGGGCGGGTCGGCCAGGGCGCGAACTGGGCGGGGGCAGGCTGCGCGCGGACGGAGCCGGCAATGCCCAGCAGCGCGCCAGTCATCAGGTGGCTCAGCAAGGGGCGGCGATGCATGGCGGTGGTCCTGGCGATGGGGGCGCCGGGGCCTCGCAAGCGCCGTGCCGGGCTGGTATGGCGGGGCGATGCTGCGCCCGTTGACCACCCCCGATGCCGCCGCCGCCGCGGCGCTGATCCGTGCCTGCTTCGCCGGCCAGGCAGTGGACCCACCGGCCTCGGCGGCCCGGGAGACGGAGGCCAGCATCGCCGCCGCGCTGGCCGAGGGTAGCGGCTTCGGCGTGGTGCGCGACGGCGCGCTGGTGGCGGTGGTGCTGTGGCAGCAGGCGGAGGGCGGGATGTATCTCGGCCGGCTGGCGGTGGCGGCCGCCGCGCGCGGCCAGGGCCTGGCGCCCCGCCTGGTGGCGGCGGTGGAGGCCGAGGCGCGCCGGCGCGGCCTGCCGCGGCTGCATCTGAAGGTGCGGCTGCCCCTGCTCGGCAACCGCCGGCTGTTCCGCGCCTGCGGCTTCGTCGAGACCACGCTGCACGCGCATGCGGGCTACAGCGCGCCGACCTACTGCGTGATGGAGAAGCGGCTTACGCCGCCCGGCTGAACCGGCCGAACACCGCCAGCTTGGCGCGTTCATACAGTCGATAGATCGGCGGGATGTTCAGCAGCAGCGTCAGCAGCACGATGGCGGCGAGCAGCCCGGAGATCGGCCGGGCGAAGAACGGCTCCAGCTCCCCGCCGCTGAGGACCAGGCCGCGCCGAAAGCTCTTGTCCAGCAGGTCACCCAGCACCAGCCCCAGCACGAAGGGCGCCATCTGGTAGCCGAAGCGGCGCAGGAGGAAGCCGATCACGCCGATACCCAGCATGGTGTAGACATCGAACAGGCGGGACGCGATGGCGAAGCTGCCGACGGTGCAGAGCAGGAACACGATGGGCATGATGTAGGTCCGCGGCACCAGCAGCACCTTCAGCAGCGGCTTCACCAGGAACAGGCCGAAGAACAGCATGCCGATGGTGGCCAGCAGGTTCATCGCCACCACGTCATAGACGAATTGCGGATGCTGGATCATCAGCATCGGCCCCGGGTTGACACCATGGATGATCATGGCGGCCAGCAGCACGGCCGCCGGGGCGCTGCCGGGAATGCCCAGCGCCAGCGCCGGGATGATGCCGCCGGGGATCGAGGCATTGTCGCCGGTCTCGGCCGCGATCAGCCCTTCGACGCTGCCCTTGCCGAACTCTTCCGGGTGCTTGCTGGCGCGCTTGGCGGCGGCGTAGCTGGACCAGGCCGCCATGTCCTCCCCCACGCCGGGCAGGATGCCGATATAGACGCCGATGACGCCGGATCGCAGCACGGTCTTCCAGTGCACGATCACGTCGCGGAAGCGGGGGATGATGCTGTCCACCGCGTGGACCTTGGGGCGGCTGAAGCGCTCGCTCATCACCGTCAGGACTTCGGAAGCACCGAAGGCCCCCACCAGCGTCGGGATCAGCGAAAGGCCTCCGGCCAGGTTGGGGTCGCCGAAGGAGAAGCGCTCCAGCGCGTGGATGCCGTCCTGGCCGATCTGCGCCACGAACAGCCCGAGCATGCCCATGATCCAGCCCTTCAGCGGGTCCTCCCCGGTGAGGGAGCCGGACATCATCACGCCGAACAGGGCGAGCCAGAAGAACTCGTAGCTCTGGAACGCCAGCGCCTTCTCGGCCAGCCAGGGGGTAATGGTGGCAAGGCAGAGGATGCCGAAGATGGAGCCGGCAACGCTGCCGGTGGTGGCGATGCCCATGGCGCGGCCGGCCTTGCCCTGCCGCGCCAGCTGATAGCCATCCAGGCAGGCCGCCGCATTGGCCGCGGTGCCGGGGATGTTGAGCAAAATGGCGGTGCGGCTGCCGCCATAGATCGTCCCGACATAGGCGCAGACGAGGATCAGGATGGCGTCATGTGCCGGCAGCTTGATGGTCAGCGTGGTCAGCAGGCTGATCGCCAGCGTGGCGGAAAGCCCGGGCATGCAGCCGACGAGAATGCCGAGCAGCGTGGCGCCGAAGGTATAGGCCAGCGACGTCGGGTCCATGAAGCCCAGGACCGACTGGCCGAGCAGCACCAGGCCTTCAAACATCAGGCGCAACCCTCTGGCAGGTCATGGGTCAGGGCAGCCGCACCAGGAACACTTCCTGGAACACGAAGGTCACCAGCGCGGCGGCGCAGGCCGCCACCAGGAAAGCCAGTGCCAGGCCGCGCGGCAGCGTGCCGGCGGCGCGGCGTTCGGGAAACTCGAACAGCGCGATGGCCAGGAACACGAACAGGAAGGCGCAGAGCCAGAAGGGCGGGCCCTGGCCCAGCAGGCCCAGCACGAAGCCCAGCACTAGCAGCAGCGCCAGGCCGATCCGCCAGGGCTCCGCCTTGCCCTGGGCGTCGGAGGCGCCTTCAGAGGGTGCCACCTCGCCCTGGGCCGCGGTGCGGCCACGCCAGCCACGCAGCGCCAGGATGACGCCGAAGCCGAGCAGGATCAGCCCGAGCAGGCCCGGCACCAGGCCGGGCACGGCATAGGGCTCTACCCCCTGGCGCTCCAGCCGGTCCATCGTCCAGCTGCCCCAGGCGATGCTGGCGCCCAGCACCGCCCAGAACAGGCCGAACAGGAAATCGGCGGGCTGGGCGGGATGCCGCGCTGCGCGCGTCAGGCCGCCGTGACCCGATGCCGACTCGGGCGGCGTCACAGGCGCGGAATGCCGACCGTATCCGGCGCGACCTTGGACTTGCCGCCATCATGATACAGCCAGGCGGTCTGCCGCACCGCCACCCAGGCGCCGTCATGCGCGGCGCGGCCGTGGATGGGGGTGAAGACCGCGGCCTTCTGCTCGGCATATTCCTTCAGCCGGGTGGAGTTCTTGATCTTCGTGTCCCAAACGGCGGCAACCGCATCGACGATGTTCTGCGGCGTGCCCTTGGCCGACCAAACGCCGAAGTAGTTCAGCGGCGCCGGGATGTTCGGCAGGAACTTGCGGATGGACGGGATGGTGCCGAAGCCGGAGAGCGTGACGTCGGTCTCGCTCTGCGCTGCCAGCGGGATCAGCCGGCGGCCGCGGATCATCTCCGCCATCTCCACCATCAGCGCGGCGCCCACCGGGGTTTCGCCGGCGACCGTGGCCAGCACCGCGGGGTTGCCGCCATCATACGGCGCCATGCGATAGCTGATCTTCGCGTCGGCCTTCACCGCTTCCATCACGTTGTGCCCGGCGCTGGACTGGCCGGCGGTGGCGACCGCGATGTTGGGGTTGGTGCGCATCGCCGCCAGCAGGTCGGCGAAGGTCTTGTAGGGGCTGTTGGGGTTGGCCGCGATGGTGTTCACGTTGGCCACGGCGAAGAACATGTTCCAGTCGTCCAGCCCGCTGTCCAGCAGGCCCAGCACCCGATAGCAGCCGATGTCGATGGCGGCGCCGGCGGCCCAGGTGTAGCCATCCTTGGCGCCCTGAATCACGTTGCGGGTGCCGATGCTGCCCGAGGCGCCCGGCTGGTTCACCACCACCCATTTCTGGCCGAGCGCTTCCTCCAGTTCCACCGCGACGATGCGCGCCATCTGGTCGGTGCTGCCGCCGGCGGCCCAGGGCACCACCAGGTTCACCGGGCGATCCGGCCGCCAGCTGGACTGCGCCAGGGCGGGCGAGGCGAGGGGTGCGGCGGCCGCGGCGGCCAGCAGATCGCGACGACGAAGCATGGTTGAACGCTCCCGAGGTAACTGATTGGTTACGTCGATCCTGCGGTCTCAGCGGCGGCGGCGTCAAGCTATCCGAATTCGGGTCCGGCGGCGGCCAGGTAGCCGCTGGCTTCACCAGGCAGGTCGGCGCCCAACACCATGCGGGTGAAGGGACGTTGCGCACTGGCGCCGTGCTCGCCCAGCCAGTCGCCAAGGCCGGCGGCGTGGTCGCACAGGTCCAGCACGGCCGCGCCCGGCAGCGCGTTGCGCGCGGCCGCCAGCAGGGCGCGGCCGGTGGCGGCATCCGGTGCCCAGAGCGGGCCGAGGCCGGGCTGGCGCAACCCGTCCCGCCCGAGAATGGCGCCGCTGACCTGGCCCGCGGCTTCCGCCACCCAGGCGGCGGCGGGCAGGCGCCGGGCGAAGCGGCGCAGCAGCGGGCCGCGCGGGGCGCCGAAGCCGGCCAGGTCCAGCGCCAGCACGGCGGGCCAGTCGGCGGCGCGCAGCGGGCGCACCGTCACGCCGGGCTCCACCGGCAAGGCCGCCGGCAGCAGCCAGCGCGTGAAGCCCCAGACGTCGCGGAAGCCAAGCCGGGCATAGACCGGCCGCCCCGCCGGGGTGGCGTCCAGCGCCAGACTGGCCACGCCGGCGTCCCGCAGGCTCTCCACCGCCCAGCGCATCAGCGCGGTGGCATGGCCCTGGCGGCGCAGGTCCGGGCGCACCAGCACCATGGAGATCCAGGCCAGGTCCGGCCCGTAGCCTAGGGTGGCGGCGCTGGCTGCCAGGCTTTCGGCGCCGCCGTCATCCCGCCCGCGCGCCTGGCCCGCCGTGACGAACTCGGCCCAGTCGGCCTGGTTCTGGTTCCAGCCGATCAGGGCAGACAGCGCGGCGGCGCGGGGCAGGTCGGCGGCAGTGAGCGAACGCAGGGGCATGGCGGGATCGGACCCCGCCGCCGGGCCGCGGTCAAGCGCAACGGACTGGACGCGGCGGCGTTCTCAGCGCAGGACAGCACTGTCATCAAGGTGCCGCGCCCATGCGTCTGACGCTCTGCAACGAGGTCATCAAGGAACTGCCGTTTGCCAGGCAATGCGCGTTGACCGCGAGCCTGGGCTACGACGGCATCGAGATTGCCCCCTTCACCCTGGACGCGGAGGCACCCCACTTGCTGAGCGCCACGCGCCGAGCCGAGGTGCGGGACCAGGCGGCCGACCAGGGGTTGGCCATCACCTCGCTGCACTGGCTGCTGATTGCGCCGAAGGGCCTCAGCATCACCAGCGGCGACCCGGCGCTGCGTGGCCGCACGCTGGACGTGATGCAGGGCCTGATCGAGCTGGCTGCCGACCTCGGCGCGCATGTGCTGGTGCACGGCTCCCCCGGGGCGCGGCACGTGGCCGCCGATGGCGATGCCGCCCGCGCCGAGGAGGCCATGGCCAAGGCCGGCGAATGGGCGGCCAAGGCCGGGCTGGTCTATTGCCTGGAACCGCTGGCACCGCGCGAGACCAACTGGGCCACCACGGTGGCGGAAGCCGTCGGCATCGTGGAGCGCATCGACAACCCCGCGCTGCGGACCATGCTGGATGTCTGCGCCGCCGGGAATGGCGAGGCCGAGGCTGTGACCGCCCTGCTCGACCGCTGGCTGCCGACGGGGATGCTGGCGCATATCCATCTGAACGACCGCAACCGCCGTGGCCCGGGCCAGGGCAGCGACCGCTTCGCGCCGATCCTCGCCACCCTGCACCGGCATGGCTATGCCGGGCTGTGTGGGGTGGAGCCCTTCGACTATTATCCGGACGGACCAACCTGCGCGGCCCGTGCCATCGGCCACCTGCGCGGCATATTGGAGACGCTGGCATGACCCCGCCGCGCTTTACCGTCGTCGCCGTGGAACGCCGCGAATGGCCGTTCACGCTGCGGCTGCCCTTCCGCTTCGGCGTCATCACCGTGACGCAGGGCCGCCAGGCAGTGCTGCGCGCGCGCATCCGGCTTGAGGATGGTCGCGAGGGCTGGGGCGTGGCAGCCGAGAGCATCGCCGCGAAGTGGTTCGACAAGGACCCGGCGCTGTCCGACGCGCAGAATGAACACCAGCTGCGCCGCAGCCTGGAACTTGCCGAGGCGCAGTCGCTGGCTGCCGGCGCCGACACCGCCTTCGGGCACTACGCCAACGGCTATGCCGCGCACGTCGCGGCGTGCGGACGCGAGGCGCTGAACCCGCTGGTGGCCAGCTACGGCCGCGCCCTGCTGGACCGCGCCTGCCTGGATGCGCTGCTGAAACTCAGCGGCGTTTCCTTCTTCGATGGCATGCGCGCGAATATCGGCGGCATGGCGCCGCATGCCGTCATCGCCGACCTCGGCAGCTTCGACTTCTCCGCCATGCTCGGCGGGCTGCGGCCGGCCGCGAAGATCCACGCGCGCCACACTGTCGGCCTGGTGGACCCGATCATCGCCGCCGACCAGACCGAGCGGGTGAATGACGGCCTGCCGGAGACGCTGGAGGAGGTTGCCGCCACCTACCAGCACCGCTACTGGAAGCTGAAGGTGATGGGCGACGTGGCGCAGGACGTGGAGCGCCTGAGCCGCATCGCCGGCGTGCTGGACGCCGGCCCCGCCTACCAGGCCAGCCTGGATGGCAATGAGCAATACGCCGATGCCGAGGGCGCCGCCGCGCTGTGGCGCGCCATGGCGGCGGAACCGCGCCTCCAGCGGCTGTGTGCCTCCATCCTCTACATCGAGCAGCCGGTGAAGCGCGCCCGCGCATTGGAGACCAGCATGGCCGCGCTGGGCAGCGCGCGGCCGGTGATCATCGACGAAAGCGATGGCGACCTGGATGCCTTCGTGCAGGCCCGCGCGCTGGGCTATGCCGGGGTCTCCTCCAAGGCGTGCAAGGGGGTGTGGCGGTCGGTCATCAACCTGGCGCGCTGCCGCGCCTGGGGCGGCGACTACTTCCTCTCGGGCGAGGACCTGACCACGCTGGCCGGGATTTGCGTGCAGCAGGATTTGGCGCTGGTCTCGCTGCTCGGCCTGACGCATGTGGAACGCAACGGCCACCACTTCATCGACGGCTTCGCCGGCCGGCCGAAGGTGGAGGCGGTGCGCTTCATGGAAGCCCATCCGGACCTCTACGCCGACACGTCGCGCGGCCCGCGCCTGGCCATTCGCGCCGGGGCGTTGGCGTTGGGCAGCCTGGACGTGCCCGGGCTGGGCGCGAATATCGAACCCGACTACGTCGCCATGGAAGCCATGCCCAAGGCCGCCTGGCCGCTATAGCAGGTCGATCACCAGGCGGGACGCCAACTCCCGCAGGCGCGCGCCCAGGCTGCGCCGGCGCCATTCGGCCAGGGAAACCGCCTGGCCCTCACGCATGTCGGTGGCCAGCACGCGTTCCACCGCCGTGGCGGTGTCGCGGCCCAGCGCAACCGCATCGACCTCGTCGTTCAGCGCCACGCTGCGGCGGTCCAGGTTGGAACTGCCGATCGCGGTCCAGGCGCCATCCACCACCGCCAGCTTGGAATGGAGCACGGCGCGATGCATCTCGAAGATGCGGACGCCGGCTTCCAGCAGGTCATCATAGGCGGCATGGCCGGCCGCCAGCGCGGCGGCGCTGTCGTTCCAGGCCGGCAGCACCAGCCGCACGTCCACGCCACGGCGCGCGGCGCGGGCCAGTTCCTCGCGTTCGGCATGCGTCGGCACGAAGAACCCGGTGGAAGCCCAGATCCGCTGGCGCGCGCCCCGCAGTGCCGCAACCAGGGTCAGGTAGTAGCGCGGCGCCCCGGCGGTGGGGGCGCTGCCGAGGATGCGGACCCGAGCCGACCCTTCCACCCGCAACGGCGGGAACCAGGCACGCACGGGCAATGGCTCGCCGCGCTGGACCTGCCAGTTGTGCAGGAACAGCCGTTGCAGCTCCGCCACCGCCGGGCCTTCGATCCGGATGCTGGTGTCGCGCCAGCAGGCGGCCTCGGGGTCCTCTCCGGCGCCGGTGAAGCCGGTAGACGGGCCGTGGCAGTCATTCTCATAGACCTTGTCGAAGTTGACGCCGCCCATGAAGGCAACGCGGCCATCCACGACCAGGATCTTGCGGTGGTCGCGGTTGTTCGGCAGCCAGCCGCGACGGCTGCGCGTCGGGTCCAGCGGGTTGAACTCCAGCACATGGGCGCCGCGCCGGCGCAGCTCCGCCCATGCCGCCGATGGCGTCGCGCGGCTGCCGAAGCTGTCGTACAGCAGGTTCACCGCGACGCCCTGTTGCAGCTTGCCGGCCAGCAGGGTGAACAGGCTGTCGGCCATGCCCGGGGCCCGCACGTCCTGCAGGATGAAGAACTCCAGGTTCACGTGGTCGCGCGCGCCGGCGATGGCGCGGAACATGGCCGGGAAGGTCTCGGCGCCGTCGCGCAGGATATCGATGCGGTTGCCGGCCAACAGCGGCGCGCCATCCAGCGCCTCCATCTGCTGGCCGTGCCGGTCCAGCGCATCCTCCGGCCCCGGGGCGGCGGCGGGGATGCTGCCGCAGGCCGCCAGTGCCACGGAGCAGGCCAGCAGCGGCAGGCGCAGGAGGGACGTGATGCTCATGGACGCTGAACGCGACAGCGCCAGCACTGCTCCGCTACTGCACCGTGATGTGTGCGGCGCGCACCACCTCGCCCCAGCGCTGTGTCTCGCTCCGCAGCAGCGTGGCCAGGGCGGCCGGGGTGGATGCGGCGGGATCGGCGCCGAGCGGGCGCAGCCGGTCGCGCACCGTGGGCAGCGCCATCACCTCCGCGATGGCGGCGGCCTGGCGGGCGACGGTATCACCGGGGGTGGCGGCCGGGGCCAGCAGCGCGTTCCAGGAGGCCACCTGATAGTCGGCCAGCCCTGCCTCGGCGGCGGTGGGCACGTCCGGCAGCAGCGCGTGCCGCGCGGCGCCGGTGGTGCAAAGCGCCCGCAGCCGGCCTTCGCGGACATGCGCCACGCTGCTGGGCAGTTGGTCGAACATGGCCTGCACCGTGCCGCCCAGCAGGTCGTTCACCGCCGGGCCGCTGCCGCGATAGGACACGTGGGTCAGCTCCGCCCCCGCGCGCAGGCCGAACAGCGCGCCGAACAGATGCGTGGTGGCGCCGGTGCCGGCGGAGGCATAGGCGATGCGGCCGGGCTGCGCTTTTGATAGTGCGATGAACTCGGCCAGCGTGCGGGCGGGCACCGAGGGATGGACGACCACCAAATGGTCCGTGGTGAACACCAGCGAGACCGGCGCCAGGTCCACCAGCGGCTTGAACGGCAGGTCCGGGTAAAGGTGCGGGTTCACCGTCAGCGCACCGGGCGCGCCCATCAGCAGCGTCTTGCCATCCGCCGCGGCGCGGACCACGGCTTCGGCGCCCAGGTTGCCGCCGGCGCCGGGGCGGTTTTCCACCAGCACGGCCTGGCCGAGCGCCGCGCCGAGCGGCTCCGCGATGATGCGCGCGACGAGGTCCGAAGCGCCGCCCGGCGCGAAGGGCACGACGATGCGAAGCATGCGCGGCTGTGCCAGCGCCGGCGTCGCCAGCAGGGTGAGGAGCGAGCGCCTCAGCATGACGTTGCGTGCGCCGCCTTGGCGCGGGTCAACACCGCCTCGGGGTCTTGCTTCCACCAGTGGTGGCTCAACAATTCCAGCTCGCACGGGCCGGCATAGCCGGCGGCTTCCGCCATGGCGCGGATGGCGGGAATGTCGATGACGCCATCGCCGGGCATGCCGCGGTCGAACACCAGGTCGGTGGTCGGCACCAGCCAGTCGCAGACGTGGAAGGCGGCAATGCGCTTGCCCGCCCGCGCCACCTGCTGCGCCAACTCGGGGTCCCACCACACGTGGTAGACATCCAGCGCGATGCCCACGCCCGCACCGAACTCGTCGCAGAGGTCCAGCGCCTGGCCCAGCGTGGAGAGCACGCTGCGGTCGGCGCAGGTCATCGGGTGCAGCGGTTCCAGCGCGATGGTGACGCCGGCGGCGCGGGCGGCGGGCAGCACGGCGGCCAAGCCGTCATGGAACATGGCGCGGGCGCCCGGCAGGTCCTTGCTGCCGGGGGGCAGGCCACCGCCCAGCACCACCAGGCATTGCGCGCCCAGCAGCTGCGCTTCCTCGATGGCGCGGAGGTTGTCCTCGATCGCGGCGCGGCGCCCGGCGGCATCGGCGGCGGGGAACATGCCGCCGCGGCAGAGGCCGGAGACGAACAGCCCGGCGTCGCGGATGTGCTTCGCCGATTGTGCCAGGCCGAGTTCTGCCACCTTGTCGCGCCAGGGCGAGATGCCGGGGATACCGTGCCGCGCGCAGCCCTCGATGGCCTGGGCCAGGTTCCACTGGTCCCGCACCGTCGCGGTGTTCAGTGAGAGGGGGCCGGGGGCGCCCATCACGCAACACCGTGCGTGGCGAGCAGCGCCCGCATCCGTGCGCAGGCCAGGTCCGGGTCGGGCAGCAGGCCGGCGTCATCAGCCAGTCGGAACAACTCGGAAAAATGTTGGATCGAGCGCGTGGATTGCTGGCCGCCGACCATGGTGAAGTGGGATTGGTGGCCGGCCAGCCAGGCCATGAACACCACGCCTGTTTTATAGAAGCGCGTCGGCGCCTGAAAGATATGGCGCGAGAGCGGCACCGTCGGCGCCAAAATCCCGTGGAACTGCTGGAGGTCGCCGCCGGCCAGCGCCGCCAGCGCGCCGCCCACCGCCGGGGCGATGGGGTCGAAGATGCCGAGCAGCGCATCCGAATGGCCCTGCGCGTCGCCGGCGATCAGCTCCGCGTAGTTGAAGTCGTCGCCGGTGTACATCCGCACGCCGGAAGGCAGCCGCCGGCGCATGGCGATCTCCTTCTCCTTGTCGAGCAGGCTGATCTTCACGCCATCCACCTTCGCCGCGCTGCCGGCGATGACGGCCAGCGCGGTTTCCATGGCCGCGTAGTGGTCGTGGTTGCCCCAATAGCCTTCCAGCGCGGGGTCGAACATCTCGCCCAGCCAGTGGATGATGACCGGCTGCTGCACGCCACCTAGGATGCGGGCATAGACGCGCTCATAATCCGCGGGCGAGCGCGCCGCCTTGGCCAGGGCGCGGGAGGCCATCAGGATGATGCGGCCGCCCAGCTTTTCGATGGTTTCGCACTGTTCCTCATAGGCGCGGATCACGTCGTCGATGGTGACGTCCGGGCCGGGCGCCAGGTGGTCGGTGCCGGCGCCGCTGGCCATGACCGCGCCGGGGTGGTCCTGCATGGCGTCCAGGCTGCGGCGCACCAGTTCCTGCGCGCCAACCCAGTCCAGCCCCATGCCGCGCTGCGCCGTATCCATCGCTTCCGCGACGCCCAGGCCGAGCGACCAGAGGTGCTTGCGGAAGGCGATGGTGGTGTCCCAGTCCACCTTCGTGTCCAGCCAGGGGTCCTGCTCGGCCAGCGGGTCCGCCACCACATGCGCGGCGGCCAGTGCCACGCGCGGGAAGGGCGGCGTGGCGCGCGGGAAGATGCGCGGCGCGCTGGTGGTGAAGGCGGCGAGACCGGTGGGCGTGGGCAGCGTGATGGTGGGCATTGGCGGCTCCGCAGGAAGCGCGGGGGAGAACCCCCCTTCTTTTTAGAACGCAGAAAAAGGAGGGGGCTTGGGGGAGTTCATCTCCCCCAACCTTCAGCCTTCCAGCTTGGGTACGTCGATCCAGCGGCGTTCCTTCCAACTGCGCAGCCCGGCTTCCGCCAACTGCACGCCCTTGGCACCCGCCATCAAATCCCAAGGGAAGCTGCTGGTTTCGCCGACCATATAGCGCAGGAACATCTCCCACTGGGCGCGGAAGCCGTTGGGGTAGTCCTGGCTGTTGGGCACTTCCTGCCAACCCGCAAAAAAGTCGATCGGCTGGGGAATGTCGGGGTTCCACACCGGCTTCGGCGTGGCGACGCGCGACTGCGTCCAGCACTTCTGCAGGCCGGCGATGGCGCTGCCATGCGTGCCATCCACCTGGAAGGTCGCCAGGTCGTCGCGCCGCACGCGGGTGACCCAGCTGCTGTTGATGTGCGCGATCACCCCGCCCTTCAGCTGGAAGGTGGCATAGGCCGCGTCGTCCACATCGGCCTGGTACGGCTTGCCGTCCTCGCCGATGCGCGTCGGGATATGCGTGGCGCCGAGGCAGCTGACGGCTTCCACTTCGCCGAACAGGTTGTCCAGCACGTAGCGCCAGTGGCACAGCATATCCAGGATGATGCCGCCGCCCTCGGCCGCCTTGTAGTTCCAGCTCGGGCGCTGCGCCGGTTGCAGGTCGCCCTCGAATACCCAGTAGCCGAACTCGCCCTTCACCGAGCAGATGCGCCCGAGGAAGCCGCTGTCGATCACCATCTTCATCTTGCGCAGGCCGGGCAGGAACAGCTTGTCCTGCACCACCCCGTGCTTGATGCCGGCGGCCTTGGCCAGCCGCGCCACTTCCAGCGCATCGGCCAGATTATCGGCCGAGGGTTTCTCGGTGTAGATGTGCTTGCCGGCAGCGATGGCCTGCTTCAGCAGCCCGGCGCGCAGCACGGTGGTGGCGGCGTCGAAGAACAGCTCGTCCTTCGGGTCGGCCAGGCAGGCGTCCAGGTCGGTGCTGACGCGGCTGATGTTGTGCGCCTTGGCCAGCGCCTCCAGCTTCTCGCGGCTGCGGCCGACCAGGATGGGGTCGGGCATCAACCGGTCGCCATTGGCCAGGCGCATGCCGCCCTCGGCGCGGATGGCGGCGACGCTGCGCACCAGGTGCTGGTTGGTGCCCATGCGCCCGGTGACGCCGTTCATGATGATGCCGATGCGGCGTTCCGCCATGGGATGCTCCTTGGATTGCGGCGAGCGGTGGCGCGTTGCTAGTCGGCCAGCCAGTCGTTGAGGTTGTCGCGGACGAAGGCGTCGTCCGTCAGGTGCGGGTAGCGCGCGGCCACCGCGGTGATGAGGTCGGCCTGCCCCGGGGAGAGGCCCTCGGCCGGGTCCAGGCACCAGATGCCTTCCAGCAGACCCTGGCGCCGCAGCACCTCATGGCAGCCGGCGATGCAGCCGTGGAAGTCATGTGCCACGTCGAAGATCGCCGCGTTCATCTCGGTTACCTGCGCGTCCAGTGCCAGCAACTCCGGCGAAGCGGGCGCACGGCAGCGTTCCAGCACCTGCACGGCGGCGCGCGTCCACACGCTCCAATGCCCCAGCAGCCCGCCGACGATGCGCAGCGGCCTGGCGCCGCCGAGGGCGAAGGGCGTCAGCAGGTCGGCCACGATGTGGTCGTCATTGCCGGTGTACAGCGCGACACGGTCCTGCGCGTCGGCTTCAAGCACGCCGCGCAGCACGTCCAGCGTGGCGTAGCGGTTGAACGGCGCCATCTTGATCGCCACGACGTTATCGATAGATGCGAAGCGCCGCCAGAAACTGGCCGGCAGCTTCACGCCACCCACGGCCGGTTGCAGGTAGAAGCCGAAGACCGGCATCTCCCGCGCCACCGCCTGGCAATGCGCGATCATCTCGTCCTCGCTGGCGCCCTTCCAGGCGGCGAGCGAGAGCAGCACGGCGTGATAGCCCAGGCCGCGCGCAACCTGCGCTTCCCGCACGGCCTGTTCGGTGCGGCCGATGGCGCCGGCGACCAGCAGTGGCTGGCGCGCTTGCTCGGCGGCTGCTTGGGCGCTCAGGCGCAACACCGGCTCATACAGGCCGAGGTCGCGGATCGCGAATTGCGTCGTGTGGACGCCCACCGCCAGGCCACCGGCGCCGGCAGCCAGGTAGTAGCGTGACAGCGCCTTCTGTCGCCGCGGGTTCAGCACGCGCGCGGCGGTCAACGCCAGCGGATGCGCCGGAATGGCGCAACCTTCGCGCAGCCGAGCGGCCAGGCCTTCCGGCCAGTCCCGCCAATGAAGGCCCATGGGCGTCAGCTCCCGGGTAACTGGTTGGTTACTTTGCGCTCGCAGGCGCTGGAGTCAAGGCCGCAGGTAGCCCAGCACCACGTCCGAAGCATGGGCCTCGCGCGCTGTCAGGGCCGCTTCGCTGTCCAGGCCGGCGCCGAAGATGGTGCTGAGCGTGTGCATGTTGGAGACGTAGAAATGCCCGACGGCCAGGATGGTGATGTAGAGCTGCATCGCGTCCACGCCGCGGCGGAACACGCCGGCTGCTTCACCCCGCGCCAAGACGTCGCGCAGTGACTCCAGAATCGGCGAATACATCGCCGGCACCTGGCGGCTGCGCTTCAGGTGCGCCGCGCGATGCACGTTTTCCTGGTTCAGCAGCGCGACGAATTCCGGATGGGCCGCGGTGTAGCGCAGGTTGAACTGCACCAGGCGCTGCATGGCCTCCGCTGGCGGTAGCGCGTCCACCCGCAGCGCGCGCTCCTCGGCGCGCTTGGCGGCGTAGGCGGCTTCCAGCACGGTCAGCCACAACTCCTCCTTGCTGCCGAAATGGGCGTAGAGCATGCGCTTGTTGTCGCCGGCCCGCAGCGCGATTTCATCCACCCGGGCGCCGGCCAGGCCCTTCGCGGAAAACTCCAGCAGCGCGGCGTCCAGCAGGCGTTGGCGTGTCGCAGCGGAGCGCGCGGAAAGCGTTGGCGCCGCGGCGCGCGCGGAGAGCGGTGGCACGGCGGGGGGCACATCCGCCGTGTCCGGCGGTGGTACCGCCTCGGGCATCAGAAGCGGCCGTCCCGCACTTCGAACTTCGTCGGTTTGCCCAGCGCCCGGCCGCCCTGGGCTACCCAGCCAGCGACCCAGTCCACCAGCAGCCCGAGCGAGACGCGGGGGTAGCCGAACAAGGTGAACGCATGCGCGGCATTGGAGAGCAGCGCATCCGGCGCTTCCTCCCCGACGAAGCTGGTCTCGCAGCCAAAGCGCTGCGCGAACTGGCCGGCAAGCCAGCGGATGCTCACCGTCTCCGGCCCGGTCACGTTCACCACCGGGCAGGCGGCGCTGGCGTGGCGCAGGGCGCGCAGCGTCCAGGCATTGGCATCGCCCTGCCAGATGACGTTGGCATGGCCCATGCGCAGCGGCACCGGCGTGCCGGTGAACACCTTGGCGGCTACGTCGTGCAGTACGCCGTAGCGCAGGTCTATCGCGTAGTTCAGCCGCACGCCGAAGCAGGCGGTACCGCGCGACGCGCCCGCATGCTGGAACACCCGTTCCCGCCCGAGGCATGAGGCGGCGTAGTCGCCGACCGGCGCCGGGGCGTAGGCTTCATCGGCGCCACCCGAGGCCACCGGCACCAGCGGCAGCACATTGCCGGTGCTGAAGAACACGATGCGCGATGCCGCATAGCGTTCCGCCACCATGGCCGGCAGCAGCACGTTCATCGCCCAGGTGAGTTCCTGCTGGCTGCTGCTGCCGAACTTGCGCGCGGCCATGAAGACCACGTTCGGCGCATCCGGCAGCGCGGCTAGGCTGGCGCGGTCCATCAGGTCCGCGGTCAGGCATTCGATGCCCCAGGATTCCATCCGCTCGCGCAGCCCGGCTTCGCTCCAGCGGGCCACGGCAATGACGCGGCGCGTGGGGTCGGCGCGCTTGGCCAGGCGGCACAGCGTGGGGCCCATCTTGCCGGCGGCGCCGAGTACCAGGATATCGCCGGGCACGGCTGCCAGGTCCGCCACCAGCGCCGGGTCAGGGCGGGTCATCACCTCCTCCAGCACGGCTTCGTCGGCGATGTGTTCAGGCCAGGCTTGCATCGGCACCTCCAGCGGCCAGGGTGGGCCGAAGCATGGGCTGGCGTCCAGCCTTGCTCATGTCCTCAGCGCCATCGCCAGCAGCTCCGGGCTGGCGGGTGGTTCCGCCGGGGCCAGCGGGTCGCGCGGCAGCACGCGGTGGCGCAGCACCAGGCGGGCCAGCTCCGCGCGGGCGGGCAGGTTGGGCTGGCGCGCCTCCCACAGCATCGCCGCTGCCGAGGTCAGGTGGTACAGCGAGCTCGCGGCCTGCCGCGCCAGCGAGGGATCGGCCAGCGCCGCCTCGGTCAGTGCCACCGCGCGGGCCAAAGCCGCGGGCAGTTCCGGTGCCTCCGCCGCATTGCCCGCCAGCGTGGCGATGTGGGCGCGCAGCACCGGCAGCGATCCCTCCCGCTGCGCCGCGCGCAGCACGTCCAGCGCGACGATGTTGGAAGTGCCTTCCCAGATGCTGCCCAGATGCGCGTCGCGCACCAGGCGCGGGTCGGCCCATTCCTCGATGTAGCCGCAGCCGCCGCGCACCTCCATCGCGTCGCCGGTGACCTTGCGCGCATCCCGGCAGGCGCGGAACTTCAGGAGTGGCGTCAGGATGCGCAGCAGGGCGTAGGCGTCCTTCTCCCCGGCATCGCTGCGGCGCAGCGCTTCCGCGGTTTGCAGCACCATGGTGCGGGCCTGCTCCATCGGCACCACCAGCTTCAGCAACTGCCGCTGCATCAGCGGCATGTTGACGATGGTCTGGCCGAAGGCGATGCGGTGCCGCGCTACGAACATCGCCTCGGTCACCGCACGGCGCATCATGCCGGCCGCGCGCATGCCGTTGGACAGGCGGGAGTTGTTGACCATGTCGGCCATCTGCCGGAAGCCCGCCTCGGGGTCGCCGACCAGGTAGGCGGTGGCGCCCTCCAGCCGGATCTCGCCGCTGGCCATGCTGCGGGTGCCCAGCTTCGGTTTCAGCCGCACGATCCGGTAGCTGTTGCGCGTGCCATCCGGGCGTTCGCGCGGCAGCAGGAACAGCGAGATGCCCTTGTGGCCCAGCGGCCCGCCCTTGCGGCGCGCCAGCACCAGCGCCATGTCGGCATCGGGGTTGGAGCAGAACCACTTGTCGCCGCGCAGCGCCCAGCTGCCATCGGTGTTCTCGGTCGCCTCCACGCTGGTGGCGGCCACGTCGCTGCCGGCGCCCTGCTCGGTCATGAACATGGCGCCCTGGCGCAGCGCATCCAGGTCGGTCGCGGTCAGCCCGGGCAGGTAGCGTGCGACCAGCTCCGGGCTGCCGTATTTTCGCAGGGTGCGGGCCAGTGAGTCGGTCATGGACAAGGGACAACACAGGCCGAATTCCGCCTGCACGAACAGGTAGGTCAGCGCGTATTTTGCCGCCGGTGGCATCGGTGTGGGCCAGCCCAGCACGCCGCCGCGGTGGCTCATGGCCGCCAGGCCGTAATCGGCGAAGGCCACCTGTTCCATGGCGCGATAGGCCGGGTGATAGTCCACGCGCTGGGCGTCTTCGCCGCGGCGGCTGCGTGGGTGCAGCGTGGGCGGATTATGGTCCGCTGTGGTCGCCCATTCGTCCAGCTGCCCGCCGGCCAGGGCGCCCAGCCGGTGCAGATGCGGCTGCAGATGCGCCAGCAGGTCGGCCGGCAGATACAGCCCCAGCAGCGGCGCCATCCAGGGGTCGCAGGCATACAGGTTCAGGCCATGCGCGTCGGGCACCGCATCGGCGCCGGTTGGCGGGCCGAACGGCAGGGGGGCTTCGGGCATCGCGGCGTCTCCTCGGCTTTGGCCGCAGAATGGCCCTGCGCGACGCCGCTTCCAAGCATGCTAGGCTTCCCGTGGCCGCAACGATGGCCCAACCGGAAAAGGAGGAAACCGCATGACAACCCGTCGCGCCCTTTTTGGTGCCGCTGGCGCCGCCCTCGCAACGCCGGCCTTCGCCGCCTGGGAGCCGAGCGAGCGGTATCCCGACCCCGCCGTGGTCAGCCTGGACCCCAGCTTCAACAAGTACCGCGTCATCCCGGCGGCCGTGGAGCGGCTGTGGACCGGCGCCCGCTGGTCCGAGGGCCCGACCTGGCTGGGCGATCAGCGCTGCCTGATCTGGTCCGACATCCCCAACAACCGCATGCTGCGCTGGAGCGAGACCACTGGCCGGGTGGACACCTTCCGCCAGCCGGCGAACAACAGCAACGGCAACACCCGGGACCGCTCCGGCCGCCTGATCACCTGCGAGCACCTGACCCGCCGCGTGACCCGCACCGAGCCGGACGGCAGCATCACCATCATCGCGGACCGCTATGACGGCAAGCGGCTGAACAGCCCGAACGACGTGGTGGTGAAGTCGGATGGCTCCATCTGGTTCACCGACCCGCCGTTTGGCATCCTCGGCCTGTATGAGGGCGAGATGGCGACGCCGGAGCAGGCCACCACCAACATCTACCGGGTGGATGGCCGCACCGCGCAGATCACGCTGGCGGCCCATGACGTGAACCGCCCGAACGGCCTGGCCTTCAGCCCGGATGAGAGCAAGCTCTACGTCATCGAGGCTGCCGCCGTGCCGCGCAATATCCGTGTCTTCAACGTGGCGGCCGATGGCAAGCTCTCCGGCAACCGCATCTTCCTGACCGTGAAGGATGGCGAGACGCCGGATGGCTTCCGCGTGGATGTGGATGGCAACCTGTGGTGCGGCTGGGGCATGGGCGCCGATGGGCTGGACGGCGTGCGGATCATCAACAAGGACGCCGCGCCGATCGGCCATATCAAGCTGCCGGAACGCTGCGCCAACCTGGCCTTCGGCGGGCGGCACCGTAACCGGCTGTTCATGCCCGCCAGCAAGAGCCTGTATTCGCTGTACGTGAACACCCAGGGCGTCGCCGGCGGCTGAGCCCCTTTCCCAGCGGCGCCGATCCGTTCAGAATCGGCGCAACCTGATCAGAGGAAACCGACATGACCTGGCAGATGAGCGAACGCTACCCGGACCCGTCCATCGTGGCGCTGGACCCCAGCTTCAAACAGTACCACCTCTCGCTCTCCGCCGTGGAGCGGCTGTGGACCGGCAGCCGCTGGGGCGAGGGCCCGGTCTGGATGGGCGACTGGCGCTGCCTGCTGTGGTCCGACATTCCGAACAACCGTGTGCTGAAGTGGGACGAAGCCACCGGCCAGGTCAGTGAGTGGCAAAAGCCCAGCAACAACGCCAATGGCCATACCCGGGACCGCCAGGGCCGCATTATTGCGTGTGAGCATCTCGGCCGTCGCGTGGTGCGGTTCGAGTATGACGGCTCGATCACCGTCATCGCCGACAAGTACCAGGGCAAGAAGCTGAACAGCCCGAACGACGTGGTGGTGAAGTCGGACGGCTCCATCTGGTTCACCGACCCGCCCTTCGGGACGCTCGCCTTCTATGAGGGCGAGAAGGTGCAGGCCGAGCAGCCTGCCACCCACACCTACCGGGTGGATGGCCATACCGGCGAGATCACCTGCGTCTGCGACGACGTGAACCACCCCAACGGCCTGGCCTTCAGCCCGGATGAAAGCGTGCTCTACATCATTGCCAGCCGGGCGGAGCCGCGCGCCTTCATCGCCTATGACGTGGCGCCGGATGGCAAGACCTTGCGCAACCGCCGCGAGTTCATCGTGACCAAGCCCGGCGAAAGCCCGGACGGCTTCCGCGTGGATGTCGATGGCAACCTGTGGTGTGGCTGGGGCATGACCGCCGAGTATGATGGCGTGCGGATCTTCAACAAATCCGGCGCGCCGATCGGCCATATCCACCTGCCGGAACGCGCGGCCAACCTCTGCTTCGGCGGCCGGCATCGCAACCGGCTGTTCATCAGTGCGGCGCAGTCCCTGTTCAGCATCTACGTGAATACGCAAGGCGTCGCCGGTGGCTGAGCCCCCAATGGCTGAACCAATCGTCATCTGGGGCAGCGGCGCCATCGGCGGCACCATCGGGGCCTACCTGGTGCGCGCCGGCCATGCGGTGATCTTCGTCGATGTCGAGGAAGCGCATGTGGCGAAGATCGCCACCGGCAACCTCGCCATCGAGGGCCCGATCGACCAGTTCACGGTCGGCGGCCCGGCCTGCACCCCGGCCGGGCTGACGGGGAAGTACAAGACCATCCTGATGGCGGTGAAGGCGCATGTGACGCGGGAGGTGGCCGAGCAGATCGCGCCGCATCTCGCGGACGATGGCGGCGTGGTTTCGCTGCAGAACGGTTTGAACGAACTCGTCATCGCCGATGTCGTCGGCGCCCACCGCACCATCGGCTGCTTCGTCAACTTCTCGGCTGATTGGCTGGAGCCCGGGCGCATCCTCTACGGCGCCCGCAGCCCCCTGCGTATCGGCGAGCTGAGCGGCGAGGTGACGCCTCGCATCCTGGCGCTACGCGATGTGCTGCGCGACTTCGAGAGCGATACCGAGGCCAGCGACCACATCTGGGGCAATGTCTGGGGCAAGGCCGGCTATGCCAGCATGCTGGCGGCCACCGCGCTGTCCAACATCCCCATGGTCGAATGCATCGAGGACCCGGCCAACCGCCACGCCATCACGGAAGTGATCAGCGAGGTGCTGCGCGTGGCAGTGGCCGAGGGCGTGCGGCCCCAGGGCTTCCAGGGCTACGACCCCGCGGCTTTCCTCTCGGGCGATCCGGCGGCGATTGATGCGTCCTTGCAGGCCAACCTGGTGTTCAAGCGGCGCTCGGCCAAGAAGCACAGCGGCTATTGGCGGGACCTGGCCGTCCGCAAGCGCGGCACCGACATCACCGCCGCGCTGGCCCCGCTTGCCGGCATGGCGGCAAAGCACGGCATCGCCATCCCCTACGTCACCCGCATGCTGGAACTGATCGGCGCCATCGAGCGGGGCGAGGTGGAGATCGGCGTGCCGCTGCTGGAACGGCTGCGCCAGGCGGGTTGAAGCTGGCGGGCTGAAGCATGATCCGGTCTGGTGGATCATGCTTCAGCCTTGATGCCGGAGACTGATCCGCCGCTCCGGCGACCCCGCCTGCGCGGATCAAGCTCTGGCACCAGCCACCTCGCGCCCGCCGCAATTACCGGCTAAGGCGCGGGAATGCTGAAATCCGTCCTCACCGTCGGCGGCTGGACCATGGTCAGCCGCGTGCTGGGCTTCGCCCGGGACATGCTGATCGCCGCGCGGCTCGGCGCCGGGCCGATGGCCGACGCCTTCTTCGTGGCGCTGAAGCTACCAAACCTGTTCCGCCGGCTGTTTGGGGAGGGCGCCTTCAACGCCGCCTTCGTGCCCGCCTTCGCCGGCATGCTGGCGGTGGAAGGCCCCGCGGCCGCTCGGCAGCTGGCCGAGCGCATGGCGGTGCTGATGGGCCTGTGGCTCTCCGCCCTGACCGTGCTGGGCATGGTGTTCATGCCCTATCTGATGGCGGTGCTGGCGCCCGGCTTCTCGACCGACCCGGCCAAGTTCCAGCTGGCGGTGGAACTGACGCGGATCACCTTCCCGTACCTGCTGCTGATCTGCCTGACCGCGCTGGTCTCCGGCGTGCTGAATGGGCTGAACCGCTTCGCCGCCGCGGCCGCCGCGCCGGTGTTCTTCAACGTGCTCTCCATGGCGGCGCTGCTTGGCCTGACCCCCTTCGTCGCCACCCCGGCGCATGCGCTGGCCTGGGGCGTCACCGCTTCCGGCGTGGTGCAGCTTGGCATCGTGCTCTGGGCCTGTGCGCGCGGCGGCATGGCGCTGAACCTGTTCCGGCTGCCGTCGGTGACGCCCGAGGTGAAGCTGGTGCTGAAGCGCATGCTGCCCGGCCTGGTCGGCGCCGGGGTGACGCAGCTGAACCTGGCCATCGACATCATCATCGCCAGCTTCCTGCCGGCTGGTGCGGTCAGCTACCTGTACTATGCCGACCGTGTCGGCCAGTTGCCGCTCGGCGTCATTGGCGCGGCGGTCGGTACGGCGGTGCTGCCGCTGCTGTCGCGCCAGGTGCGGGCGGCGCAACCGCTGTCGGCGCACCGCACCGCCAACCGCGCCATCGAGATGGCGTTGCTGTTCTGCCTGCCCGCCGCCGCCGGCCAGGCGCTGGCGGCCGAACCCATCGTGCAGGTGCTGTTCCAGCGTGGCGCCTTCGGCGTGGCGGAAGCCAGCGCCACCGCCGCCGCGCTTGCGGCCTATGCGCTGGGGCTGCCGGCCTATGTGCTGGTGAAGGTGCTGGTGCCCGGCTTCTTCGCCCGTGGCGATACCGCGACGCCCGTAAAAATCGGCTTTGCGGCGGTGGGGCTGAACCTGGCGCTGAACCTGGTGCTGATCGGCCCGCTGGCGCATGTCGGCGTGGCGCTGTCCACGGCCCTCGCCGCCTGGTTCAACGCGCTGGCGCTGGGCGTGCTGCTGTGGCGGCGCGGGCACCTGTTGCCTGACCGGCGACTGCGACGGCGGCTGCCGCGGTTGCTGGGCGCCACCGTACTCATGGCGGGCGTGTTGTGGCTGGGCGTGCCATTGCTGTTCCCGGCCGTCGGGCTGTGGCGCTATGGCGCGCTGGCGCTGCTGGTCGGCGCCGGGCTGGTCGCCTATTTCGGTGCGGCCTGGGGGCTGGGCGCGCTCAGCCTGGGCGAGTTGAAGCAGACCCTGCGGCGCCGCAAGGCGGCCAAGGCTTGACGCACCGTCCCGGGCGCGGGATAGCCGGCGCCCACTCAAACCACGGTGTCCACAGCCATGGATCGCGTCTTCTCCGGCATCCAGCCCACCGGCGTTCCCACGCTGGGCAATTACCTCGGCGCCATCCGCAACTGGGTGCCGATGCAGGACGACCACGACTGCATCTTCTGCGTCGTGGACCTGCACGCCATCACCGTGTGGCAGGAACCCAAGCTGTTCGCCGCGCAGACGCGCGAAATGGCGGCCGCCCTGCTGGCCTGCGGCCTGGATCCGCAGAAGTGCATCCTGTTCGTACAGAGCCATGTCCACGCCCATGCCCGGCTGGCCTGGATTTTTAATTGTGTCGCCCGCCTCGGCTGGCTGAACCGCATGACGCAGTTCAAGGACAAGGCCGGCAAGAACAGCGAGCAGGTGTCCTCCGGCCTCTACGTCTATCCCAACCTGATGGCGGCCGACATCCACGCCTACCATGCCCTCAAGGTGCCGGTCGGCGATGACCAGAAGCAGCACCTGGAGCTGGCCAACGACATCGCGCAGAAGTTCAACCACGACTACGGCGTGGAGTTCTTCCCGACCATCCAGCCGTTGATCCAGGGTGTCGCCGCGCGCGTCATGTCGCTGCGCGACGGCACCAAGAAGATGAGCAAGTCGGACGCCTCCGACGCCAGCCGCATCAACCTGACCGATACCGCCGACGAGATCGCCCAGAAGATCCGCCGCGCCAAGACCGACCCGGAGCCGCTGCCGAGCGAGCTGGTGGGGCTGGAAACGCGACCCGAGGCGCGCAACCTGGTCGGCATCCTGGCCGCCATCACCGACTGCACCCCGCAGGACGTGCTGCGCGAACACGGCGGCAAGGGTTTTGGCGGCTACAAGGAAGTGCTGACCGAAGCGCTGGTGGCGCATCTCAGCCCGATCCGGGAGGAAATGGCCCGGCTGCTGCAGGACCACGCGGCGCTGGACGCGGCGCTGCGGATCGGCGCCGACCGGGCGGCGGCCATTGCCGACCCGATCGTGACCGAGGCCGAGCGCATCGTCGGCTTTCTGTCGCGGTAGCTGCGGCCGCAGAGGACCCCGGCGCTACTTCTCGCCGGGGTCGTCCAGCACGTTCGGGTCGTCGCCCTCGGCGCGGGTGCGCCCAAGCTGGCCGTCGCGGTACTGGCCCCAGACGCTGCGCAGCCGGGCATAGAAGTCCAGGCTGCCGCGGCGCAGGTCGTCCAGTGCCTCGATGTTCTGCTCGCGCTCATCCACGCCGCTGACCGCACCGCGGCCCAGATTGGCGTAGATCGGCAGGAACCAGCTGATCGGGTTCAGGAAGCCATTGGCCACGTTGCCGACGAAGTCGCGTGGATTGGAAGGCCCCAGGATCGGCACCATCAGGTAGGGCCCGTCGGGGATGCCCCAACTGTACAGGGTTTGGCCGAAGTCGCGCTGCTGCCGCGGGGTTCCGGCTAGGTCGGTCGCCACGTCCCAGAAGCCGGCCCCACCCAGCGTGCTGTTCAGCGCGAAGCGCACGGCGATGTCCCCGGCATCCTCCAGCCTGCCCTGCAGCAGGTTGTTCACCAGTACCGTCGGTTCCTCGATGTTGTTGAGGAAGCTGCGGATGCGTGTGCGCGGCCAGGGCCCCAGCGCGTCGCGATAGGCCATCGCGACCGGGCGCAGCAACCCGTCATCGATGGCCAGGTTGACGTCCAGCACCTGCCGGTTCAGACGCTCGTAGGGGTCGGTCGGATCGGCGCCGGCATTGGCGGTGGCTGACTGGTCGGCACCGCCGGCGCAGCCCGCCAGCAGGGTCAGCAGCAGGGCGACGAGGGCGAGGGGGTATCGGGGCATGCTTCGCTGGGAATCCGATGTGATCGCCCCCGAACCTAGCCGACAGTGGTGAACGAAGCGATGCGGAAACGCCGCGGACGTTACGCCGGGCTAAAGGTCTTACCGTGCTGATCCTGGCCCTCGCGATGTTGTGTGCGGGGCTGGCGCTGGCCGGCTGCGCCTCGGCGCTGCTGGCCGCCCGGGCGGTGCGGCGCTTCGGCCGGCAACCCAGGCCGCACGGCCCGGCGCTGCCGGCGACGATACTCAAACCGCTGCATGGCGCCGCGCCCGGCCTGCAATCCTGGCTGGAGGCGACGCTGCGCCAGGACCACGCCGCCCCGGTGCAGGTGCTGTTCGGCGTCGGCCTGGCCGAGGACACCGCCATCCCCGCCGCCCGCGCCGCCATGGCGGCCTGCCCGGGGGTGGACGCCGCGCTGGTGCAGGACGCCACGCTGCACGGTGCCAACCGCAAGGTCGGCAACCTGATGAACCTGGCGCCGCAGGTCCGGCACGAGGTGGTGGTGATCGCGGATGCCGACATGCGCGTGCCGTCGGCCTGGCTCACCATCGTCACCGCCACCCTGGCCCAGCCGGGTGTCGGCCTGGTAACCTGCCTGTACCGCGGCGTGCCGGCGGTGCCGGGGCTTTGGGCCCGGCTGGCCGGCCTTGGGATCGATTGGCATTTCCTGCCCAACGCCATCCTGGGGGAAGCCCTGGGCAAGGCCCGCGGCTGCTACGGCGCCACCATGGCGCTGCGGCGTGAAACCCTGGCGGCACTGGGCGGCCTGGACGCGCTGAAGGACCTGCTGGCAGACGACCACGCCCTGGGCGAGGCGGTGCGGCGCCTGGGGTTGCGGGTGGCCGTGGCGCCGGTGCTGCCGGACCACATGATGGATGAGGCCAGCCTGGGCGCACTGTTCGGCCACGAGCTGCGCTGGTCCCGCACGGTACGTTCGCTGAACCCTGCCGGCTATCTCGGCCTGGCGCTGACCCATCCGCTGCCCTGGGCTTTTGCGTGTTGGGCGCTGGCAGATTGGGGCCTGGCGGTGGTGCTGGTGGTGCTGGCGGCGCGGTGCTGGCTGGCCTGGTCGGTCGACCAATTGCTTTGCATATCGGCAACACTGCCAAGATTAGTGCTTCTGCCCCTGCGCGACAGCCTTTCTTTCGCTATATGGGCGGTTGGATTGGCTCGCGGCACGGTGACGTGGCAGGGCCGACGCTACCGCATGCGGCCAGACGGCAGCATGTCTGAAGCCTGACCTGACAAGGGGTTCCTTGACGTGACGATGCGCACCATGTTTCTGCAAGCCCCTTCCTTCGATGGCTTCGACGGCGGCGCCGGCTCCCGTTATCAGGCCAAGCGCGAGATCCGCAGCTATTGGTTCCCGACTTGGCTGGCCCAGCCGGCGGCGCTGATCGAGAACTCCAAGCTGATCGATGCGCCCCCGCACAAGCAGACGCTGGGCGACGTCACCGGCATGGTGAAGGATTTCGACCTCGCCATCCTACACACCTCCACCCCCAGCTTCGCGTCGGACGTGAAGGTGGCCGAGGCGATGAAGGCGGCCAACCCGAACCTCAAGATCGGCATGATCGGCGCCAAGGTCGCGGTGCAGGCGCAGGAAAGCCTGCGCGACGCCCCGGTGATCGACTTCGTCGCCCGCAATGAGTTCGACTTCACCGTCAAGGACGTCGCCGACGACGTTTCCTGGGCCAACATCAAGGGCCTCAGCTACCGCAACAGCGAAGGCGTGATCGTCCACAATGGCGAGCGCCCGGTGCTGGAGAACATGGACCTGCTGCCGCCGGTCAGCCCGGTCTACAAGCGCGACCTGGACTGGCAGAAGTACTTCATCGGCTACCTGAAGCACCCCTACGTCAGCATCTACACCGGCCGTGGCTGCAAGAGCCGCTGCACCTTCTGCCTGTGGCCGCAGACGGTGGGCGGGCACAACTACCGCACCCGTTCGGTGGGGCATGTGATCGACGAGGTGAAGTACATCCTCAAGGCCTTCCCCGAGATGAAGGAGCTGTTCTTCGACGACGACACCTTCACCGACAACCTGCCGCGCGCCGAGGCGATTGCGGTGGAACTCGGCAAGCTCGGCGTCACCTGGTCCTGCAACGCCAAGGCGAACGTGCCCTACGACTCGCTGAAGAAGATGCGCGACGGCGGGCTGCGTCTGCTGCTGGTGGGCTATGAGAGCGGCAACCAGCAGATCCTGCACAACATCAAGAAGGGCATGCGGATCGAGGTGGCGAAGCAGTTCACCAAGGACTGCCACGCGCTGGGCATCGCCATCCACGGCACTTTCATTCTTGGCCTGCCCGGCGAGACCACCGAGACGATCCAAGAGACCATCAAGTTCGCGATCGAGACCAACCCGCACACCATCCAGGTCTCCCTAGCGGCGCCCTACCCGGGCACCTTCCTGTGGGACCAGGCTTCGCGCGAAGGCTGGCTGGACACCGAGCACACCGAATACGTGGACGCGCACGGCGTGCAGATCGCCCCGCTGCACTACCCGCACCTGAGCCACACGGAAATCTTCACCAGCGTCGAAGAGTTCTACAAGAAGTTCTATTTCCGCGTGCCGAAGATCGCCTCGATCTGCGGCGAGATGGTGCGCGACCGCCAGATGCTGGTGCGCCGCCTGCGCGAAGGGGTGGAGTTCTTCCACTTCCTGCGTGACCGCAAGGCGGCCTGATACCGACCAGCAATCGAGGTGGCGACCAAGCGGCAGATACTGGGCGACTTCGGCGAAGCCGCGGTCGTTCAGTTCTGCTTTTGCGGCCGCTGCAAGCGCTCAAAGACACTGAAAAAGCTGCCGCCGAACTTCAAGTGCGCAGACATACATCATATGTGACTTCTGCGGCTTCATGGCGCAGGTGAAGGCGTCCACAACCTCCTCGCTGGATGTCGTGCCCGATCGCATTCTTGGCGGCGCATGGTCCGTTCAGGATGAGCGCATGAGTGCTGGGATATACTTTCCACTATTTGTCGTGCTCAAGCCTGAGTTGAGCAAGGTCTGCGCCGTCTATTACCTTCCGGCTGATCTGCAGACGCGTGAGATATTCGTGCCCCGCAAGCCACTTTCAGAGAAGGCCCGGCGGGCCGGGTGGCAAGGCTTCATCTATGATCTGCGGTCGGTCAAAGACCGCTTCGTGCGCCTTCACTAAGGTTGGCTCCCCAATGCAGCGCCTGATCTTCAACGCCGACGACCTCGGCCTGTCGCCGCAGGTCAATGCGGCCGTGGAGCAGGCGCACCGCGCGGGCGTGCTGACCGCCGCCAGCCTGATGGTCGGCGAACCCGCCGTCGCCGAGGGCGTCGAAGTTGCCCGCCGCAACCCCAGCCTGGCTGTCGGCCTGCATCTGACGCTGACCGACGGCACTCCCACCCTGCCGCCCGATCGCATCCCGGCGCTCACCCAGCCCAATGGCCGCTTCCGCGACGACATGGCCGGCCTGGGCCTGACCCTTGCCCTCAGCCGCGCCGCCCGGGCGCAGCTCAAGGCCGAGATATCAGCGCAATTCGCCGCCTTCGCCGCCACCGGCCTGGCTTGCGACCATCTGAACGCGCACAAGCACTACCACCTGCACCCCGTCATCGCCGCCTACGCCTTTGCCGAGGCCGCGCGCCATGGGGTCAAGGCGGTGCGCATCCCGTGGGAGCCGCCGGCGCTGATCCACGCGGTGGAGCCGGACGCCGCCACCCAGCCGCGCGCGCTTTACCCCTTCACCAAGCTGTTGCGCCTGCTGGCGGCGCGCCATGGCCTGCGCGCGCCGGACCGCGTGGTGGGGCTGGCCTGGTCCGGCGCCTTCACGGCCGCAAGGCTCGCGGCCGTGCTGCCGCATATCCCGCCCGGCGTCACCGAGGTGTACCTGCATCCCGCCACCACGGGTGGTTTCGCGGGCCAGGCGCCGGGCTATCGCTACGCCGAGGAACTGGCCGCACTGCTGGACCCCAAGGTGCGCGCTGCCCTGGGCAACACCGCCACGGCCGGCTACACCGCCGCCCTGAGATGAGCCGCTTGCCCCACCGCCCATGAACCGCCTTGGCCTCCTCCTCGCCCTTGCCGGCATGGGCGGCGCCGTGCTGCTGCTGGCACAGCAGGACCTCACCGAGGTCTCCGCGCTGCTCGCCTCCGCCGGCTTCGGCCTGGTGCTGGCCGGCGCGGCGCATGCCCTGCCCATGGCGCTGAATGCGGAAGCCTGGCGCGTGCTGCTGCCGGGCACCAAGCGCCCCTCCCTGGCGGCGATGACCGCCAATGTCTGGATCCGCGAAAGCATCAACGGCCTGCTGCCGGTGGCGCGCATCGGCGGCGAGGTGGCCAGCTATCGGCTGCTGCGCGGCGAGGGCGTCGGCCCCGCCCCGGCCGCCGCCAGCCTGATGGTGGACATGGCCATCGGCATCCTCAGCCAATTGGCCTTCGCGCTGCTGGGGCTGGCGCTGCTGGCCGGGCATGGCGGCGCGGTGGGCTGGCAGGGCATGGTGCTGGGCATGCTGGGCGGGCTGGCGCGGGCCGGCGGCT